>NZ_JAOCQE010000104.1 GCF_025290915.1 Streptomyces sp. 15-116A | reverse complement strand
CGGCGCGGCGGACCCTGGCGGAAGCGGGCCGGCTCCGGAGCCGCGGATCCCCCTCGGCGTAGGCGGGCGGGACCCGTGTACGCCGAGCCGGGTACGCGGGGTTACTCCCGCCGTCAGACGTCACCGCCCCGCGCGCCCGGCACGGTGGTGCCCATGAACCCACAGACATCGCCGCAGGCCCAGACCTCGCCGAAGCCCGCGAAGCGACCGCAGTCGCTCCCGAAACTCGGCCGCCGCGCACGCCGGACCTTCCTCGTCGTGCACGTCGTCGCCGCAGCGAGCTGGCTCGGGCTCACGCTCGGGCTGCTCGCCCTCGGCATCACCGCGAGCACCACCGGGGGCGCGCCCACGATCGAGGCGTCGGTGCGGGCGATGAAGCTGTTCGCCGACTGGCTGCTGCTGCCGCTGGCCCTGCTGACGCTGATCAGCGGCCTGGTACTGGCGCTCGGCACGTCCTGGGGCCTGGCCCGGCACCGCTGGGTCTCCACCAAGTTCTGGCTGACCCTGGGCACCACGATCGCGACGGCGTTCGCCCTGCGCCCCGGCGTGAACTCCGCGGTGACCGCCGTGTCGGCGGGCCACTCCCTGCCCGACGCGGGCGACCTTCTCTTCGGCCCGATCGTCTCGCTGTCCGCGTACGTGTTCATGACGGTGATCTCCGTCCTCAAGCCCTGGGGCCTCACCCGCCGCGGCCGCCGCCTGCGCGCCACCACGACCCGCCGCCCGAGGCAGACGGCCTCGTCCACGGTGTCCCCGAGCCGGTGAACGGCACGCCCGACGTCTCCCCGCGTTGTACGGGGTGGGGGCGGGGCGGCCGGATTCGAACCGGCGTCCTCCGAGATGCTGTCGCGGCGCACTACCTCTGTGCTACGACCCCGCCCTTGCCGGTGATCATACCCCTGTGGGAGTACGGGAGTTGGTCACAGGGTCCGCTCCAGGCGGGACGCCGTCAGCTTCACGAAGCGGGCCGGGTCCTTGGGGCGGCCGCCCTCCGCCACCACGGCCAGGGTGTGCAGGAGTTCGGCGGTCTCGGCCAGCTCCGTACGGTCCTCGCGCTCCCGGAACGCGCGGTTGAGTCCCTTCACCAGCTCGTGGTCCGGGTTGAGTTCGAGGATGCGCTTGGTGTGCGGCACCTCCTGGCCCATCGCCCGGTACATGCTCTCCAGCGCCGGCGTGAGGTCCTGCGCGTCGGCGACGAGGCAGGCCGGGGACACCGTCAGACGCGACGACAGGCGCACCTCCTTGATGTCCTCGTCCAGTTGCTCCCGCATCCAGCCGAGCAGACCCTCGTACTCCTCGGCCCGCTTCTCCCGCTCGGTGTCCTTCTGCTCGTCGCCCTCGGCGCCGAGATCGATCTCCCCCTTGGCGATCGAGCGCAGCCTCTTGCCCTCGAACTCGCCGACCGCGTCGACCCACACCTCGTCCACGGGGTCGGTGAGCAGCAGCACCTCGATGCCGCGCTCCCGGAACGCCTCCATGTGCGGGGAGTTGTCGATGGCCTGCCGGGACTCGCCGGTGACGTAGTAGATGTCCTCCTGCCCGTCCTTCATCCGCTCCACGTACTGCTTCAGCGTGACCGTCTCGTCCTCGCCGTGTGTGGTGGCGAACGACGAGACGGCCAGCAGGGCGTCGCGGTTGTCGGGGTCGGTGACCAGACCCTCCTTCAGGACCGCGCCGAACTCCCGCCAGAACGTGGCGTACCGCTCCGCGTCGCCGGTCATCATGCTCTTGACCGACGACAGCACCTTCTTCGTCAGCCGCCGCTGCATCATCCGGATGTGCCGGTCCTGCTGGAGGATCTCCCGGGACACGTTCAGCGAGAGGTCCTGGGCGTCGACCACACCCTTCACGAAGCGCAGATACGGCGGCAGCAGCGCCTCGCAGTCGTCCATGATGAAGACGCGCTTCACATACAGCTGGACGCCCCGCTGGAAGTTCTGCGTGAACAGGTCGTGCGGCGCGTGCGACGGGAGGAACAGCAGCGCCTGGTACTCGAAGGTGCCCTCGGCCTGCAGCTGGATCGTCTCCAGCGGGTCGCGCCAGTCGTGGCTGATGTGCTTGTAGAGCTCGTGGTACTCCTCGTCGGACACCTCGTCGCGCGAGCGCGCCCACAGGGCCTTCATGGAGTTCAGCGTCTCGGGCTCGCCGTCGCCCTCCGCGGCCTTCCCGACCAGCCGGACGGGCCAGGTGATGAAGTCCGAGTAGCGCTTGACGATCTCCTTGAGCTTCCACACCGAGGTGTAGTCGTGCAGCTGGTTGTCGGGGTCGGCCGGCTTGAGGTGCAGCGTGACCGAGGTGCCCTGCGGGACGTCGTCCACCTTCTCCAGCGTGTACGTGCCCTCGCCGCGGGAGGTCCAGCGGGTGCCCTGCCGCTCACCCGCCCGCCGGGTCAGCAGCGTCACCTCGTCCGCCACCATGAAGCCGGAGTAGAAGCCGACACCGAACTGGCCGATCAGCCCCTCCGCCCCGGCCGTGTCCTGAGCCTCCCGCAGCTCCCGCAGGAACTCGGCGGTGCCCGAGTTGGCGATCGTGCCGATGAGCTTGCCGACCTCGTCGTACGACATCCCGATGCCGTTGTCGCGCACGGTGAGCGTACGGGCGTCCTGGTCGATCTCGAGCTCGATGTGCAGGTCGGAGACGTCGGCGTCGAGCGTGTCGTCCCGCAGCTTGGCCAGCCGCAGCTTGTCGAGCGCGTCGGAGGCGTTGGAGACCAGCTCGCGGAGGAAGACGTCCTTGTTCGAGTAGACCGAGTGGATCATCAGCTGGAGCAGCTGACGGGCCTCTACCTGGAACTCAAACGTTTCGGTCGGCATGTGCGCGCTTACCTCACAGGTCCATGGGCGAATACGTCCTTTGACATAGCTATGAAACCATATCTATTGTGACCGGGTGACCGATTCCGCCAGTGCCCCCCGCCGGGAGCTCGACCGCACGGCCTCCGGCCTCGCGGCGTGCCTGCCCGCGCTGTACCGGGCCCTGGACCGGCAGATCGCGTCCGGCTACCCGCACCCCAAGCCGCCGGAGGGGCAGCTCGCCCTGCTGCGGTTCGTGGACCGGCGTGAGGGTGCCACGGTGCGGGAGGCGGCCGAGGCGCTGCTGATGAAGCCGAACAATGTCAGCGCGCTGGTCTCCCAGATGACCGAGTCGGGTCTGCTGGAGCGGCGTCAGGACAGCGCCGACAAGCGCGTCGCCCACCTGTATCCGACCGCCACGGCACGCCGCCGGCTGGCCGAGGTGCGCGACCTGGAGACGGCCCACCTTCGGCAGGCCCTGATGTCCCTCACCGAGGGCGAACTCGGTGCACTGGGCTCCGCGTTGGGGGCGCTCACGTCCCTCACGCGCAGGCTGCACTCCGCGGCGCACTGACCCGCGGGGCCGGGGCCGTCGCCGTGCGGTCGCGCGGTGGGCGGGGCTCCTGGCCGCCGGCAGCTCTGGCCGGCCTGGGGCCCGCGTCCCCGGGCGCGGCGATTTAGCGGGTGAGCGGGACAGCGTGACTTCGACCGTCCGGGCCCGGCCTGCTCCACCGTCCACGGGCTGACCGACGCCGGGCTTCCGTGCAGCGGGTCATCCAAGAGCGGCTGGGGCGACTCGGACGCCCGCGTCACGTGAACTGCCGTGCCGGTCCTGCCCGGCTCTTCGGCCATGGGCGGCGGTCTGATCGACCCCGCTCACCAGCCCTCGCCACATTCCGGAGCCGCAGCCTCTCCGTGCGCCCGGGCCACTCTTCGTGCCCCGCCGTTGCTCCACGTCCCCGCGTGCCGCCCTGCGCGTCACACGCATGCTCAACGACAGAAAGCTCCTCCATGCCCTCCCCGTCCGCGACCGTGGATCACTCCACCCCGCCCGCTTCCGCACCCGTCGGCCGCGCCGGCCGCCTGCGGGCCAACCCCTGGCTCACCCTGTGCGCCGTGGCGTTCGGTCTGTTCATGGTGCAGCTCGACGGTTCCGTCGTCGCCATCGCCAACCCGGCGATCGGAAGCGACCTCGGCGCGACCACCGCCGAGCTGCAGTGGGTCACCAACGCCTATCTGCTCGCCCTCGCCGCCACCCTCATCCTCGGCGGCAAGCTCGGGGACCGCTTCGGCCGCCGCACCTTCTACCTCGTCGGCGTCGCCGGGTTCACGCTCGCCTCCGTCGCCATCGGCCTCGCCGGATCCATCGAGGGTGTCGTCGTCTTCCGCGCCCTCCAGGGCGTCTTCGGCGGCATGCTGATGCCCAACACCCTCGGTCTGCTGCGCGCGGCGTTCCCGCCGAGGAAGTTCGGGATGGCCGTCGGCATCTGGGCGATGGTCTCCGCCGTGTCGACGGCGCTAGGCCCTGTCGTCAAATCCCCGTCGTCCGCCCGAAGGGCGGGCCTGGCGGCGTCAGGTGCGTGCTCTCGGCGTGCCGGGCGTCGACCGGCGTACTGGTTGTACGTGGTCGGCGCCCGGTGCGGCGAGAGTGCGTGCATGGCGTCGCCAGGCAGACGGGGATTTGACGACAGGGCCTAGGCCCGATCGTCGGCGGTCTCCTCGTCGAGCACGTCGACTGGGAGTCCGTCTTCTACATCAACGCCCCCATCGGCGTCGCCGCGTTCGTCTTCAGCGCGTGCGTGCTGCCGCAGAGCCGCGCCGGCGGCGGACGGCAGCGGTTCGACATCCCCGGCGTGCTGCTGCTCGCCGCCGGACTGCTGTGCCTGGTGTTCGGCGTCGTCAAGGGCGAGACCTGGGGCTGGACCTCCCCGGGCACCCTGGGGGCCGTCGCTGCCGGGGTGGTGATCCTCTTGGTCTTCGGCTGGTACGAGACGCGCATCGCGCAGCCGCTGCTGCCGATGCGCCTGTTCCGCAGCCGTACGCTCACGGTCGGCGCGATCGTCACCGCGCTGAACTTCTTCGTCATGCTCGGCGTGATCTTCTTCGTGATGCTGTACCTGCAGAACGTCCGCGGCTTCACGCCCGTCGAGGCCGGCGTCCGTACCCTCCCGCTGAGCCTCGCCTCCCTCGTCGCCTCGCCGCTCGGCGCGGCCCTGACCCAGCGCTTCGGCGCCCGGCTCACCATGCCGCTCGGCATGGTCCTCCAGGCGGCGGCCTGCTTCGGCATGCTCACCTGGCAGACCGACTCCTCGTACGCCACGATGTGGCCGCCCTTCGTCGCGCTCGGCCTCGGTGTCGGCATGGTGATGGCGGCCTCCTCCGACGCCATCGTCGGCAGCGCTCCCGTCAGCGACGCCGGTGTGGCGGGCGGCCTGCAGGCCACCACCCTGCAGATCGGCGGTGCGCTCGGCACCTCTGTGCTGGTCTCCCTGATCAGCGGCAAGGTCGGTGCGACCCTCACCGGTGAACTGACCTCGGCCGGCGTCCCCGCGGCCGTCGCCCAGCGGCTGGAGGAGGCGAGGGACGCCGTAGCCATGGGCATCGCCCCGGTCTCCGCCGATATGCCGGCGGAGCTCAGGGCGGCGGTCGTCGAGGGCAGCGGACAGGCGTTCCTCAACGGTGTCCACGCGGCCGTCGTCGTCACCGGCGTGCTGTGCCTGGCCGGGGCGATCGTGGCGGCGGCCGGCGTCCGGCGCCGGGTGGAGGAACCGGCGCCGCGGTGACCGTGCGCGAGCGGCGCCTCGTCCTCGGCCCCGGGGAGCCGGGCCGGTGCGCCCCTCGCCCTGCCATCGCACCGATCCCGGACCGCGTGCGTGTGACCGGCCCATTCAGGGCACCCGGTAGGCGCCGATCCTCCGCCGGTGCCTTCGACGGGCGGGCGCGGGACGGCGCACGGCTACCGGCAAGGGGACGCGTCGTGACGGTGCGTATGCGTATCGGTGCAGAGGAAGAGTTCCACGTGCTCGACGTGGAGAGCGGACGGCTGGTGCCCCGCGCCGACGCCCTGCTCGGCAGACTCGGCACGACCGGGGCCACGAGCGGGTTCACCCACGAGATGCAGCCCTCCGTGGTGGAGAGCAACAGCCGGGTGCACGACACCCTCGACGAACTCTTCAGGGATCTGACCGGAACCCGCCGTCTGCTGGACGCCGCCGCCTCCTCGCTCGGCCTGGCGGTCGTCGCGGCGGGCACGGTGCCGCTGGCCCACGTCTCGCCGGGGGAGGTCACTCCCGATCCGCGCTACCGGCGCATGGCCGACGACTACCGGCGCGTCGCCGACGAGCAGCTCATCTGCAGCGCCCAGATCCATGTCGACATACCGGACCGGGACACCGCCGTACGCGCCATGTGCCTGGTGTCACCCTGGCTGCCGCCACTGCTCGCCCTGTCGGCCAGCTCACCGTTCTGGCTCGGATCCGACACCGGGTACGCCAGCTGGCGCACCGTGCAGTGGCAGCGCTGGCCCACCGCGGGGCCCGTCGGCTGCTACAGGAGCGCCGCCGACTACGACGCCGCCGTGGCCGAGCTCATCGCCTCCGGAGTCGTCAGCGACCCCGGGATGATCTACTACGACGTACGGCCGTGCGCGCACCAGCGGACGCTGGAGCTGCGCATCTGCGACGCCTGCCCCCGCCCCGAGACCGTGGCCCTGATCGCGGGGCTGTTCCGGGCGCTCGTACGCGACGCCTGCGACCGCCTGGGCCGCGAGCCCGCGCCCCGGTGCGACGGGCACCACGAGTGGCTGCGCGCCGCGACCTGGCGGGCCGCCCGCTCGGGCCTCGAAGGACCGCTGGTCGACCCGGCGACCCGCCGCGCCGCCCCGGCCCCGGTCGTACTGCGCCGGATGCTGAACCGGCTCCGCCCCTCCTTGGAGGCCTCAGGCGACTGGCACACCGTGCGCGAACTGCTCGACGCCGCCCTGCACACGGGCAGCGCGGCCCACCGGCTCCGCCGGGTGGCGCAGCAAGGGGACCTGCTCGCCGGCGTGGACCTGTTGGTCTCCGAGACCCGCGGCGCACGCCCCAGGGAACACCCGCCTCGCCGCCACCGGACATCCCCGAATCCTCCGCACTCGTACGTCGGCGGTGAGAGGCCGCACGGCCGGACGGCTCCCAGCGGAAGTGCCTGACGGGCGAGCCCACATCCGGGAGCAAGGGCCCCGTCCGGCCCAGCTGACCGCGCCTCACGCCGGGATGCGCCGAGGCGCCCGGCTGCCGGTCGCCCGTGCGCGGCGGTTCGCATGCTCGCGCCGGATCGCCCGTGCGCCCGGGGCGGTGCGCTCCGGTCGGTTGCCGGATGCCCCGCAGCCCAGCGCCCCGAGACCGGTAGACGGAGCCTCGGGCGCCGATGAGGCCGTCAACTCGAGCCGCCCCCCGACCGCGCGGAGCCTCAGCCGCCGACCAGGGCGTCGTGGATCGCCCAGCCCATCTCGCCCGCGGTCCAGCTGACGTTGGCGAGGACGGCGACGTCCGTGTCCTGGTGCGGGTAGTGGTAGAGGCGGGCGCTCGCCCCGTCCTCCTCGCCGGTGTGGCCCCAGCGGACGACGGTGTCCTCGTCGTCGAGGAGGTGGGTGAGGCCGAAGCCGTAGCGCCAGCGGTAGCCGCGTACCTTCTCCGCCCGCTCGTCGACCTGCGGGGTCAGCGCGAGGCGGGTGTACTCCTCGCCGAGCAGCCGGCCGGTGCGCAGGGCGTGCGCGAACGCGGTCAGGTCGGCGGCGCTGCATGTCGCCCCGCCGTCCGCGGCGGCGGCCGGGGTGGTGGCGTAATGGTTGGTCCGGTACGGCGTCGGACCGTCGGCGGGGGTGAGATAGCCCTCGGCGACGTCCGGGCCGATCTCGTCCAGCGCGGGGAAGCCCGCCGTGTCCATGCCTGCCCGGGTGAACACGCCGTCCGTGACGGCCTCCTCGTAGGGACGGCCGGTCACGGACTCGATCAGCAGGCCGAGCAGCAGGTAGCCGGCGCCGTTGTAGCGGTACCGCTCGCCCGGCGGGAAGTGGGGCTCCTTGCCCGCGAACAGCGGCACGTAGTCGGCGTTGCGGCGGAGCAGGTACAGGGGGTGGGACGCCGTGAGGGCGGCCCATGCGGCCTCCCAGTCGGGGCTGTCCTCCTCGAACCAGTCGGCGATCCCGGACGTCATCGTCAGCGCGTGCCGGACGGTGACCCGGGGATCGAGCCCGGGCATGTGCTCCGCGACATGGCCCACGAGCGGCTCGTCCAGCGCGACGCGCCCCTGCTCGACGAGTTGCAGCACGGCCACCGCCGTGAACGTCTTCGACACCGACGCCACCCGGAACCGCGTGCCGTCCGCGTTCGGCACGGACCAGCGGCGCGACGCCATCCCGAACGCGCGCCGGATCACCGGCTCCCCGTGCCGGGTGATCCGCACCGTGCCGGAGAAGCCCGTCGCCTCGGCCACGCCGAGAACGGCGTCCTCCACGCGGGCCGCATCGAACCCGCCGGCCCGCCGGCCGGCCGCCGTCGTACTCGTCACCGCGGACTCCTCGCACCAGAACGTGTCATCATCGGACGGCGTTCATGATCGACACCGGGGGCACCGCGGCACAACCCCTTTACCGCCCCGCACCCCGCGCAGCACGGTCGGCGATCATGGCCGGAACAATCACGTTCCCGTCGGGGTTGACCCACGTGAACGGTCGCCGACGCGGACGCTGGGAGAAGGGCGAGACGAGATGACGAGGACCGAGGAGAAGGCGCTGCTGGCGGGCGGCTGCTTCTGGGGCATGCAGGAACTGATCCGCACGTTCCCCGGTGTGATCACCACGCGCGTGGGATACAGCGGCGGAGACGTCCCCAACGCCACCTACCGCAACCACGGCACCCACGCCGAGTCGATCGAGATCACCTACGACCCGGCCGTCACCGACTACCGCACGATCCTGGAGTACTTCTTCCAGATCCACGACCCCACCACGAAGAACCGGCAGGGCAACGACATCGGCCTGAGCTACCGCTCCGCGATCTTCTACTACGACGACGAGCAGAAGCGCGTCGCCGAGGAGACCATCGCCGACGTCAACGCCTCCGGACTGTGGCCCGGAGAGGTCGTGACCGAGGTCGCGCCGGCCGGTCCCTTCTGGGAGGCCGAGCCCGAGCACCAGGACTATCTGCAGCGCTACCCGGACGGCTACACCTGCCACTTCGTACGCCCCGGCTGGAAGCTGCCCAAGCGCGGCGAGTCCTGAGCCGGCGGCACATCGAGTCGTGTCCCGGCGGCGTGTCGAGTCCTGACCCGGCCGCCGGAGCCGGCACCGCCCCGCGCCCCTTCCGGGTGCGGGGCGTTCTCGTGCCGTGCCGACGCCGGTCAGCCGAACATGCCGGGCCGGTAGTCGCCCGCCGGCTGGCGGTTGATGACGTTCAGCCGGTTGTAGGTGTTGATGACGGCGATCAGCGACATCAGCGCGACGAGCTGGTCCTCGTCGTAGTGCTTCGCGGCGTTCTCCCACGCCTCGTCGGTGACGCCGCCGGCCGCGTCCGCGATCCGGGTGCCCTGCTCGGTCAGCTCCAGGGCGGCACGCTCGGCCTCGGTGAACACCGTGGCCTCCCGCCAGGCGGCGATCAGATGGAGGCGCACGGAGGTCTCCCCGGCGGCCGCGGCGTCCTTGGTGTGCATGTCGGTGCAGAAGCCGCAGCCGTTGATCTGGCTGGCGCGGATCTTCACCAGCTCCTGGGTGGCGGCCGGCAGCCCCGATTCCGTGACCGCCTTGCCGGCCGAGTTGATGTGCTTGAGCACCTTCGCACCGAGGGCGTTGCCGAAGAGGTTGAGTCGGGCGTCCATGATGATCTCCTTGGTCAGCTGGTTGGCTACGCCTTACTGACGGAGCGGCGCGAGCGGGTGTGACCGGCAGTGGATGTGACCTGCGTCTCACGGGTGCGGGTGTGGCGGAGGGATGCCGGGAAGAATGAGTGGGCCGGGAGCAGGGACGGGGAGCGGAGCGTCGGTGAGTGAGCGTCAGGAACGCGACTGGACGGACATGACACCGGGGGACTTCGACCGCGACGCCCCGCTGTGCCTGAACGTCACCGGCGGCCCCGTCGTGGTCCCGGCCGAGCCGGACGAGTACGGCACGCCGCCCTTGTTCGGGGAGGAACGCCCGGAACGCCCCCGCCGTCCCGCCCGCCGCCCCTCCGCGTCGACCGTCCAGGAGCAGCTGTTCTGAGCCCGGCGGCGCGTACCGGCGCGGCGGCGTTCGACCTCGACTGCGCTCGAGTTTCCACACAGCGACGCGGACTTGCTCAAGCAGCCGATCGGCTACTGGAGTTGGGCTGCCTGCAACGCGGTCGTCACCCGCACCGCCCTCGCCGAGCTCGGGCTCACCCAGCCCCAGTGGTGTCCGGGTACCTCGACACAGGTGTGGAGGGCATCGCCTCGGCGGTCGACGTGAGCGTCGCCCGCGGCGCACGGGCGGCGCGGCCTGGCGCCACTGAACCGACCCGGGGCGGGGCGTTCACCCCATCGCGGCGTGCCCGGTGCGGGGGCCGCGGGGGCGTGAGAGCTTGGCGGCATCGTGCCCTTTTCCGGGGTACTCAGCCGTGGCCAGTCTGCCCCAGCGGATCGTAGGAGTGTCATCCCATGAGCGAGGCCAACCCCGTCAAGCGGGCCGCACAGAAGCTCGCCGACGCCCTTCCGGGGGACGCCGCCCCGTCCGACGGCATCCCCGGCCGGCCCGGCCCCGAGGAGCCGTCCTTCGAGGAGCCGACCGAGCCGCGCGGCCCGCTGCCGCCGAAGCCGGACCAGAGCGGCCCCGCCACCATGTCGCCGACCGGGCAGGACACGGGGACCGACCAGTCCGAGGTCGCCCAGGCCGGGAGCTACCTGACCAACGCCCAGGGCGCACGGCTGTACGACACCGACCACTCGCTCAAGGCCGGCCCCCGCGGCCCCGTGCTGCTCCAGGACCACCATCTGCGCGAGAAGGTCATGCACTTCGACCACGAGCGCATCCCGGAGCGCGTGGTCCACGCCCGCGGCGCGGCGGCGCACGGCATCTTCCAGAGCTACGGCACCGCCGCCTCCGTCACCAAGGCCGCGTTCCTCGCCAAGGACGTCGAGACGCCGGTGTTCGTGCGCTTCTCCACGGTGCTGGGCTCGCGCGGGTCCTCCGACACCGTGCGCGACACCCGGGGCTTCGCGACGAAGTTCTACACCGGCGAGGGCGTCTTCGACCTGGTCGGCAACAACATCCCGGTCTTCTTCATCCAGGACGCGATCAAGTTCCCCGACGTCATCCACGCCGGCAAGCCGCACCCGGACCGGGAGATCCCGCAGGCGCAGAGCGCCCACGACACCTTCTGGGACTTCGTCACCCTGCACAGCGAGGCCACCCACCACACGCTGTGGAACATGTCCGACCGGGGCATCCCGCGCTCCTACCGGATGATGGAGGGCTTCGGCGTCCACACCTTCCGCCTGGTCGCCGCCGACGGCTCCACCACGCTGGTGAAGTTCCACTGGAAGCCCAAGCTGGGCGTGCACTCCCTGGTCTGGGAGGAGGCGCAGATCATCAACGGCGTCGACCCGGACTTCCACCGCCGGGACCTCGCCGACGCCATCGAGGCCGGCGCGTACCCGCAGTGGGAACTGGGCATCCAGACGTTCCCCGACACCCCGGAGCAGACCTTCGAGGGCATCGACCTGCTCGACCCGACGAACATCGTCCCCGAGGAACTCGCCCCGGTGCAGCCGATCGGCCTGCTCACCCTCAACCGCAACCCGTCGAACTTCTTCGCCGAGACCGAGCAGGTCGCCTTCCACGTCGGCCATCTCGTCCCCGGCATCGACATCACCGACGACCCGCTGCTCGCCGGGCGGCTGTTCTCCTACCTGGACACCCAGATCACCCGCCTCGGCGGCCCCAACTTCCCCCAGCTGCCCATCAACCGGCCGCACGCCCCCGTCAACGACATGCTCCGCGACGGCATGCACCAGACGGCGGTGCACCGGGGCGTCGCCCCCTACCGGCCCAACTCCCTCGACGGCGGCTGCCCGTTCACCGCCGGTGCCGCCGACGGCGCGTACGTGGAGGCTCCCGTGCGCGTGCCCGAGGCGACGAAGGTGCGTGAGGCACCCGAGTCCTTCGCCGACCACTTCAGCCAGCCCCGCCGGTTCTGGCTGAGCATGAGCCCCGTGGAGCGCGGGCACATCATCGGCGCCTACACCTTCGAGCTGGGCAAGTGCTACGAGCAGGCCGTCAAGGAGCGCGGCCTGCAGATCCTCGCCAACATCGACCCCGAGCTGTGCGCGGGGGTCGCCAAGGGGCTCGGGCTGCCCGAACCGAAGCCGACGGTGCCGCTCGCCGAGGTCGAGCCGAGCCCGGCGCTGTCCCAGGTCGGGCAGACCTGGCCCGCCGACGGACGGGTCATCGGCATCGTCACCAGCCCCGACGGCGACCTCGCCGGGGTGCACGCGGTGCGCGACGCGGTGCTGGAGGCCGGCATGGTGCCCCTGGTCGTCGCCCCCACCGGCGGCACCCTCGGCTCGGGCAGCAACGCGCTCACCGCGCAGCGCAGTTACGTCACCGCTCGGTCCGTCGAGTTCGACGCCGTGCTGCTGGCGGGCACGCCCGCCGTCGGCGACGACGCCTACGGCGCACGGGACGCCAAGGGGGTGCCCTCGGCGGCGCATCGGACGGCGGGTGACCCGCGGGTCGCCCTGCTGCTGTCCGAGGCGTTCCGGCACGGCAAGGCGATCGGTGCCTGGGCGGGCGGCGAGGCGGCCCTCGACGCGGCCGGTGTACCCGCGGACGCACCCGGCGTCGTCGTGGCCGACTCGGGCCCGGCCGCCCTCGACCGGCTGCGCGAACTGCTGGGGACACACCGGGTCTGGGAGCGTTTCGACAGTCAGGTCTGATGCCCGACTCCCGCGGGGGCTGCAGTCAGGTCTGATGCCCGACTCCCGTGCGGGGCTGCAGTCAGGTCTGATGCCCGACTCCTGCGCGCGGTCGCAGTCAGCTCTGACGCGCGTCTCCCGCGCGGGGCCCCCACCCGGCCCGAGCGTCTCTCGCGCCGTGTCCAGTCACGCCTGGCGGCCGGCTCCCGTGCGAGCCCCTGCCAGGTCTGACGCCCCGGCTCCCGCGCGGGGCCTCAGCCAGGTCCCACGCGCGTCCCCAGTACGCGGCCCCAGTCACGTCTGACCTCCCGCGCGGGAGCCCTGCCAACTACTCCCCGAGCAGGGCGACTTGCTCACCCCATCCGGTCAGGGGCCCCGGGCCTGCCCGGCGCGCGACCGGCCTCCGCCGAAGATCCCCCAGGTCACCGGTCGATAACGCGAACTAAGGGTAGGCTAACCTTGCCGCGTGATTCCTGGTGAAGAGGCGGGCCCCGGCCTGCGTGGGCACGAACTGTCGGCCACCGGCGTGACCGTGGCGTACGACGGCGACGACGTCGTGCACGACGCGACGCTGACCCTGCGGCCCGGCGAAGTGACCGTCCTGGTCGGCCCGAACGGCAGCGGCAAGTCGACCCTCCTGCGCACCGTCGCCCGGCTCCAGAAGCCCCGGCGGGCCACGCTCACCATCGACGCCGGAACCGACGCGCTCGCGCTGAGCCCCCGGGAGTTCTCCCGCCGGGTCGCCCTGCTCCTCCAGGGGCGCCCCACGCCCAGCGGACTGACCGTGCGGGACGTCGTCGAGTTCGGCCGCTACCCGTACCGGAGCCGCTGGGGCGGCACCGACCCCGGTGGCCGCGCCGCCGTCGACCGCGCCCTCGCCCTGACCGGCGTCACCGAACTCGCCGAACGCGGCGCCGAACACCTCTCCGGCGGACAGCTCCAGCGCGTCTGGCTGGCCGGCTGCCTCGCCCAGGAGACCGGCGTGCTGCTCCTGGACGAACCCACCACCTACCTCGACCTGCGCTACCAGGTCGAACTCCTCGACCTGGTCCGGGACCTGGCCGACGACCACGGCATCGCCGTCGGTGTCGTGCTGCACGACCTCGACCAGGCGGCCGCCGTCGCCGACCGGATCGTGCTGCTCGCGTCCGGACGCATCGTCGCCGAGGGACCGCCCGAGGACGTCCTGACCCCCGAGCGCCTGACCGAGGTCTACGGCATCCGCATCGAAGTCGGCACCGACCCCATGACCGGCCGGCTGCGCACCCGCGCCATCGGCCGTCACCACTCCCGAGAAAGGCTCCGCACCACCTCATGAGACGCCTCCTGCTCACCGCGCCCCTGGCCACCGCCGCCCTCCTGCTCACCGCCTGCGGCACCACCGAACCCGCCGCCGACGAGGCGAAGGCGTCCGCCGAGGCCATCACCCTCACCGACGCCTCCGGCGCGAAGGTGAAGCTCGACGGCCCCGCCAAGAAGGTCGTCGGCACCGAGTGGAACGTCGTCGAGAGCCTCCTCTCGCTCGGCGTCGACCCCGTCGGCGTCGCCGACGTCAAGGGCTACAAGGCCTGGGACACCGCGGTCCCGCTCACCGGCGAGCCCAAGGACATCGGCACCCGCGGCGAGCCCAGCATGGACACCATCGCCTCGCTCAAGCCCGACCTCATCGTCACCACCAGCGACCTGCAGGCCTCCGCCGTCAAGCAGTTGCGCAAGGTCGCCCCCGTCCTGCAGGTCAAGTCCGCTGACGGCACCGGCCAGATCGACCAGATGCTGGAGAACGTCGACCTCATCGCGCAGGCCACCGGCACCACCGACCGGGCCACCACGCTGAAGAAGGACTTCGAGGCCAAGCTCGCCGAGGGCAAGAAGGCCCTCGCGGACGCCGGCCTGGACGGCGAGGAGATCGCCTTCGCCGACGGCTATGTCACCTCCAACCAGGTCTCGGTCCGCCCCTACACCGCCACCTCGCTCCTCGGCGAGGTGAACACCCGGCTCGGCCTGAAGAACGCCTGGAAGATGAAGGGCGACCCGAGCTACGGCCTGGCCTCCACCGACGTCGAGGGACTCACCGACCTCGGCACGGTCCGGTTCGCCTACATCGGCAGCGACAAGGACCCCAACAGCGACCCCTTCGGCAAGCAGCTCGCCAAGAACTCCGTGTGGACGTCCCTGCCGTTCGTGAAGTCCGGTGACGTGCACCGACTGCCCGACGGCATCTGGATGTTCGGCGGTCCCGGCTCGATGGAGGCGTACGTCGACGCCCTCGTCGAGGCGCTGACGAAGTAGCGCGATGGCCGTCACCGCCAAGATCCCCACCGCCCGTCCGGAGGCGGTCACGTCCCGGGCGGGCGCGGCCGCGGTGGCGACCGCGCTCGTGCTCCTGGTCGCGGCCCTCGCCGTCGTCGACATCACTCAGGGCACCGCGGCGGTCGGCCCCGCCGAGGTCCTCAAGGCCCTCACCGGGCGGGCCGACCCGGCCGACGCGTCCGTCGTCGTCGCCTCGCGGCTGCCCCGGATGACCGCCGGACTCCTCGTGGGCGCCGCGCTCGGCATGGCCGGCGTCGCGCTGCAGGCCGTCAGCCGCAACGTCCTCGCCTCCCCGGACACCCTCGCCGTCAACGCGGGCTCCTACCTGGCCCTCGGCCTGTTCGCCGTCACCGGTGTGTCGCTGCCGCTGGTGGCCTCCTCCGGCGTCGCCTTCGTCGGCGGACTCGCCGCGGCGGCCGTCGTCCTCGGCCTTTCCGGCCTCGGCGCGGGCACCGTACGGCTCGTCCTCGCCGGTACGGCACTCCATCTCGGGCTCACCGCCGTCACCGAGGGGCTCCTGCTGCTGTTCCCGCAGCAGACCGAGGGCCTCTACCAGTGGAACCAGGGCAACATCGGCCAGAACGGCTTCGACGGGGTCGTGCAGATGCTGCCCGTCGCCGCGGTGGGACTCGCCGGGCTGCTGCTCCTCGCCCGCCGGGTCGACGCCCTGGCGCTCGGCGACGACGCCGCCCGCGGCATCGGCGTCCCGGTGCGCTCCACCCGCGTCACGGCAGTCGTGCTGGCGACGCTGCTCTCCGCGGCGGCCGTCACGCTCGCCGGGCCCATCGGGTTCGTCGGCCTGTGCGCCCCCGCACTGGTCCGCCCGCTCACCCGCCGCTTCCGGGGCTTCACCGGGCTGCGCCGCACGGTGCCGGCCGCCGCGCTGGTCGGCGCGGCGCTGGTGCTCGGGGCGGACGTGCTGCTGCGCACCTTCGTCAGCGCGGACACCGCGGTCGCCGTGCCCACCGGCGTGGTCACCAGCCTCCTCGGCGCGGTGTTCCTCGTGGTGATGTCGGCCCGCCTGCGCGACACCGCCGGATCGGCCGCCCCCGACAAGCTGCGCATCCGCAGCCGTGCGGTGTTCCTCACCACCGTCACCGTGCTCTCGGTGGTGCTCGTCGGCGTCACCGTCGCCGCCGTTCTGCTCGGCGACAGCAAGCTGCTGCTCGGCGATGTCGTCAACTGGCTGCAGGGCAGGGCCGGTCAGACCGTCACCTTCGTCCTGGACACCCGCACGCCCCGCGTGTTCGGCGCGCTCCTCGCGGGCGCCGCCCTGGCACTCGCCGGGACGCTCGTCCAGGCGGTCACCCGCAACCCGCTCGCCGAGCCCGCCGTGCTGGGCGTCTCCGGCGGCGGCGCGCTCGGTGCCGTGATCCTCGTGACGACGGTGCCGCTCGCCGGGTCGTGGTCCGTCGCCGGAGCCGCGTTCGCGGGCTCCGCCGTCACCGCGTTCATCGTCTTCGGACTCGCCGCGCGCGGCGGCTTCCAGCAGAACCGGCTCGTCCTCGTCGGTGTCGGGGTCGCGGCGGGCGCCACCGCGCTCATCAGCCTGCTCATCGTGCTCACCGACCCGTTCAACGCCACCAAGGCCCTCACCTGGCTGTCGGGCTCCACCTACGGGCGCACCCTGCCCGACGTGCTGCCCCTCACGGCCGTGCTGGTGGTCTCCGTCGCGCTCGCGGCCGTACGCCACCGGGAACTCGACCTGGTGTTCCTCGACGAGAACACCCCGAGGCTTCTCGGGCTCGACGTCGCCCGGTGGCGCCTGGGCTTCCTCGTGCTGAGCGTGCTGCTCACGGCGACCGCGGTGGCCGCCGCGGGGACCATCGCCTTCGTCGGCCTCGTCGCCCCGCACGCGGCACGGGCCCTCGTCGGCCGGCGCCACACCCGGGTCGTGCCGGTCGCGCTGCTGCTCGGCGCGGTCCTGGTGTGCACGGCGGACCTGCTGGGCCGCACGGTCATCGCCCCCGCCCAGCTGGGCGCGGGCCTCATGACGGCGGTGATCGGAACGCCGTACTTCCTGTACGTGCTGGTCCGCGCCCGCCGCTAGACGGACGGACGAAAGCGGGCCCGGCTGCGACAGCCGGGCCCGCGGTGCGTTGCGGAGAGGCGGGGAGCCTCAGCCGAAGGCCCGCACGGCCTGGTAGTACGTCCACGCGGTGCTGTCGCAGGCCGTCTTGCTCGCCCCGCTGTAGCGGGCGCAGACCCGCTTGAGGTCCTCGTAGAAGGCGCTGTCGAGCCGTGCCTTGTTGGCGCTGAACGTGCCGGCGGCCTTGTAGTTGCGGTAGCCGAAGTCGTGCCGGGCGCAGGACATCTGGAACGGGAAGCCGAACGGGTTGTCCGGCGAGGAGGAGCAGTAGTCGGTGCTCCAGTCGAACTGGTAGGCGGACCAGGCGGACTGATTCGCGCGGGCGGCGCTCCACTGGTTGTAGCTCGACGCGCTGGTCTGGGTCCAGCTCGCGAGCACGGCGGGCTTGTCGGCGGGTACGGCCTCGGCGACGCCGGCGGTGCCGAGGACGCCGGCGAGGGCCAGGGCCGGGGCGGTGAGTGCGGTGGCCAGTCTTCGGTGCATCCCACACCTCCATGAGACTGCGGCCCGCCCACCGGGCCGCAGGTTCATGACAAGAGGCTGCCCTCAGTGTTCGTCCTTTCAACCACATGTGTCCTAATGGGCCGTTAACTCTCGGATGAGTGAGACATATTCAGCGTGGCGGGCCGCGGCCGGAAGCGGTTATGCTCACCGCGATGACGACTCACTCTGTTCACAGATTGGGGGTCCCGTCCGCGCAAGGTGAGTGCTGATGGCCACTCACACCGCGAACGAGGATTCCCGGCTCTCCCTCTGGCGGCGCGTGCGCGAGTACGCCGTACCGCCCTCCATGATCGAGACGGCGACGGCCCGCCGAACCGCCGGCGACTGGGCGGGAGCCTGCGCCGCCGCCCGCGTCGACGTCGACCTCGACCTGCGTTCCCTGGCCCGCACCCACGGCCGGGAGCTCACCTCCCGCATCCGCGCGGATCTGCGCCACTTGGCGCCCGACCTGCTGCGCTGGCACATGCCCAGAATCGCCCCGGACGGACTGCTGCGCCCCGGCCTCACCCTCTCCCTGGCGCGGTACGCGACGGGCGACGACGGCAGGGGGCGGCGGCCGGGCCCGGTGCATCTGGTGGTGCGCACTCCGCCTGCCTGGGCGGAGGGCGGCCAGCGGATGAGCCTCGCCCTGTGGGACGGGGACATGCTGCGGGCGTGCGCGCCCCAGCATCCGCATCCCCGGCCCGGCGCCCGGTTCCGCCTCGATCTGCACCGGCATCTGTGGGACGCCACCAGAGCCGGTGAGCTGAGGGTCCGCGCGGGCGCTGACGCCGCGGCGGCAAGCGGTCAAGCCCCTGACGCACCTGGCGAGTTGCTGCCGCCCGGCCGTCACTGCGCCGTCGACCGCTGGGCCGACGAGGCCCGGATCGTGCTGCGCGACACGGGCCGTTCGGCCGGTGCTGTCGCCGTGCGGTTGGGGGCCGGGCACCGGCTGCTGCTGCGGATAGCCGACGCCGGTGAGGGGCCCGCCGCTGTGCGGATCGAGCGCGCGGCCGAGCGCACCGGTGGCTCCGTCCCGCCTGTCCTGCCCCACGCCGCGACCCACGTCCTGCCCGACCTGGAACTCCTGCGCGCCGGAACCGTCGACGCCGGCCGGCTGCACCCGTCGGTCGCCACCGCACTCGTACCGGGGCATGTGCCGAGCAGTGCGCCCCGGCCTCACATCCCGCAGGGGCGGCCGCAGTTCGTCCGGTGCAGGGGAGCGCAGCACCGGATCGGACTGGTCGACGGCGTACTCACGCCACTGGACCACGACCCCGACGAGATCAGGCGGGAGGAGCTGCTGGCCGAGCTGACCGGCACCCCGCTGCCCTGCCTGCGGGCCGTCGACCTGGCCCACCGGCGCCCGGACTGCCTCGAAGGCGTCCGTGAACGCCTGGACCACGGCGACATCGCCGGCGCACTGGACGTCGTCGAGCACCTCCTCGGGCCCGGAGCACGCCTGCGCAGCGGCCCGCTCCGGGACGAACTCGAAGCGGCGGCGCACCGGCGGCTCACCTACGGGCTGTACCGGTCCGGCCTGAGCGGCCCGGCACCCGGCCGGATCCCCCCGAACAAGCCCCGCCCCGGCGACGCACGCACCCACCCGCGGCAGGCCGGCCTCCGCTGACGCGCCGCGCCCCACACTTCACTCCTCCTTCCCAAGGTGATCACCCATGTCCGCACCCGCCCCGTCGTCCCCCGCCGCGCAACTCGACGTCGCCCGCGAACTGCTCACCCTCCTCGGCGACACCACCACCGAACCGCGCCCCGACCTCCAGCTCGAAGCGCTCACCCTGACCGTGGCCGCCGACCTGCCCGTCCTGCTGTGGGGCGAGCCCGGCATCGGCAAGACCGCCGCCCTCACCCAGCTGGCCACGGCCCTGGACCTGCCGCTGACCACCGTCATCGCCAGCGTGCACGAGCCCTCCGACTTCTCGGGGCTCCCCGTCGTCGGTGACGACCCCGCCCGGCAGGGTGTGCCGATGGCCCCGCCGGACTGGGCCGTGCGCCTGGTGCGGGCCGGCCGGGGACTGCTGTTCCTGGACGAACTGTCCACCGCGCCGCCCGCCGTGCAGGCCGCGCTGCTGCGTCTCGTCCTCGAACGACGCATCGGCGCCCTCCAACTGCCGCCCGGCGTACGGATCGTGGCCGCCGCCAATCCACGCTCCTCGGCGGCCGACGGCTGGGAGCTCAGCCCGCCCCTCGCCAACCGCTTCGTCCACCTGAACTGGACCCACGACCACGAGGTCGTCGTCCGCGGCCTCGGCGGGACCTGGCCTCGGGCGACCC
>NZ_JAOCQE010000103.1 GCF_025290915.1 Streptomyces sp. 15-116A | reverse complement strand
CCCCCTCACTTCGCCCCCGGCCCGGTACGCCGGGTACGCTCACCGCCGTGCCACACGCTGATCAGTACCGAACCACCCAGAAGGGCCACCCCGTGACATATCCGGGACCGCCCCGTCCGGAACGGGTCTCCGCCACACCCCTCGCGGAGCTCGCCGGCCAGCTGGGTGCCGCCGTGCCGGAGCAGACCGCCGAGGTCACGGGCATCACCCACGACTCGCGCGCCGTCCGCCCCGGCGACCTGTACGCCGCCCTGCCGGGCGCCCGCGCGCACGGCGCCGACTTCGTCACCCAGGCCGCCGGCCTCGGTGCCGTCGCCGTGCTGACCGACCCGTCGGGCGCCGAACGCGTCGCGGCGACCGGCCTTCCGGTGCTGGTCGTCGACGACCCGCGCGGACAGATGGGCGAGCTGGCCGCCACCATCTACGGCCACCCGGGCCGCGACCTGCTCCAGATCGGCATCACCGGCACCTCGGGCAAGACCACCACCGCCTACCTCGTCGAGGGCGGTCTGAGGACCGTCCGCAGCACGGGCCTGATCGGCACCGTCGAGATGCGCATCGGCGACGAGCGCATCAAGTCCGAGCGCACCACACCCGAGGCCACCGACCTGCAGGCCCTGTTCGCCGTCATGCGCGAACGCGGCGTCGACGCGGTCGCCATGGAGGTCTCCAGCCACGCCCTGGTCCTCGGCCGGGTCGACGGCTGCGTCTTCGACATCGGCGTCTTCACCAACCTCAGCCCGGAACACATGGAGTTCCACTCCGACATGGAGGACTACTTCCGGGCCAAGGCACAGCTGTTCACCCCGGAACGCAGCAGGCTCGGCGTGGTCAACGCCGACGACGAGTACGGCCGCCGTCTCGTGAAGGAGGCCACGGTCCCGGTCGTGACCTTCTCCGCCGAGGGCCACCCGGACGCCGACTGGCGCGCCGAGGACGTCGAGGTCGGTCCGATGGACTCGACGTTCACCGTGATCGGCCCCAAGGGGGAGCGGATCTCCGCCCGCTCGCCGCTGCCGGGCCCGTTCAACGTGGCGAACACCCTCGCCGCGATCGTCGCCCTCGCCGCCGCCGGACTCGACCCGCAGTCCGCCGCCGCCGGTGTCGCCGCCGTACCGGGCGTGCCGGGCCGCCTGGAGCGGGTGGACGCCGGCCAGCCGTATCTCGCGGTCGTCGACTACGCCCACAAGACCGACGCTGTCGAATCGGTGCTGCGCGCCCTGCGCAAGGTCACCGAGGGCAAGGTGCACGTGGTGCTCGGCTGTGGCGGGGACCGGGACCAGACCAAGCGCGCGCCGATGGGCGCCGCCGCCGCGCGGCTCGCCGACACCGCCGTACTGACCTCCGACAACCCCCGCTCCGAGGACCCCCTCGCGATCCTCGCCACCATGCTCCAGGGCGCGGCCTCCGTGCCCGCCCACGAGCGCGGCGAGGTGCAGGTCTTCGAGGACCGGGCCGCCGCGATCGCCGCCGCCGTCGCCCGGGCACAGCCCGGCGACACCGTGCTGGTCGCCGGCAAGGGCCACGAGCAGGGGCAGGACATCGCCGGGGTGGTGCGTCCCTTCGACGACCGCCAGGTGCTTCGCGAAGCAATCCAGCAGACCCAGGGATGAACTTGTGATCGCCCTCTCCCTCGCCGAGATCGCAGAAGTCGTCGGCGGGCAGACGCACGACATACCGGATCCGTCCGTGATGGTCACCGGACCGGTCGTCCGTGACTCGCGGGAGGCGGGTCCGGGCAGCCTCTTCGTCGCCTTCGTCGGCGAACGCGCCGACGGCCACGACTTCGCGGCCGCGGTCGTCGAGGCGGGCGCCGCCGCCGTGCTCGCCTCCCGCCCGGTGGGCGTGCCCGCGATCGTCGTCGACGACGTGCAGGCCGCCCTCGGCGCCCTCGCCCGGCATGTCGTCAAGCGCCTCGGCGCCACCCTCATCGGGCTCACCGGCTCGGCCGGCAAGACCAGCACCAAGGACCTCATCGCCCAGGTGCTCCAGCGCAAGGCGCCGACCGTCTTCACCCCCGGCTCGCTCAACAACGAGATCGGCCTGCCGCTCACCGCGCTCACCGCCACCGAGGAGACCAAGTACCTCGTCCTGGAGATGGGCGCCCGCGGCATCGGCCACATCCGGTACCTCACCGAGCTGACCCCGCCGAGGATCGGCCTGGTCCTCAACGTGGGCTCCGCGCACATCGGCGAGTTCGGCGGCCGTGAGCAGATCGCCCAGGCCAAGGGCGAGCTCGTGGAGTCCCTTCCGCCCGCCGAGGACGGCGGCACGGCGATCCTCAACGCCGACGACCCCTACGTCCGGGCCATGGCGTCCCGTACGAAGGCGAAGGTGATCTTCTTCGGGGAGTCCGACGAAGCGGACGTTCGGGCCGAGAACGTGCGACTCACGGACACCGGACAGCCCTCCTTCAGGCTTCACACACCCTCCGGTGCAAGCGATGTGACCATGCGCCTGTACGGTGAGCACCACGTGTCGAACGCGCTCGCCGCGGCCGCCGTCGCCCACGAGTTGGGCATGTCCGCAGACGAGATCGCCCGCGCGCTCTCCGAGGCGGGCTCCCTCTCCCGCTGGCGGATGGAGGTCACCGAGCGCCCGGACGGCGTGACGGTCGTCAACGACGCCTACAACGCGAACCCCGAGTCGATGAAGGCCGCACTGCGTGCGCTGGCGGCCATCGGAAAGGGACGCCGTACGTGGGCGGTGCTCGGCAAGATGGCCGAGCTCGGGGACGAGGCGCTCGCCGAGCACGACGCGGTCGGACGGCTCGCCGTCCGGCTCAACGTCAGCAAGCTCGTCGCGGTCGGGGGCAGGGAAGCCGCCTGGCTGCAACTGGGCGCATATAACGAGGGTTCGTGGGGTGAGGAGTCGGTGCACGTGTCCGACGCACAGGCGGCGATCGACCTGTTGCGCAGCGAGCTGCGCCCGGGGGACGTCGTACTCGTGAAGGCGTCCCGTTCGGTCGGGCTCGAGAGTGTGGCGCAGGCGCTGCTCGAGACCGGTGCCGAGGGTGAGGTCGCCGCCCGATGATGAAGCAGATCCTGTTCGCAGGAGTCATTGGCCTCTTCCTGACGCTGATCGGCACCCCCCTGCTGATCAAACTCCTGGCCCGCAAGGGCTACGGCCAGTACATCCGCGACGACGGACCGCGCGAGCACGCCAGCAAGCGCGGTACGCCGACCATGGGTGGTATCGCCTTCATCCTGGCGACGGTCGCCGCCTATTTCCTGTCCAAGGTGATCACCGGCTACACCCCGACGTACTCGGGTCTGCTGGTGCTCGGCCTCATGGTCGGCATGGGCATGGTCGGCTTCCTGGACGACTACATCAAGATCGTCAAGCGGCGATCGCTGGGTCTGCGGGCCAAGGCGAAGATGGCCGGCCAGCTGATCGTCGGTATCGCCTTCGCCGTGCTCTCCCTGCAGTTCGCGGACGCCCGCGGACAGACCCCGGCCTCCACGAAGCTGTCGTTCATCACCGACTTCGGCTGGACGATCGGCCCGGTGCTGTTCGTCGTGTGGGCGCTGTTCATGATCCTCGCGATGTCCAACGGCGTGAACCTCACCGACGGTCTGGACGGTCTCGCCACCGGCGCCTCGGTCCTGGTCTTCGGCGCCTACACGTTCATCGGCGTCTGGCAGTTCCAGGAGTCCTGCGCCAACGGCGAGACTCTGACCAACCCCAACGCCTGCTTCGAGGTGCGCGACCCGCTCGACCTCGCCGTGGTCTCCTCCGCGCTG
Organism: Streptomyces sp. 15-116A; assembly: GCF_025290915.1. GTDB lineage: Bacteria > Actinomycetota > Actinomycetes > Streptomycetales > Streptomycetaceae > Streptomyces. Next base: position 16,597 of record NZ_JAOCQE010000103.1, on the reverse strand, counting down.
ATGGGTGCCTGCCTGGGCTTCCTGTGGTGGAACACCTCACCGGCCAAGATCTTCATGGGTGACACCGGTTCGCTGGCGCTCGGCGGTGTGCTCGCCGGCCTCGCGATCTGCTCGCGCACCGAGCTGCTGCTCGCCATCCTCGGCGGCCTGTTCGTCCTCATCACCATGTCGGTGGTCATCCAGGTCGGCTCCTTCAAGCTGACCGGGAAGCGGGTCTTCCGGATGGCGCCGCTCCAGCATCACTTCGAACTCAAGGGCTGGTCCGAAGTCCTTGTGGTGGTCCGCTTCTGGATCATCCAGGGCATCTGTGTGATTGTCGGACTGGGCCTCTTCTATGCGGGATGGGCAGCGGAAAAGTGACCTCCTCGGAGCCCTTCGAGTTTCAGGGCAAGCACGTCACCGTCGCCGGGCTCGGCGTCTCCGGTGTCCCGGCGGCCAAGGTGCTGCACGGCCTCGGCGCGAAGGTCACCGTCGTCAACGACGGCGACGACGCACGCGCGCGTGAGCAGGCCGCCGGACTCGAGGCGCTCGGCATCACCGTGCGCCTCGGCGACGGCACAGCATCTGACAGCGGCTCCGCCGCGGGCCTGCCGGACGGCACCGAGCTGATCGTCACCGCCCCCGGCTGGAAGCCGGACAAGCCCCTGTTCGCCGCCGCCGAGCAGGCCGGCGTTCCCGTCTGGGGCGACGTCGAGCTGGCCTGGCGGCTGCGCGGCCCCGATGCCGCCCCCTGGCTCGCGGTCACCGGCACCAACGGCAAGACCACCACGGTCCAGATGCTCGCCTCCATCCTGAAGGCGGCCGGACTGCGCACCGCCGCCGTCGGCAACATCGGGGTCTCCCTGCTCGACGCGGTGCTCGGCGACGAGACGTACGACGTGCTCGCCGTGGAGCTGTCCAGCTACCAGCTGCACTGGGCGCCCTCGCTGCGCGCCCACTCCGCCGCCGTGCTCAACCTCGCCCCGGACCACCTCGACTGGCACGGCTCCATGGAGGCGTACGCGCGCGACAAGGGCCGTATCTACGAGGGCAATCGCATCGCCTGCGTCTACAACGTCGCCGACAAGGCGACCGAGGACCTGGTGCGCGAGGCCGACGTCGAGGAGGGCTGCCGCGCCATCGGCTTCACCCTCGGCACGCCCGGACCCTCCCAACTCGGCGTCGTGGACGACCTGCTGGTCGACCGCGCCTTCGTGGAGAACCGGCAGAAGAACGCCCAGGAGCTCGCCCAGGTCTCCGACGTCAACCCGCCGGCCCCGCACAACATCGCCAACGCCCTTGCCGCGGCGGCCCTCGCGCGCGCCTTCGGGGTGCCCGCCACGGCCGTGCGCGACGGGCTGCGGGCCTTCACGCCGGACGCCCACCGCATCGCGCACGTCGCCGATGTGGACGGCGTGGCCTACGTCGACGACTCCAAGGCCACCAACACCCATGCCGCACAAGCCTCGTTGGCGGCATACGAGAAGATTGTGTGGATTGCGGGCGGTCTGGCGAAGGGCGCGACCTTCGACGAACTGGTCGCCAAGTCGGCGAAGCGGCTGCGCGGTGCCGTGCTGATCGGCGCCGACCGCGCGCTGATCCGCGAAGCCCTCGCGCGACACGCGCCGGAAGTACCCGTCGTGGACCTCGAGCGGACCGACACTGGGGCGATGCTCCAGGCTGTCCAGGAGGCGAAGCGGCTCGCACGGCCCGGTGACACGGTCCTGCTGGCCCCCGCCTGCGCCTCGATGGACATGTTCGCCAACTACAACCGGCGCGGTGAGGCGTTCGCTGAGGCGGTGCGCGACCTCGGCGCCTGACCCGGCCCGCCCGCGCCGGGCGATTTTGGGAGGGACGCGTGGGAATGCCGACACGCCGTCCGGCGTACCGCGGAGGCCATGATGCCCAGTAGCCGTACCGGCCGTCCGCCCGTGCAGCGGGCCGCGCGCAGGCCCTCCCGCCCGCGCGCCCCCGAGAACCCGGCCCTCGGGCTGATCACGCGGCTGCGCCGGGCCTGGGACCGGCCGCTGACCGCGTACTACCTGATCCTCGGCGGCAGCGCGCTGATCATCGTGCTCGGTCTGGTGATGGTCTACTCGGCCTCCCAGATCACCGCGCTGCAGAAGTCGCTGCCCGGCTCGTACTTCTTCCGCAAGCAGCTGCTCGCCGCCGTGATCGGCGCCGTCCTGCTGCTGGTGGCCTCCCGGATGCCGGTCAGGCTGCACCGGGCGCTGGCCTACCCGATCCTCGCCGCCTCTGTCGGCCTGATGGCGCTGGTGCAGGTGCCGGGGATAGGAGTCGCGGTCAACGGCAACCAGAACTGGATCGCCGTCGGCGGCTCCTTCCAGCTCCAGCCCAGCGAGTTCGGCAAGCTCGCCCTCGTGCTGTGGGGCGCCGATCTGCTCGCCCGCAAACAGGACAAGCGGCTGCTGACCCAGTGGAAGCACCTGCTGGTACCGCTGGTCCCGGCCGCCTTCATGCTGCTCGGGCTGATCATGCTCGGCGGCGACATGGGCACCGCGATCATCGTCACGGCGATCCTGTTCGGCCTGCTGTGGCTGGCCGGCGCCCCCACGCGGCTGTTCGTCGGCGTGCTGTCCGTCGCCGCGCTCCTCGGCGCCCTGCTGATCCGCACCAGCCCCAACCGCATGGCGCGCCTCGCCTGCCTCGGCGCCACCGAACCCCAGTCGGGGCCGGTGGACTGCTGGCAGGCCGTGCACGGGATCTACGCCCTCGCCTCCGGCGGGATCTTCGGATCCGGGCTCGGTGCGAGTGTGGAGAAATGGGGCCAACTCCCGGAAGCCCACACCGACTTCATCTTCGCCGTCACCGGTGAGGAACTGGGCCTCGCGGGGACGCTGTCGGTACTCGCTCTCTTCGCGGCTCTAGGCTATGCGGGTATCCGCGTGGCCGGACGCACGGAGGACCCCTTCGTGAGGTATGCCGCGGGAGGCGTGACCACCTGGATCACGGCCCAGGCCGTGATCAACATCGGTGCGGTGCTCGGTCTGCTGCCGATCGCCGGTGTCCCGCTCCCGCTGTTCTCCTACGGGGGATCCGCCTTGTTGCCGACCATGTTCGCCATCGGGCTGCTGATCGCCTTCGCGCGTGACGAGCCCGCTGCGCGGGCGGCGCTTGCGATGCGGCAACCCCGCTTTGGTAGAAAGCGGAACGGGGGTTCACAGCGGCCCCGGAGATGGAACACGATGCGACGGCGCGCCACGGCGGCGCGTACGTCCGGAGAGCGGTGAATTTCGGTGCATGTCGTACTCGCCGGCGGAGGAACCGCGGGCCACATCGAGCCCGCGCTCGCCCTCGCGGACGCCCTGCGCAGGCAGGATCCGACCGTGGGCATCACGGCCCTGGGCACGGAGCGCGGCCTCGAGACACGTCTCGTACCCGAGCGCGGGTACGAACTGGCGCTGATCCCCGCCGTACCGCTGCCACGCAAGCCCACCCCCGAGCTGATCACGGTCCCGGGCCGGCTGCGCGGCACCATCAAGGCCACCGAGCAGATCCTGGAGCGCACCAAGGCGGACGTCGTGGTCGGCTTCGGCGGCTATGTCGCCCTGCCCGGCTATCTCGCCGCCAAGCGGCTCGGGGTGCCGATCGTGGTCCACGAGGCCAACGCCCGCCCGGGCCTGGCCAACAAGATCGGCTCCCGGTACGCGGCCCAGGTCGCCGTCTCCACGCCCGACAGCAAGCTGCGCAACGCGCGTTACGTCGGCATCCCGCTGCGCCGCTCCATCGCCACCCTCGACCGGGCCGCGATGCGCCCCGAGGCGCGCGCCGCGTTCGGCCTGGACCCCAACCTGCCCACGCTGCTGGTCACCGGCGGCTCGCAGGGCGCCCGCCGGCTCAACGAGGTCGTCCAGCAGGTCGCGCCCTGGCTCCAGCAGGCCGGCATCCAGATCCTGCACGCGGTCGGCCCGAAGAACGAACTGCCGCAGGTGCACCAGATGCCGGGAATGCCCCCGTACATCCCGGTAAGTTACCTGGACCGGATGGACCTCGCGTACGCCGCGGCCGACATGATGCTCTGCCGCGCGGGCGCGATGACCGTCGCCGAACTCTCCGCCGTCGGACTCCCGGCCGCCTATGTCCCGCTGCCCATCGGCAACGGCGAACAGCGGCTCAACGCCCAGCCGGTGGTCAAGGCCGGCGGCGGACTGCTGGTCGACGACGCGGACCTCACCCCGCAGTGGGTGCAGCAGAACGTCCTGCCCGTGCTGGCCGACCCGCACCGGCTGTACGAGATGTCCCGCGCCGCCGCCGAGTTCGGCCGCCGGGACGCCGACGAACTGCTCGTCGGCATGGTGTACGAGGCGATCGCCGCCCGTGCGCATCGCTAGGGGCGTATGACGAAGGGCAGGAACGGTGGCCGGATCGACGACCGAAGAGCGCACGCCGCGCGGTGAACGCCGGCAGGAGTCGTCCGGCCCGCCGCCCGTACGGCGCCTCGGGCGGCGGCACCTTCGTGTGATCGTCGTTCTGGCCATCGCCCTCGCCTTCGCCGGCAGCGGCGCCTTCTGGCTGTTGTACGGCTCGGACCTGGTCCGCGCCGAGAAGGTCTCCGTCTCCGGCACCCGGATCCTCACGCCCGCGCAGGTGCGCGAGGCGGCCGACGTGCCCCTCGGGGAGCCGTTGATTTCCGTGGACACCGATGCGATCGCGTCGCGTCTCAGCCGGAAATTGCCCCGAATTGACACGGTAGATGTGGACCGTTCCTGGCCCCACGGAATCGCGCTGAAAGTGACGGAGCGCACTCCGGTTCTTCTTGTCCAAAAGGGCGGAAAGTTCATCGAAGTGGACGACGAAGGTGTCCGTTTCGCCACGGTTTCTCGGGCGCCCAAAGGTGTTCCCGCTCTGGAATTGGCCGTCTCCCGAACGGGTTCCGCCGCCCCGAGCCTGCGCCGCTTCGGCGAGGAGCGTCTGGTGCGCGAGGCGGTACGCGTCGCCCGCGCCGTACCGGCCGCCGTCGCGCAGACCACCCGCAGCGTCAAGGTCCGTTCCTACGACGCCATCTCGCTGGAGCTGAAGGACGGCCGCACGGTCGACTGGGGCAGCGGTGAACAGGGCGCCGCCAAGGGCCGTACTCTCACCGCGCTGATGAAAGCGGCGCCCGGTGCGCGGCACTTCGACGTCAGCGTTCCCACCGCCCCTGCCTCTTCAGGGAGTTGACGGGCATCAGCGCAGGCCAGCACCCTGGTTGGGCAGCGCTACGCCTGATCACATAGGGTGAAAAGAAAAACGGGAGGTTCGGCGTGTTCGTTGAACGTGCGCCACTTGTCGACTTAGTGTCCTGTTCAGAAGACTCCAGGGAACAGACACACTGGTAACCCTAAACTTCAACGTTAGGGTTCGGGTCGGCGATACGGACCGTCCCATTCGGCATCAGTCGTCGGATCGCGGCAACGCCGTGAGGCGACGACACGTAACTCGAGGCGAGAGGCCTTCGACGTGGCAGCACCGCAGAACTACCTCGCAGTCATCAAAGTCATCGGTGTCGGCGGCGGTGGTGTCAATGCCATCAACCGGATGATCGAGGTCGGTCTCAAGGGCGTCGAGTTCATCGCCATCAACACCGACGCGCAAGCTCTGTTGATGAGCGACGCCGACGTCAAGCTGGACGTCGGCCGCGAACTCACCCGCGGACTCGGCGCCGGAGCCAACCCGGCCGTCGGCCGCAAGGCCGCCGAGGACCACCGCGAGGAGATCGAGGAGGTCCTCAAGGGGGCCGACATGGTCTTCGTGACAGCCGGTGAAGGCGGCGGCACCGGCACCGGCGGCGCGCCCGTCGTGGCCAACATCGCCCGCTCGCTCGGTGCCCTCACCATCGGTGTGGTCACGCGCCCGTTCACCTTCGAGGGACGGCGCCGCGCCAACCAGGCCGAGGACGGCATCGCCGAGCTCCGCGAAGAGGTCGACACCCTCATCGTCATCCCCAACGACCGGCTGCTGTCCATCTCGGACCGCCAGGTCTCCGTCCTCGACGCCTTCAAGTCGGCGGACCAGGTCCTGCTCTCCGGTGTCCAGGGCATCACCGACCTCATCACCACGCCCGGTCTGATCAACCTCGACTTCGCCGACGTCAAGTCGGTCATGTCCGAGGCCGGTTCGGCCCTCATGGGCATCGGCTCGGCCCGCGGCGACGACCGCGCGGTGGCCGCCGCCGAGATGGCGATCTCCTCGCCGCTCCTGGAGGCGTCCATCGACGGCGCCCGGGGCGTGCTGCTGTCCATCTCTGGCGGCTCCGACCTCGGCCTGTTCGAGATCAACGAGGCCGCCCAGCTGGTCAGTGAGGCCGCCCACCCCGAGGCCAACATCATCTTCGGCGCGGTCATCGACGACGCCCTCGGCGACGAGGTCCGGGTCACCGTGATCGCGGCCGGCTTCGACGGGGGCCAGCCGCCCTCCCGCCGCGAGAACGTGATCGGCTCGACCTCCGCCAAGCGCGAGGAGCCGACCCCGGCGCGGCCCTCCGAGAGCCGCCCGTCCTTCGGCTCGCTCGGCAGCGTCACGCCGAAGGAGGAGGCGGAGCCCGTCGCCCCGGAGCCCGTGGCCGACCTGCCGACCGCCCCGCCGCCGGTCCCGCCGTCGCGGACCTACGCGGACAGCGCGGCCGAGGAACTGGACGTACCGGACTTCCTGAAGTGATAGGACAGCGCGGACACGTGAGCGGCGCGCACTTCGCCTTCACCGACCGGTGGGGCGGGGTGAGCGCCGCTCCGTATGAGGAGCTCAACCTCGGCGGCGCGGTCGGCGACGACCCCGACGCCGTACGCACCAACCGTGAACTCGCCGCGAAATCCCTCGGGGTGGACCCGGCCCGGGTGGTGTGGATGAACCAGGTGCACGGCGCCGGCGTGACCGTCGTCGACGAACCCTGGGGCGAGCGCCCGGTTCCCGAGGTCGACGCGATCGTCACCGCGCGGCGCGGACTCACGCTCGCTGTGCTGACCGCCGACTGCGTACCGGTGCTGCTCGCCGACCCGGTGGCCGGTGTCGCCGCCGCAGCCCACGCGGGACGGCCCGGTCTGGTCGCCGGGGTGGTCCCCGCCGCCGTACGCGCCATGACCGAACTCGGCGCCGACCCCGCCCGGATCGTCGCCCGCACCGGACCCGCCGTGTGCGGCCGCTGCTACGAGGTGCCGGAGGCGATGCGCGCCGAGGTGGCCGCCGCCGAACCGGCGGCGCACGCCGAGACGAGCTGGGGCACACCCGCGGTCGACGTCAGCGCCGGAGTGCACGCCCAGCTCGAACGGCTCGGGGTGCGCGACCGGGAGCAGACGCCGGTGTGCACGCTGGAGTCGGACGATCACTTCTCGTACCGCCGCGACCGCACCACCGGTCGGCTCGCGGGCTATGTGTGGCTGGACTGATGGGGCATGACGGGACGTAAGGACGAACTCGCCGCGAATCTGGCGAGAGTGGAGGAGCGGATCGCCGCCGCGTGCGCCGCCGCCGGACGCGCGCGCGAGGAGGTCACCCTCATCGTGGTGACCAAGACCTTCCCGGCGAGCGATGTGCGGATGCTGTCGGAACTCGGTGTGCGCCATGTCGCCGAGAACCGCGACCAGGACGCCGCTCCCAAGGCCGCCGCGTGCTCGGATCTGCCGCTCTCCTGGCACTTCGTCGGTCAGCTCCAGACCAACAAGGTGCGCTCCGTGGTCGGTTACGCCGATGTCGTGCAGTCCGTCGACCGCGCCCGGCTGGTCACCGCGCTGTCCAAGGAGGCCGCGCGGGCCGGGCGCGAGGTGGGCTGCCTCGTGCAGGTCGCCCTCGACGCCGGGGTCAGCGGCCGGGGCGAGCGCGGCGGCGTCGCGCCCGACGGCATCGCGGAGTTGGCCGACCTGATCGCGCGCTCCGAGGGTCTGCGGCTCGACGGACTGATGACCGTCGCGCCGCTCACCGGGGAGTACGCGGGACGCGAACGGGCGGCCTTCGAGCGGTTGATGGATTTGTCGACCGACCTGCGCAGGAACCATCCGGCTGCGAACATGGTCTCTGCGGGGATGAGTGCGGACCTCGAACAGGCCGTTGCCGCCGGAGCGACACATGTGCGCGTCGGCAGTGCGGTACTCGGAGTCCGCCCCAGGCTCGGGTAACGTCGCCAAGAAGTCGGACCACAGCAGAAAATATGGTCATTGCCGCCGAAAGGCGGACATGAAGACCACGTGGATCGCGGGCACTTGGCGGTCGTCAGCGAATCCACCACAGAGCGGAGGACTCAGAGCATGGCCGGCGCGATGCGCAAGATGGCGGTCTACCTCGGCCTCGTGGAGGACGATGGTTACGACGGCCGCGGATTCGACCCAGACGACGACTTCGAACCGGAACTCGACCCGGAGCCCGAGCGGGACCACCGGCGGCACGAACCGTCCCACCAGTCCCACGGGTCGCACAGTGCGCACAGCGCACATGGTGCACATCAGTCTCAAAGGGGCGAAGAGGTGCGCATCGTGCAGCCGCCCGCGCCCCGCGAACCGGTGGCCCGAGCCGCTTCGCTTCCCGCGGAATCCGCCCGGCCCGCACGCATCGCGCCCGTGGCGTCCATCACACAAGAACGCGCAAACCTGGAGAAGAACGCACCGGTGATCATGCCCAAGGTCGTGTCGGAACGAGAGCCTTACCGGATCACCACGCTTCACCCGCGGACCTACAACGAGGCCCGTACCATCGGGGAACACTTCCGTGAAGGCACCCCGGTGATCATGAATCTGACTGAGATGGATGACACAGACGCCAAGCGACTTGTCGACTTTGCGGCCGGTTTGGTGTTTGGTCTTCACGGCAGCATCGAGCGGGTGACGCAGAAGGTGTTCCTGTTGTCGCCTGCTAACGTCGATGTCACGGCGGAGGACAAGGCCCGCATCGCAGAGGGCGGGTTCTTCAACCAGAGCTGAAGACGCAGGACCGGACAGAGCAGTGCACAGGGGAGAGGGAAAAGAAAGCCATGAGCGTGTTCGCGCAGGTGATCTACATCGCGCTGATGGTGTTCCTCATCGTGCTCATCTTCCGTCTGGTCATGGACTACGTCTTCCAGTTCGCCCGCTCGTGGCAACCCGGCAAGGCGATGGTGGTCGTCCTGGAGGCCACCTACACTGTCACCGATCCACCGCTGAAGCTTCTGCGGCGGTTCATCCCGCCGCTGCGTCTCGGGGGCGTGGCGCTCGACCTGTCCTTCTTCGTACTGATGATCATCGTCTACATCCTGATCTCGATCGTGGGCAATCTCGCGAGGTGACTGTGGACGATACGGTCTTGCCGACTGCCGATGACTACGTTGAGGTGAAGAGATGCCGTTGACCCCCGAGGACGTGCGGAACAAGCAGTTCACGACCGTCCGCCTCCGAGAAGGCTATGACGAGGACGAGGTCGATGCCTTCCTCGACGAGGTCGAAGCCGAACTGACGCGCCTGCTGCGCGAGAACGAGGACCTGCGCGCCAAGCTGGCCGCGGCCACGCGCGCCGCCGCGCAGAACCAGCAGAACATGCGCAAGCCCCCGGAGCAGCAGGACCAGCAGGGCCCGCCGCAGGGCATGCCCCAGCAGGGCATGCGAGGTCCGGGCGCTCCGGTGCCCGCCGGGATATCGGGCCCGCCGCAGCAGCAGATGGGTGGCCCCATGGGTGGCCCGCCCCAGCTGCCGAGCGGTGCTCCCCAGCTGCCCGCCGGCCCCGGCGGTCAGGGCGGCCCGCAGGGTCCCGGCCCCATGGGTCAGGGTCCCGGGCCGATGGGCCAGGGCGGCCCGATGCAGGGGCAGATGGGCCCCGGCGGCCCGATGGGCGGCCCCATGGGCGGCCCCGGTCTTCCCGGACAGGGCCCCGGCGGCGACAGCGCCGCGCGCGTGCTGTCGCTGGCCCAGCAGACCGCCGACCAGGCGATCGCGGAGGCCCGCAGCGAGGCCAACAAGATCGTGGGCGAGGCGCGTTCGCGTGCCGAGGGTCTCGAGCGGGACGCCCGCGCCAAGGCCGACGCCCTGGAGCGGGACGCGCAGGAGAAGCACCGCGTCGCGATGGGCTCCCTGGAGTCCGCCCGCGCCACGCTGGAGCGCAAGGTCGAGGACCTGCGCGGCTTCGAGCGCGAGTACCGCACGCGACTGAAGTCCTACCTGGAGTCGCAGCTGCGTCAGCTGGAGACCCAGGCGGACGACTCGCTCGCCCCGCCGCGTCAGGCGCCGTCCGCGCCGTCGCTGCCGCCGTCCCCGGCGCCGTCCATGGCGTCCGCCGGTGCGGGTGCGCCGTCCTACGGCGGCAACCAGACGATGGGCGGCGGCCCCGGCGGCCAGTCCGGCCCATCCTACGGCGGTCAGCAGCAGATGCAGCCGGCGATGACCCAGCCGATGGCGCCGGTGCGGCCGCAGGGGCCGTCGCCAATGGGGCAGGCTCCCTCGCCGATGCGGGGCTTTCTGATCGACGAGGACGACAACTGAGGGCACGTGCCCTTGTGGGCTTGAGTACGGCGTAGTAGTCGGCAGCGTTCAGGGCGGGGCCCCGGGTGAGAATCCGGGGCCCCGCCCTTTTGCTGCGCCGGCTGTTCGAGGGTGGGGTGTGTGTCCTACGGACACAACGCCGAAGGCCCGGGGCCACCATGATTTTTGGTGGGCCCGGGCCTTCGGTGCCTAGGCGTCTGCCTTAGCAGGTTGTTCGGCGGGTGCGGGTGCGTTGTGGCTTGTCGCGCAGTTCCCCGCGCCCCTGAGGGGGCGTTATGCCTTGCGGAGTTGGAAAGTCAGGGACAGGCCCTCGTCCGTGAACGGGGTGCCATAGGTGGTGTCCGCCTCGCCCTGGGCGAAGTCCGTGGCCAGGACCTCCTCGGCGATCAGGGCCGAGTGTTCGGTGAGGGCCGCGGTCGTTGCCTCGTCCGTCGCCGTCCAGCGCAGGGCGATGCGGTCCGCGACGTCCAGGCCGCTGTTCTTGCGGGCCTCCTGGATCAGGCGGATCGCGTCGCGGGCCAGGCCCGCCCGGCGGAGCTCCTCCGTGATCTCCAGGTCCAGGGCGACCGTCGCGCCGGAGTCCGACGCCACCGACCAGCCCTCGCGCGGGGTCTCCGTGATGATGACCTCGTCCGGGGCGAGAGTGATCGTCTCACCGTCGACCTCCACCGACGCCGTGCCCTCGCGCAGCGCGAGCGACAGCGCGGCGGCGTCCGCGTTCGCGATGGCCTTCGCCACATCCTGGACGCGCTTGCCGAACCGCTTGCCCAACGCGCGGAAGTTGGCCTTCGCGGTGGTGTCCACCAGCGAGCCGCCCACCTCGGACAGGGACGCCAGCGACTCGACGTTCAGCTCCTCGGTGATCTGCGTGTGCAACTCGGGGTCGAGGGCGTCGAAACCGCCTGCCGCGATCAGCGCGCGCTTCAGCGGCTGGCGGGTCTTGACGCCCGACTCCGCGCGCGTGGCACGGCCCAGCTCCACCAGGCGGCGCACCAGCACCATCTGCCTCGACAGTTCCGGGTCGATCGCGGACAGGTCCGGCTCCGGCCAGGAGGACAGGTGCACCGACTCCGGGGCGCCCGGGGTGACCGGGACGATCAGGTCCTGCCACACCCGCTCGGTGATGAACGGGGTCAGCGGGGCCATGAGCTTCGTCACGGTCTCCACGACCTCGTGCAGCGTGCGCAGCGCGGCCTTGTCGCCCTGCCAGAAGCGGCGGCGCGAGCGGCGGACGTACCAGTTGGACAGGTCGTCGACGAACGCGGACAGCAGCTTGCCGGCGCGCTGGGTGTCGTAGCCCTCCAGCGCCTGGGTCACCTGGTCGGTCAGCGCGTGCAGCTCGGACAGCAGCCAGCGGTCGAGCAGCGGGCGGTCGGCCGGGGCCGGGTCCGCCGCGGACGGGGCCCAGCCGGACGTACGGGCGTACAGGGCCTGGAAGGCGACCGTGTTCCAGTACGTGAGGAGCGTCTTGCGGACGACCTCCTGGATCGTGCCGTGGCCCACCCGGCGCGCCGCCCACGGCGAGCCGCCGGCCGCCATGAACCAGCGGACCGCGTCCGCGCCGTGCTGATCCATCAGCGGGATCGGCTGCAGGATGTTGCCCAGGTGCTTGGACATCTTGCGGCCGTCCTCGGCGAGGATGTGACCGAGGCACACGACGTTCTCGTACGACGACTTGTCGAAGACCAGCGTGCCGACGGCCATCAGCGTGTAGAACCAGCCGCGGGTCTGGTCGATCGCCTCCGAGATGAACTGCGCCGGGTAGCGGGACTCGAAGAGCTCCTTGTTCTTGTACGGGTAGCCCCACTGCGCGAAGGGCATCGAGCCCGAGTCGTACCAGGCGTCGATCACCTCCGGCACGCGCGTGGCCGTCTTCTGGCACCGGGGGCAGGCGAAGGTGACCTCGTCGATGTACGGGCGGTGCGGGTCGAGGGCCGACTGGTCCGTGCCGGTCAGCTCGGTGAGCTCCGCGCGGGAGCCGACAACCGTGAGGTGGTCGTCCTCGCAGCGCCAGATCGGCAGCGGGGTGCCCCAGTAGCGGTTGCGGGACAGCGCCCAGTCGATGTTGTTGTTCAGCCAGTCGCCGAACCGGCCGTGCTTGACCGTGTCCGGGAACCAGTTGGTGTTCTCGTTCTCCTCGAGGAGACGGTCCTTGATCGCGGTGGTGCGGATGTACCAGGACGGCTGCGCGTAGTACAGCAGCGCGGTGTGGCAGCGCCAGCAGTGCGGGTAGCTGTGCTCGTACGGGATGTGCCGGAAGAGCAGGCCGCGCTCGTCGAGGTCGGCCGTGAGCTTCTCGTCGGCCTTCTTGAAGAAGACGCCGCCGACCAGGGGCACGTCCTCGGCGAAGGTGCCGTCGGGGCGGACCGGGTTGACGACCGGCAGGCCGTAGGCGCGGCAGACCTTGAGGTCGTCCTCACCGAAGGCGGGGGACTGGTGGACCAGACCCGTACCGTCCTCGGTGGTCACGTACTCGGCGTTGACCACGAAGTGCGCCGGCTCGGGGAACTCGACCAGCTCGAAGGGGCGCTGGTAGGTCCAGCGCTCCATCTCGGCGCCGGTGAAGGTCTGGCCGGTGCTCTCCCAGCCCTCGCCGAGGGCCTTGGCGAGCAGCGGCTCGGCGACGACCAGCTTCTCCTCGCCGTTCGTGGCGACGACGTAGGTGACCTCGGGGTGCGCGGCGACGGCCGTGTTGGAGACCAGGGTCCAGGGGGTCGTCGTCCACACGAGCAGGGCGGCCTCGCCGGCCAGCGGGCCGGAGGTGAGGGGGAAGCGGACGTAGACGGAGGGGTCGACGACCGTCTCGTAGCCCTGGGCCAGCTCGTGGTCGGACAGGCCGGTGCCGCAGCGGGGGCACCAGGGGGCGACGCGGTGGTCCTGGACGAGGAGGCCCTTGTTGAAGATCTCCTTCAGCGACCACCAGACCGACTCGATGTACTCGGGCTCCATGGTCACGTACGCCTCGTCGAGGTCGACCCAGTAGCCCATGCGGGTCGTCAGCTCGGAGAACGCGTCGGTGTGGCGCAGCACGGACTCGCGGCACTTGGCGTTGAACTCGGCGATGCCGTACGCCTCGATGTCCTTCTTGCCGGAGAAGCCCAGCTCCTTCTCCACCGCCAGCTCCACGGGCAGGCCGTGGCAGTCCCAGCCGGCCTTGCGGGCCACGTGGTAGCCGCGCATGGTGCGGAAGCGGGGGAAGACGTCCTTGAAGACGCGGGCCTCGATGTGGTGGGCGCCGGGCATGCCGTTGGCGGTGGGCGGGCCCTCGTAGAAGACCCACTCCGGGCGGCCCTCGGACTGCTCCAGGCTCTTGGCGAAGATCTTCTGCTCACGCCAGAACTCGAGCACCGCGTGCTCGAGGGCGGGCAGGTCGACCTGGGCGGGTACCTGGCGGTACGTCGGCGTTGTCATCAGCGCGCTTCCTCCGGCGGACTTGCTGCCTTCCGTCCGGAGGGACGAGAGCCGTGTCTTTCCGTACGCCGGTGTCGGCGCGCTCCCGCGGTACCACCCTCCTTGGCCCCCCGGTGCGTCGTGTGCGCCGGTGAGCCCCCTCATTGGGGTCGCGATACCGGTTCTACTCGCCGCGGGCTCCAAACGGGGGTCTTTGCGGCTTTCTTCCGGCGGCTCCGGGGTGATCTTCACGTCGCGCTCACCCCCGGGCTCACACCGTCCCCGGGTCGCTCTGGGCTGCGTACGCCGCTACTCGTCCCCATCCACGCTTTTCGCTCCGCCCAGTGTACGGCGCGGCGGGGACGGCGGCCGACCGGTTTTCCCGGGTGGCATGCCCCGAATGGGGTGCTCGGGGTGTTCGGGTCCAGCGGCGTGCGGTTCGTCGGCATACCCGGCGGGGAGCTGGGCACAACGCATGCAGGTTCGCCGCGCGGCGTCCGCGGGGCGAGGGAATCGGGCGGTGTGCCCCGTTGCCGCGGGACTCAAGTCGATTTATCGTCCCAGCACGATTCGCGCGCAAGATCACAATATGTGAAGGGGCCCGGCCATGGTGGCGAAGAAGACCGCCGACCAGCAGTCGGCGTCCGGCAGGCCCGGACCCGCGCGGGGCGGTGGGGCCGAGGGGGTGGGTGGGAAGAGAAGCACACGGGCTGCGCCTGTGGACGCGGCGACGCTGACGGTGACGGAGAGGCCGACGCGGACCGCTGCCGCGGGAGCGGCGACGGGGAAGCCGGCGGTCGGTGGCGGGGCGTCCCGCAAGTCGGCGGCGGGGGCCAGGAAGTCCGCGTCCAGGGCGGCGGCCGCGAAGAACGGCGTACCGAAGGACACCACGGGGAAGACCCCGGCGAAGGTGTCGGCCCGCAAGACGGCGGCGGCCGAGGGCGCGGCGTCCGGGCGCGGGGGCACCGGTACGAGGAGCACCGCCGCCGAGGAGGCGGCGGGCAAGAAGGACACGGGCGGGAAGAAGACCGCAGGCAGGAAGGGGGGCGGGGGCACCGGGCAGCAGGGGGCGGCCGGTGAGGCGGCCGCTGGCCGGAAGGCCGGGGCCGCGAGTGGGACGGCGGCCGTCGGTGAGAAGGCTGCCGCCGGCCACAAGGCGACCGTCGAGAGGAAGGCCGGCACCAGGTCTGCGGCACGGAAGACCGACGCGAGCAAGGAGGCTGCGGGCGCGCAGCGGGCTCCGGGCGGGAAGGCCGTGGCGAAGAAGGCGGGAGCGGGGGAGGAGGGTGCCGTTGGCGCGCGGGTGGCCGGCGAGGAGAAGAGCGCCCGCGGGAAAGCCGCCGGTGACAAGACGGCCGCGGCTCGGAAGGCCGCGGCAAGGACGTCGGCTTCGGGCGAGGAGGGGGCCGCGGGTAAGGAGACCTCTGCCAAGAGGGATACGGCCCAGGCGGGGGCCCCGGACAAGGCAGCCTCCGGCAAGGGGGGCGCGGTCGAGGAGGCGGTGTCGGGCAAGGCGGCCTCCGGTACGGGGGGCGCCGCCGAGGAGACGGCCGCGGTTAAGGAGACCTCTGCCAAGAGGGACACGGCCCAGGCGGGGGCCCCGGACAAGGCAGCCTCCGGCAAGGGGGGCGCGGTCGAGGAGGCGGTGTCGGGCAAGGCAGGCTCAGGCAAGAGGGCCGCGGCCAAGGAGACGGCCGCGGGTAAGGCGGCCTCCGGCAAGGGGGGCGCGGTCGAGGAGGCGGTGTCGGGCAAGGCAGGCTCCGGCAAGAGGGGCGCAGCCAAGGAGACGGCCGTGGGTAAGGCGGCCTCCGGCGCGAAGGGTGCGGTCGAGGAGGTGGGCACCGGCGAGAAGGCCGGGGCCGAGGAAGCCGCCCCCGGCGAGGAGGGCGCAGCCAAGGGCAGGGCTGCCGGCACGAAGGGATCGGCCAGGAAGGCGCCCGGGAAGAAGGCCGCCGCCAGGAAGGGCACCGGCAAGAAGACCTCCGCCAAGAAGGGCGCCGTCCGTGCGGAAGGTGCCGGTGGGGCGGAGGGCGTGGGGCGCGGGGAGACACAGGACATGGCCGGGCGTGGCGCGGCCACTGGCGCGGGGGCGGCCGAGGCCGCACCGCAGACGGGAGCGACGACGGTGGGTGCGAAGAAGACTCCTGGCACGGCCACGGCGGCGAAGACGACCGCCGTACCCAAGGCACGGATCGCCGCGGCGGAGCCCGGCGATCTCGCGGTGCGCCCGGGCGAGGAGCCCTGGACACCGGGAGAGGTCGAGGAGGCCAGGAATGAACTGATGGCCGAGGTGCTGCGGCTGCGCGAGGAGATCAGCTCGTCCGAGCAGTCGCTGGCCGGCCTGATGCGGGACTCCGGCGACGGCGCGGGCGACGACCAGGCCGACACCGGCACCAAGAACATCACCCGTGAGCACGAGCTGGCCCTCGCCGCCAACGCGCGCGAGATGCTCACCCAGTCCGAGCGCGCCCTGCAACGCCTGGACTCCGGCACCTACGGCCTGTGCGAGAACTGCGGGAACGCCATCGGCAAGGCCCGCATGCAGGCCTTCCCCAGGGCCACCCTCTGCGTCGAGTGCAAGCAGAAGCAGGAGCGCCGGTACTGACCGGCCGACGTGCCGTACCCTCGTCCTCAGTCAAGCACCTAGGGCTGAGGGACACACGTGGCAGAGGCGGAGCGCATCATCGGTACGCCGGACACCCCGGACGCGGACCGGGACGGGCAGGAGCGGGCCGACGCCGACGGGGCCGACGCGCGTGCGGCCGAGGCCCCGGCCGGCGGGTCCGGCACCGAGG
>NZ_JAOCQE010000102.1 GCF_025290915.1 Streptomyces sp. 15-116A | reverse complement strand
CAGCGCCGCCACGCCCGGCTGCGGCAGCCGCCCGGCCGCCTCGCCCGGCCGCTCCTGCTTCAGCACGCCCAGGATCCGCCGCAGTTGCGCCATCGCGTCCCGCCCGGTCGAGGCGATCGTGTCGAACGCGGCCTCCGCGCGCCGCGGATCCTTGCGCACCACCACCGGACCGGCCTCCGCCTGCACCACCATCAGGCTCACCGCGTGCGCCAGGATGTCGTGCATGTCGCGGGCGATCCTCGCCCGCTCCTCGGCCCGCGCCCGCGCGGTGTCCGCCGCCCGCTCCCGCTCCAGCCGGCCCGCCCGGTCCTCCAGCTCCCGGGTGTACGCGCGCTGGACGCGGGCCAGCACGCCGAGGGCGTATGCGCAGACCACACTCATCAGCTGGAAGGCGTACTCGTAGGCCCGCTCGCCCTCCTTGTGCTGCATGGTGACGACGACCCCGATCAGCCATCCCGCCAGCATCAGCCGGCGCTCCCAGCGCCTGCCCTCCGCGGCGACCGTGTACAAGGCGACCATCCCGCCGTACATCACGTCCGGCGGGGGCGCGTGATACAGCGCCTGCACCGGGGTGGCGACCGACACCACGCACGCCGTGGCGAACGGCGCCCGCCGCCGCCAGATCAGCGGGACGGCCGTGCCGGCAGCGATCAGCCAGCCCTGCAGACTCAGCCGCTCGTCGCCCTCGGACGGGAAGATCCACTGGAGGGACACCGCGAACAGCACGAGCGCGGCGAGCGCCGCGTCCACGGCGTACGGGTTGGCGGTGCGCCAGCGGGTGACGACGGGCGTGAGGGCGTTCCGGAGGGACATGAGCGGCTCCTCGGGGCGGGTGCCGCTCCAGTATCACGAGCGCCGGGCGGGCCGGTCCTCACCGGTGAGAGGGATATCGGGCCGCCGGCCCAGCACCCTCGATATGCCGCGGGCGGCCGGCCGCAGCGCCGGGACCAGGACGGGCACCTGCGCGTCGGCGTGCGGGACGACGACCGACACGGCCGCGGTGACCGGGCCGTCCGCCCCGCGCACCGGGGCGGCCACCGCCAGGGCGACCTCGGTGACCTGCCGGTCGCTCACCGCGACCCCCGAGCGGCGCTCCTCGGCGAGCATCCGCCGCAGACGGGCCGGATCGGTGACGGTGTACGGGGTGAACGCGGCGAGCGGGCCCGCGCAGTACTCCTCCTGGAAACCGGGATCGCTGTGCGCGAGCAGCGCCAGGCCCACACCGGTGGCGTGCAGCGGCCGGCGGGCGCCGACCCGGATGTGCACCCCGACCGCCGAGCGGCCCGACAGCCAATCCGTGCAGACGACCTCGCACCCGTCGCGCACCGCGAGCTGCACGTTCTCGTGCGTCGCCTCGTACAGGTCCTCCAGATACGGCAGCGCCACCTGCCGCAGGGCCGGCCCGCGCGGGGCGAGCGCGGCCGGCTCCCACAGCCGCAGCCCGATCTGATACCGCCCGGCCACGTCCCGCTCCAGCGCACCCCACCGGCCGAGCGCGCCACCTGCCGGTGCGCGGTGGTCGGACTGAGCCCGGCCCGGCGGCTGATGTCCGTGAGCGTCAGCGCCGGGTGCTCATGATCGAAGGCGGTTTTCGAGCACGGCGAGCAGGCGGACGGGGGTGGAGTGGTGGGGCACGGGGGTGTCTTCCGGAGGGATGGTCGGGGCCTCCTGCGGGGGTACGGGACGGCGGGGGACCGGGTGAGCGTGGCCCGGGCGGACCCGTGGTGCGCAAGACCCGGGACGTGGACCCGCCGAAGCAGTCGGTGGCGGCGAGTAAGGTGCACGTCGGCGGCGTGGGAAGGGTGTGGACGTGAGGCTGGCGATTCTGGGCGGTGGCGGCTTTCGCGTCCCGCTCGTGTACGGGGCCCTGCTCGACGACCGCGCGGAGGGGCGCGTCACCGAGGTCGTACTGCACGACGTGGACGCCGGACGGCTCTCCGCCGTGCGCCGGGTCCTCGCCGAGCAGGCGGCCGGCCGGCCCGACGCCCCATCGGTCACCGTGACCACCGATCTCGACGAGGCGCTGCGCGGCGCCGGCTTCGTGTTCTCCGCGATCCGGGTCGGCGGTCTGGAGGGCCGTGCGCTGGACGAGCGGGTCGCGCTCGCCGAGGGGGTCCTCGGCCAGGAGACGGTCGGCGCGGGCGGCATCGCCTACGGTCTGCGCACGGTCCCCGTCGCCGTCGACATCGCCCGCCGGGTGGCCCGCCTCGCCCCCGATGCCTGGGTCATCAACTTCACCAACCCGGCGGGCCTGGTCACCGAGGCCATGTCCCGCCACCTCGGCGACCGCGTCATCGGCATCTGCGACTCACCCGTCGGCCTCGGCCGCCGGATCGCACGGGTGCTGGGCGCCGACCCGAAGCGGGCGTGGATCGACTACGCCGGCCTCAACCACCTCGGCTGGGTACGCGCCCTGCGCGTCGGCGGACGCGATCTGCTGCCGCGCCTGCTCGCCGACGCCGAGCTGCTCGGCTCCTTCGAGGAGGGCCGGCTGTTCGGCACCGACTGGCTCCAGACCCTGGGCGCGATCCCCAACGAGTACCTGCACTACTACTACTTCAACCGGGAGACCGTCGCCGCCTACCGGAGCGCCGAGCGCACCCGGGGTGCGTTCCTGCACGACCAGCAGGCGCGCTTCTACGCCGAGATGGCCGACCCCGACGCCCCCGCCCTGGACCTGTGGAACCGCACCCGCGCCGAACGCGAGGCCACCTACATGGCCGAGAACCGTGAGGCGGCGGGCGCAGGCGACCGCGACGAGGACGACCTGTCCGGCGGCTACGAGAAGGTGGCCCTCGCCCTGATGCGGGCCATCGCCCGCGACGAGCGCACGACCCTCATCCTCAACGTCCGCAATAGCGGCACCCTTTCCGTCCTGGACGCCGACGCCGTCGTCGAGGTGCCGTGCCTGGTCGACGCGAGCGGTGCGCATCCGGTCACCGTCGACCCGCTGGCCGCGCACGCCGCCGGTCTGGTGTGCGCGGTCAAGGCGGTCGAGCGGGAGGTCCTGGCCGCGGCGGAGTCGGGCTCGCGCGGCACCGCCGTGAAAGCCTTCGCGCTGCACCCGCTGGTCGACTCGGTGAACGTGGCCCGCCGGCTCGTGGACGGCTACACGGCCGTGCATCCGGAGCTGGCCTATCTCAAGTAGGGGCGCTGTCCGGCCCGTTCGGGGTGTGTCGTGCTGCGCATCGGGTCGGCCGGTCGCCCCCCGTGACAGCGGCCGACCGACCCGAGCCCCCCGTTCCCCCGTGCTTCCCCCCGGCGCGTTCCCCGGCGCCTCGCACTGTTAAGAGCACGAGGCCGGCCGCCTGATACACCCCCGGCGAAAAAATCATGGAGAAAAAACGGGAGCGGCGGATTGATCGCTCCCGGCGGCCCCGGTCATCGGCTCCACGGGCACGGCGGGAGCGGGCACGGCGCCCAGCGCGGACGCGGCGCTCAAGGGGAGCGCCGACGGCGACGGGGCAGCGGACGCGGCGCTCAAGGATGACGGAGCGGGGGCCGGGGACGCGGTGCTCACCGGTGCAGCCGTCGGCTGCGGGGCCGGCACCGCTGCCTCCGTTCGCTGGTGGGGCAGGCTGACCGGGCGCAGGGGGCGTGGGCCCGCCACCACCGTGTAGTCCTGGCCCAGGAACGGGGGCGTGAGCTCGCCCGGGTCGTCGCCGAGGGCCAGCCGGACGGCGGCCCACGGTGCGTTCACCCCGCACAGCGCCAGCTGGTGCAGCCCGCCCGCCGGGCGGGTGTTGACGTCCATCAGCACCGGCCGGTCGCCCAGCATCCGGAACTGGATGTTGGACAGGAAGTGCAGGCCGAAGCCCTCCGCGATCCGCCGGGCCGGCTCCAGCCACTGCTCGTGCAGCGTGAAGCCCCGGCGCCGGCCGTTCTTCGCACGCCCCACCGCCAGCCGGATGCGGTTGTCGGGCCCGGTGAGGCAGTCCACCGACACCTCCGGCTGCTCCAGCCGCGGCATCACCAGCCAGTCCACCGGCTCCTCGGCCCGCCGCACCGCCTCCAGCACCAGATCCAGCGGAACCTGCGGGCTCGGGAAACCGTTCAGCTGCGCCAGCGAGAACGGCGCCCGTGTGATCACCCGGAAGCCCACACCACCTGCGCCGGACGCGGGCTTGAAGCAGGCGCGATAGCCCCGCCCCTCCAACTCCTCCACCGCGGCGAGGAGTTCGTCCGCCGAACGGACCCGCCACCA
Source organism: Streptomyces sp. 15-116A (assembly GCF_025290915.1). Classification (GTDB taxonomy): domain Bacteria; phylum Actinomycetota; class Actinomycetes; order Streptomycetales; family Streptomycetaceae; genus Streptomyces. The sequence continues at coordinate 16,323 of NZ_JAOCQE010000102.1, read as the reverse complement.
CGGCGGCACCGGCACCCCGATCGCCTGCACCGCCTCGTAGGCGATCACCTTGTCCTGGAACACGCGCGCCGCCTCACGCGGCGGCGCGAGCAGTGCCGTACCGGCGGCCTCGAACTCGGCGCGGCGCGCCACGATCGCCGCCTGGTGCAGCCGGGGCACGAACACGTCGATGCCGCGCCGCTCGCACTGAGCGAGCGCGTACTCGACGTACGCCGCGTCCGACAGGCCCTCGGGCTCCAGCTCGGCGGTGTCGGCGGCGGCCAGCACGGGGGAGTCGGGGTCGCCGTGGGTGGCGTGGATCTCGACCGCCCGATCGCTGGGATTTCGCCGCAGCTGATCCATGAAGAACACGTTCTCCGCGTACGTGCGGTTGAGCCAGACGCGTACGCGAGAGACCATGCAGGCCGCCTTTCACGGTGTGCGGGCAGGGCTCGGCGGCCCGTGCCCGGGCAGGAGGGAGGAAGGGTCACCAAACCGCCCTGTGCGAAGGGCTTTTACGGCGGTGGTGTCGGCCAGATCATACGGCCTCCGCGGCGGCCGGAGTGCAACGCCCGTGTTACGTTCGAGCGGGTCCGGATCGAGCGCGTTCAAGGGGGCGACCGTGACGTCCACGGCCGGCGGGGGCGGACAGCTGTGGGCCGTCAGCGACCTGCACATCGGCTACCCCGAGAACCGCGCCCTGGTGGAGCGGATGCACCCCGAGTCGGACGACGACTGGCTGCTGGTCGCGGGCGACGTCGCGGAGACGGTCGACCAGATCCACTGGGCCCTGAAGACACTCGCGGGCCGGTTCGCGCGGGTGGTGTGGGCACCCGGCAACCACGAACTGTGGACCCACCCCAGCGACACCGTCACCCTGCGCGGCGTCGCACGCTACGAGCACCTCGTCGAGCTGTGCCGCGAGCTGGGCGTCCTCACCCCCGAGGACCCCTACGCCGTGTGGGACGGCCCCGGCGGTCCGGTGGCCGTGGCGCCGCTGTTCCTGCTCTACGACTACTCGTTCCTGCCGCCCGGCTGCCGCACCAAGGACGAGGGCCTGGCGTACGCGCGGGGCACCGGCATCGTCTGCACCGACGAGTATCTGCTGCACCCCGACCCGTATCCGAGCCGGGAGGCCTGGTGCCGGGCCCGGGTCGCCGAGACCGGACGCAGACTCGACGCCATGCCGGGCGACCTGCCGCTCGTGCTGGTCAACCACTACCCCCTGCACCGCCATCCCACGGACGTGCTGTGGCACCCCGAGTTCGCCATGTGGTGCGGCACCACGCTCACCGGCGACTGGCACCGAAGATTCCCCGTGCACACCATGGTCTACGGCCATCTGCACATCCCGCGGTCCACCCGGCAGGACGACGTCCCCTTCGAGGAGGTGTCGGTGGGCTACCCCCGCGAGTGGCGCACGCGGCAGCAGCCGCCGGGACGGCTGCGCCGGATCGCGCCGAGAGAGGACGAGCACCGGTGATCGAGGAGCTGCTGCCGCAGACGGTGGTGGTCGTGGAGGCCCACGGCGACGAGGGCACCGACGCCCCGCTCTTCCCCGCGGAGGAGGCGCTGTTGACCAAGGCGGTCGCCAAGCGGCGCCGCGAGTTCACCGCCGTACGCTCCTGCGCCCGCCGCGCCATGGAGAAACTCGGGGTGCCCCCGCAGCCGGTCCTGCCCGGGGAGCGCGGCGCCCCCGGCTGGCCGGCCGGACTCCTCGGCAGCATGACCCACTGCGACGGCTACTGCGCCGCCGCCCTCGTCCGGGCCGGTGACCTCGCCTCCCTCGGTATCGACGCGGAGGTCCACGGGCCGCTGCCCGAGGGGGTGCTGCCCGCGATCGCGCTGCCGGCGGAGGCCGCACGCATCGGCCGGCTGTCCGAGCAGCGGCCGGAGGTGCACTGGGACCGGCTGCTGTTCAGCGCCAAGGAGTCCGTGTACAAGGCGTGGTTCCCGCTGACCGGGAAGTGGCTCGACTTCACCGAGGCCGACATCGACCTGCACGCCGACCCCGGTGAGCGCACCCGCGGCGCGTTCCGCGCCGAGCTGCTCGTCCCCGGCCCGCTGGTGGGCGGGCGCCGCATCGGCCACTTCCAGGGCCGCTGGAGCACGGAACGGGGCCTGATCGCCACGGCGATCGCCGTACCGCACGGGTGAACCCGCCCGGCCCACGGCCGCGTTCACCCGTACGCCACTCGCCTGAGGGCTCACCCCTCGGGGCACCAGTCCCGCAGCATCCGGAAGAACTCCTCCTCGTTGCCGGTCAGTCCCGCGCGGGCCAGGGCCGCCTCCGCCTCCTCCAGCACGGCCGGCGGCACGACGGGAGGCCGGACGGCGTCCGCCGGTCCGGTCCGCGTGTCGAAGGCGGCGCGCACGGTGTGCAGCAGCCGCAGATAGGCCTGGACGGCGGTGCGCTCGCGGTCGGTCAGTACGGCGGTGGGCATCGCTCGGCTCTCCCCGTGTCGTGATCGAAGGTCCGCGCACCCCCGGCACGAAGGGCACGCACCCCCAGCTTGCCGCCCACCACTGACAATCGGCCGCCGACGTGCCCGGTCCCGCGTCACGTCCACCGCGATGCGCGCCCCGCCGGGTCAGCCCTTCGGCCCCAGATACCCCAGCGACACCTCGATACGGCCCGCCAGATGGTCCCGCTGCACCGGGCCACGGAGCGACGAACCCGCCAGCCAGGCACGGCACTTGCTGGCGAGCAGCAGACCGAACGCTTCGGCCTCCTTCTCGTCGGCCAGGTCGAAGCGGGTGCGGGCGGCGACCTTCAGGACGGTCGCGCGCAGGTCGTCCTCGTCGCAGTCCTCGTCCAGTAAGCGCGTCGCGACCTCGGCGCCGGCGACATGGTGGCCATGGTGCCCGGCCGTCATGTGCCACAGCTCGTGGCCCAGGATCACCAACTGGTGGTCCGGCGCGGTGCGTTCCTCGACCACCACGAGATCCTGCTCCGCCATGTCCAGCCACAGCCCGCTCGCCGTGCCGGGCGGGAAGGCTGCCGTACGGAACAGCACCGGGCGGCCGCGGCGTCTGCTCATCGCCTCGCACAGCGCGGCGTACAGATCCGAGGGCCGCGCGGGGACAGGAAGCGTCAGCTCCGCGACCAACTCGCCGCACAGACGGCGCATTTCCCTGCCGATGCCCACACTTCTCCCCAGGTCAGGACTCGGGCCGCTGGACGCTCTCCAGGAGCATGTCCAGCCATTCCGCGACCTTGTCGCGATGCTGGTCGGTGGGCAACTGCGCGGCCCGCCACGCGATCCCGCGCACACCGTGGTCCTGCAGCAGCCGCTCCAGCGGGTCACCCTCCGCCGCGGCCGCCCTCCGCTCGCGGTCCGCGAGCTTCTGCAGCAGCTCCTGCTCGGTGTGCTGAAGCGCGCTCGCCAGCGCCTCCGGATCCTCGGCGGTGAGGAAACCCGCGTGCACCCGGAAGAACCGCTGGATGGCGTCGCAGTGCTCCATCGTGGGCCGCCGGTCGCCGTTGATCAGCGCGCCGGCCTGCTGCCGCGACATGCCCGCACCGTCGGCGATCTCCTGCTGCGTGTACTTGCGCCCGTTCGGCTTCAGCCGGGTCCGGCGCAGCAGGTCAAGCCGCTGCACGAACCGGGCCTGCACATCGGGCTCGCCCGCCGGACGTCCGCTCAGCAGCGCCTTGACCACGGGCTCCGGGACACCGGAGGCCACGGACAGCCGGCCGGTGTCGAAGACCTCGGCGTGCGGCACACCGAGCCGGTCGGCGAGTGCGGTGACGCGGGCGACGACCGCGGACAGCACGGCCGTCGGCGCGGTGCCCGGATCCTCGAAGCCCCCACCCGTCACCGACAGATCTCCTATGTCTCTCACAGGCTTCTCACAAGCGTTCGCCGTGAACTTCACGGAGACTAGCCCCAGGATCGAACTCACATCCAGGTCTCGCCACAACTGTGGCCAATTTCAGCCGTCAACGGGCGGTGAATGCCACGATAGTTGACACACGTCGCGTCCGGGCAGCAGGATCGGGGCGCCGCGTCAAGGCCGCACAGGCAAGAGGGGTGACCTCCCGATGGCATATCAGGCAGGAGGGCAGCGGCCGGCACCGCGGCCCGCCCCCGAGACTCCCGAGGCCCAGGCCTACCTGGAGGACTACGCCGCCGTCCTCGAGGCCGTCACCTTCCCCTCCCTGGTGGTCGACCACCGCTGGGACGTGCTGCTCACCAACACTGCTTTCCGGACACTTTTCCGGGAGGTCGGCCCGCATCCGACGGCCATGCCCGACGACAACTTCCTGCGCTTCGTCCTCTTCCACCCGGACGCCGCGACCGTGCTGGGCGATCACGAGTCCAGCTGGTGCCTGCCGATGCTGGCCCACTTCGCCCAGACCACGGAGCGCCACGGCCACGACAACGGGCTGCAGGCCATCCGCCGCGACATCGCCCAGGACCCCATCATGGAGGCCGCCTACCGGCACGGCCTGCCGCACTGGCTGCGCGTCGTCGGCGAGCGCGCCGCCGAACACGACGGCGCCGTACGCCCGTTGCGGCATCCCGACCCGCGCTGGGGAACCACCGACTGCCGGATCGTCGCCGAGACCACCGGCACCCTGAAGGACCTGGGCTGGACCCGGCTGACCCTGGTCCTGCGCGAGGCGCGCCGCACGCCGCCGAGGCCCCGCAGGGTCCGTCGTACGGCCTCCCACCTGAGCGTGGTCCACGCAGCGGACTGAGCGGACGGAACCTGCGTCCCGTTGCGTCCGCCCTCTTCTGCCCCACTGTGGTGTGTGACATAGTACTGGCGTGAGCGAGTCGCTGACCTGCGATGTCGTGGTGGTGGGTGCCGGGATGACGGGCGCCGCCTGTGCCTGGTACGCGGCCCGAGCGGGCCTCGACGTGATCGTCGTCGACCGCGGCCCGGTCGCCGGCGGCACCACCGGAGCGGGCGAGGGCAACCTCCTCGTCTCCGACAAGGCCCCCGGACCCGAGCTCGAACTGGCGCTGCTGTCCCTGTCCTTGTGGGCCGAACTCGCCGAAGAGCTCGGCAAGGAGATCGAGTACGACCCGAAGGGCGGACTGGTCGTCGCCGAGACGCCCGCCGTCCTCGACGGACTCGAGCGGTTCGCGGCCGGGCAGCGCGCCGCCGGGGTACGGGCCGACCCCGTTCCCGCCGACCGGCTCGCCGGCCTCGAACCCCGTCTCGCGCCCGGCCTCGCGGGCGGCGTCCACTATCCGCAGGACGCCCAGGTGATGCCCGCCCTCGCCGCCGCCCACCTGCTGCACGCCTCCGGCGCCCGGCTCCTCACCGGCCACGAGGTCACCCGCGTCCTGCGCGCCCGCGACGGCACGGTGTACGGCGTCCGCACACCCCGGGGCGAGCTGCACGCCCCTCACGTCATCAACGCGGCCGGCACCTGGGGCGGCGAGCTGTCCGCCCGCGCCGGGGTGTCCCTGCCCGTCCTGCCCCGGCGTGGCTTCGTCCTGGTCACCGAGCCCCTGCCGCCGCGCATCCGGCACAAGGTGTACGCCGCCGACTACGTGGCCGACGTCGCCAGCGACTCGGCGGCGCTCCAGACGTCTCCGGTGGTCGAGGGCACGGCCGCCGGGCCCGTGCTGATCGGCGCCAGCCGCGAACGCGTCGGCTTCGACCGTACGTTGTCCCTTCCGGCGGTGCGGGCCCTGGCGGCGGGCGCCACCCGTCTGTTCCCGTTCCTGGCCGACGTCCGGGCGCTCCGCACCTACGCGGGCTTCCGCCCGTACCTCCCCGATCACCTCCCCGCCATCGGCCCCGACCCCCGCGCCCCGGGACTCCTGCACGCCTGCGGCCACGAGGGCGCGGGCATCGGCCTGGCCACCGGCACGGGCCACCTGATCGCCCGAGCAATCGTCGGTGACCTGCCCGATCTCACCCCCTTCCGCCCCGACCGCTTCCCCGACAACCCTCAGGAGGCCCGGCGATGAATCCCCTGGAGTTGGCGGAGGCCCGGCCCGGGCCCGGGTTCACCGTCACGCTCGACGGGCGGTCTCTCGACGTGCTGCCCGGAAGGACCATCGCCGCCGTGCTCTGGGACGCGGGGGTCACCTCCTGGCGGTCCACCCGCGATGCCGGACGGCCCCGCGGCGTCTTCTGCGGTATCGGCGTCTGCTTCGACTGCCTCGTCACCGTCAACGACCGCCCCAACCAGCGGGCCTGCCTGATCCCGGCACGCCCCGGCGACGTCATTCGCACCCAGGAGGGGACGGGGCATGCGGACTGACCTCGCGGTGATCGGCGCGGGCCCGGCGGGACTCGCCGCCGCCCTCGCCGCCGCTTCCCGAGGCGTACACGTCGCGCTCCTCGACGCGGCCCCGGCGCCCGGCGGCCAGTTCTACCGGCAGCCCGCCGCCGCACTGGGCGCCGGGCGCCCGCAGGCGCTGCATCATCAGTGGCGCACGTGGGCGCGGCTGCGGGCCGGGCTCGACGCCGGCGGCGTACAGGTGCTGACGGAGCATCATGTCTGGTGCGCCGAACGCACATCGGACGGCTTCGTCGTGCACGCGCTGCTCGGCCCCGAGCAGGAACAGCCCGCCGAGGTGCACGCCACCGTGCTGCTGCTGGCCACCGGCGGCTACGAGACCGTGCTGCCGTTCCCCGGCTGGACCCTCCCCGGTGTGGTCACGGCGGGCGGGGCGCAGGCCATGCTCAAGGGCGGCCTCGTCGTCCCCGGCCGGACCGCCGTCGTCGCCGGTACCGGGCCCCTCCTGCTGCCGGTGGCGGCCGGGCTCGCCGCGGCGGGCGTGTCCGTCGCCGCCGTGGTCGAGTCCACCGCCCTCAGACATGTGATGCGGTACGGCACTTCCCTCGCCGGCAAACTCCCCGAGGCCGCCGGATACGCCACCCGGCTGCTGCGCCATCGCGTGCCGTTCCTCGCCCGCCACACCGTCGTCCGTGCCCGCGGCGACGACCGGCTGACCGGCGTCACCGTCGCCGCGCTCGACGCGCACGGCCGGGTCAGGCCCGGCACCGAGCGGCAGCTGCCCTGCGACACGCTCGCCGTCAGCCACGGCATGCTGCCGCACACGGACCTCGCCGAGACCCTCGGCTGCCGTCTCGACGGGCTCACCGTGGCCGTCGACGAGCAGCAGCGCACCGACGTACCCGGCGTCTGGGCGGCCGGCGAGACCACCGGCATCGGCGGCGCCCCGCTCTCCCTCACCGAAGGACACCTCGCAGGCCGGTCCATCGCCGCCCACCTCAAGGGCACCGCCTTCGCCCCGGCGCCCGCCGCGCTGAGGGCCCGTAGGAGGCTCCGCACGTCCGCCGACGCCCTGCGTGCGGCCTTCGCACCACCCGCCCACTGGACCGAGCAGGTCACCGACGACACCGTCGTCTGCCGCTGCGAGGAGGTCACCGCGGGCGAGGTCCGTGCTGCCCGGCACCTAGGCGCCGGGGACACCCGGACCGTCAAGCTGCTCACCCGGGCCGGTATGGGCTGGTGCCAGGGCCGGATGTGCGCACCAGGCGTCGCGGGACTCACCGGCTGCCCCCTCACGCCCTCCCGGCGGCCGTTCGCACGCCCCGTCCCCCTGGGCGTCCTCGCCGCACAGCACAACGAGCGCAACCCGGCATCGTCCGAGGAAGGACCCTCATGACCGACCACGACCGCCCCTGGCGCGGCATCCTCGTCGCCACCGCACTGCCCCTGAACGCCGACCTCTCCGTGCACCACGACCGCTACGCCGAGCACTGTGCCTGGCTCGTCGAGAACGGCTGCGACGGCGTCGTACCGAACGGCTCCCTCGGCGAGTACCAGGTGCTCACCGACGAGGAGCGCGCCCGCGTCGTCGAGACGGCCGTCGCCGCCGTGGGCGGGGCACGGGTGATACCCGGGGTCGCCGCCTACGGGGCCGCCGAGGCCCGGCGGTGGGCGGAGCAGGCCGCCGAGGCCGGCTGCCGGGCCGTCATGCTGCTGCCGCCCAACGCCTACCGCGCCGACGAGCGGTCCGTCCTCGCCCACTACGCCGAAGTCGCCCGGGCAGGGCTGCCGATCGTCGCGTACAACAACCCCATCGACACCAAGGTCGATCTCGTACCCGAACTGCTCGCCCGGCTGCACGGCGAGGGACACATCCACGCGGTGAAGGAGTTCTCCGGCGACGTCCGCCGCGCGTACCGCATCGCCGAACTCGCCCCCGAACTGGACCTGCTGGCGGGAGCGGACGACGTGCTGCTGGAGCTTGCCGTCGCGGGCGCCAAGGGCTGGGTGGCCGGTTACCCCAACGCGCTGCCGCGCGCCTGCGCGGACCTGTACCGGGCGGCCGTCGACGGCGACCTGGACACCGCGCGGCCCCTGTACCGGCAGTTGCACCCCTTGCTTCGCTGGGACTCACGCGTCGAGTTCGTCCAGGCGATCAAGCGGTCCATGGATCTCGCCGGCCGCCACGGCGGTCCCTGCCGCCCGCCCCGCATGCCCCTGCTGCCCGAGCAGGAGGCGGCCGTGCGCGCGGCCACCGAGAAGGCCCTCGCGGCCGGACTCGTCTGAGAGGGAGGACATCGTGCGCAGCACACTCGTCCTGCACGCCGTCGACTCGCACACCGAGGGCATGCCCACCCGGGTGATCACCGGCGGCATCGGGACCATCCCCGGCGCCACCATGAACGAGCGGCGGCTGTACTTCCGTGAACACCGCGACCCCGTCAAGCAGTTGCTGATGAACGAGCCGCGCGGGCACTCCGCGATGAGCGGCGCGATCCTCCAGCCGCCGACCCGGCCCGACTGCGACTGGGGCGTCGTCTACATCGAGGTCTCCGGCTATCTGCCGATGTGCGGGCACGGCACCATCGGCGTGGCGACGGTCCTGGTCGAGACCGGCATGGTCGAGGTCCGCGAACCGGTCACCACCATCCGCCTGGACACCCCCGCCGGCGTCGTCGTCGCCGAAGTGGCCGTCGAGGGCGGGGCGGCCAAGGCCGTGACCTTGCGCAATGTGCCGTCCTTCGCCGTCGCCCTCGACCGCAAGGCGACCCTGCCCGACGGCCGCACGGTCACGTACGACCTCGCCTACGGCGGCAACTTCTACGCCATCCTGCCGCTGACCGAGTTCGGTCTCCCCTTCGACCGCTCCCGCAAGGACGACATCCTCGCCGCCGGACTGAGCCTGATGGAGGCGATCAACGCCGCCGAGGAGCCCGTCCACCCGGAGGACCCGTCCATCCGCGGCTGCCACCACGTCCACCTGTACGCGCCCGGCGCCACCGCCCGCCACTCCCGGCACGCCATGGTGATCCACCCCGGCTGGTTCGACCGCTCGCCCTGCGGCACCGGCACCAGCGCCCGCATGGCCCAGCTGCACGCACGCGGCGAACTCCCGCTGCACACCGAGTTCGTGAACGAGTCGTTCATCGGCACCCGGTTCACCGGCCGGCTGCTCGGCACCACTGACGTGGCGGGCCGGCCGGCCGTGCTGCCCAGCTTCACGGGCCGCGCCTGGATCACCGGCACCGCGCAGTATCTGCTGGACCCCGAGGATCCCTTCCCGGCAGGGTTCGTGCTGTGAACCGTGAAGATCCCCTGCTGCCGCGTCTGGGCGGCCGCAAACTCAGCTACCGCGAGCGCGTCGCCGACGCGTTGCGCGCCGCGCTGATCGCCGGTGAACTGCGCCCCGGCGAGGTCCACTCGGCCCCCGCCCTCGCGGCCCGCTTCGGCGTCTCCGCCACCCCGGTGCGCGAGGCCCTGCTCGACCTCGCCAAGGAGGGGCTCGTCGACACCGTCCCCAACAAGGGGTTCCGGGTCACCGCGGTCTCCGAGCGGCAGCTCGACGAGTACACGCACATCCGCTCCCTCATCGAGATCCCGACGACGGCACAGCTGGCCACCACCGCCGACCCGACCGCCCTGGAGGCACTGCGCCCGGTCGCCGAGGAGATCGTCACCGCGGCCGTCGCCGGCGACCTCATCGCGTACGTCGAGGCCGATCTCCGCTTCCACCTCGGCCTGCTGGCACTCGCGGGCAACGAGCACCTGGTCGAGGTCGTCCGCGACCTCCGCAGACGCTCCCGCCTGTACGGCCTGACCGCCCTGGCCGAACAGGGACGACTCCAGGCATCGGCGGAGGAACACCTGGAACTCCTCGACACACTCCTGGCCCGGAACGAGGCCGCAGCACGCACGGTGATGACCCGCCACCTCGGCCACATCCGCAACCTGTGGGCAGCCCCATGACCGCCCACACCTCCACGAGGGGCGAGTGGATCGCCCCCCCCAGAGCGGCACTTCAACTGCCGTGAACCCTTCGGGAGGACGTGGGCGCCCTCGCGCTTCGCGCGGGCGCCGAACCCGGAGCGCCTGGCGGAACTGGTGCGGCTGCACCGGATGGTCACCGTACGCTCGGTCCTCTCCTGGGCGTTCCGCCACGCCCAGCCCCGCGTGGACACCGTGCGCGCGCTGTTCTACGCCGCCCTCGGCGACTTCCGGCAGGTCGCGGCCATCCGCTGGCACGCCTCCCGTACCGGCGAGCTTCACCCCGGCGCCATCGCACCCTTCCCCGATGTTCGGTTCGGCTGGAACACTCCTTCCGCGCGCACCGCACCAGCCCCGGCCGGCCCACCCCCCTCACGGCGAGAGGTCATTCATCCATGCCCGAAGTCAACCGGCGACGCTTTCTCCAACTCGCGGGAGCCACCACGGCGTTCAGCGCGCTGTCGGCCAGCATCGAGCGGGCCGCCGCACTGCCGGCCGCACACCGGACCGGTTCCATCGAGGACGTCGAGCACATCGTCGTCCTGATGCAGGAGAACCGTTCCTTCGACCACTACTTCGGCCGGCTCAAGGGTGTGCGCGGATTCGGCGACCCGCATCCCGTGACCCTCGCGGGCGGCAAGTCGGTGTGGCACCAGAGCGACGGCACCAAGGAGGTGCTGCCGTTCCACCCGGACGCCGACGACCTCGGCATGCAGTTCCTCGAAGGGCTCCCGCACGGCTGGCCCGACGGCCAGGCCGCCTACCACAACGGCAAGTACGACAAGTGGCTGCCCGCCAAGGGCACCACCACCATGGCATACCTGGACCGCGAGGACATCCCCTTCCACTACGCCCTCGCCGACGCCTTCACCGTCTGCGACGCCTACCACTGCTCGTTCATCGGCTCCACCGACCCCAACCGCTACTACATGTGGTCGGGCCACACCGGCAACGACGGCAAGGGCGGCGGCCCGGTCCTCGGCAACGACGAACTCGGCTACGACTGGACGACGTACCCCGAGCGGCTGGAGCAGGCCGGGATCTCCTGGAAGGTCTACCAGGACATCGGCGACGGACTGGACGCGGCCGGCCACTGGGGCTGGATCGACGACGCCTACCGCGGCAACTACGGCGACAACTCCCTGCTGTACTTCAACAAGTACCGCAACGCCAAGCCCGGCGACCCGCTGTACGACAAGGCCCGCACCGGCACCGACGTGAAGAACGGCGACGGCTACTTCGACCAGCTGCGGGCCGACGTCAAGGCCGGCCGGCTGCCGCAGGTCTCCTGGATCGCCGCCCCCGAGGCGTTCTCCGAGCACTCCAACTGGCCCTCGAACTACGGCGCCTGGTACATAGCCCAGGTGCTGGACGCGCTCACCTCCAACCCCGAGGTGTGGGCGAAGACCGCCCTGTTCATCACCTACGACGAGAACGACGGCTTCTTCGACCACATCGTGCCGCCGCTGCCGCCGAAGTCCGCCGCGCAGGGCCGCTCGACGGTCGACGTCTCCCTGGACGTCTTCAAGGGCAGCGCCACCCACCGCGAGGGCTTCTACGGGCTCGGCCCGCGCGTGCCGATGCTGGTCGTCTCGCCCTGGAGCAAGGGCGGTTACGTCTGCTCCGAGACCCTCGACCACACCTCGATCATCCGCTTCATGGAACGCCGCTTCGGGGTGCAGGAGCCCAACATCTCGCCGTGGCGCCGCGCCATCTGCGGCGATCTGACGGCCGCCTTCGACTTCTCCCGCAAGGACAGCCGCCCGGCCGAGCTGCCCGACACCGACGCCTACGAGCCGCCGGACCGCGAGCGCCACCCCGACTACCGTCCGACGCCGCCCGCCGATCCGAGCCTGCCCCGGCAGGAGCGGGGGCTGCGGCCCGCGCGTCCGCTCAAGTACGCCCCGGCGGTGGACGGTTCGGTGGACGCCGCGGCCGGAAAGTTCACGCTCGGCTTCGCCTCCGGCGCGAAGGCGGGCGCCGCTTTCCTGGTCACCTCCGGCAACCGCACCGACGGCCCCTGGACGTACACGACCGAGGCGGGCAAGACCCTCTCGGACACGTGGAACTCCGTCTACTCGGGCGGCTCCTACGACCTGACCGTGCACGGCCCGAACGGCTTCCTGCGCGTCTTCAAGGGCTCGAACAAGACCGCGGGCCCCGAGGTCACCGCCCGCCACACCGGCGACGACATCCGCCTGACCTTCACCAACGCGGGTAAGAACACGGCCCGCCTGCGCCTGACCAACGCCTACGGCGACAGCACCACCACGATCACCGTCCGCCCCGGCAGCACTGTCCACCGCACGATCGACCTGCGCGCCGGCCGCCGCTGGTACGACCTGACGGTCACGTCCCAGACCGACACCGCGTTCCAGCGCCGCTTCGTGGGCCACGTGGAGAACGGCCGGCCGGGGGTGAGCGATCCGGCGATCATCACGGACTGAGGGCGGATTTCGCGGTCAGGGGAGGGTGACATCCTCCCCTGACCGCGGGATGCGGCCTGAGTTGAGGGCCGGTGCCTCAGAGGGCCGGGGCGTGTGCCCGGGAGGGCTGGTGCGGCAGGAGGGCCGGGTCGAGGGGTGCCGGGCGGGGGCCGGGGCCGTCTTCGACCGCGAGGCCTTCGGGTGTCTGGCCTTCGACGGGTTGTTCGCCTTTGGCGTCGCGACCGAGGGCCCGGCGACTCGGGCGGTCCAGGGTGAGGGCGGCATCGACCATGTGGTCTCGCGGGGCCGGCCGTGCGGGGGCACGGACGGCGTGCGGTGCGTGAGCCGCTGTCGGGGAGTTCGCCGGGTCGGCTGCCGTGCGGGTCAGCAGGAGGACGCCCCATGCCGCGAGGCCCGCGCCGGTCAGGGCCGACAGGATGCCCAGGGGGCCGCCCCGGAGGTGTTCGCCGAGCAGGGTGAGGCCGATCGCCGCGGCCGCCACCGGGTTCGCCAGCGTCACCACCGCGAGCGGGGCGCCGAGTCCGCCCCGGTACGCCGTCTGGGACAGCAGCAGCCCGCCCGTCGCGAACGCGGCGACCAGCAGGGCCACCCCGATCACCTGGACGCTCAGCAGCGGACCCGACCGGTCCGTCACCGCGACCGTCACGGTCTGGGTGAGCGCCGAGGCCACCCCGGAGGCGACCCCGGACGCGGTGGCGTGCCGCAGGCCGGGCCGTGCGCCGGGGCGTGACAGCACGCCGATGACGGCGGCCGTACCGCCCGCGACCACGAGCGCCTCGGGCACGCTCAGCACGTCGTCCGGCGCCGGGCCGGACGCCGTGGCCAGTACCGCCGCCAGACCGGTCAGGGTGAGCGCCGTCCCGCGCCACTCGCCCGCGCTCACCCGGCGCCCCGCGATCCGCGCGCTCATCGGCACCGCTGCGACCAACGTCAGTGCGCCGAGGGGTTGCACGACCGTCAGCGGGCCGTACTTCAGCGCCACGACGTGCAGCACCGCGGCGGAGGCGTTCAGTGCAACGGCCGCCCACCAGGCGCCGTGCCGCAGCAGCCGCAGCACACCGGTGCCGGAACCGCCTGAGGCGAGCCGTTCCTGCGCGACCGCGGCGGCGGCATAGGCGACGGCGGATATGAGGGACAGGAGAACAGCCACGAGCACGCCGCTCATCGCCGGGCCTCCACAAGTTCCTGCCCGCTCACCGCACCCCGCCCAGCCGTGTCACGTGCGGCGGGGACCACATCTCCGGCCCCGACCTCGACGTCACGCCCGTCCGTGTCGCGGTCATCGACGGCGGCTCGGCCCCTCACCTCGTCCTGGGTTCCGCGCATCGCCCCTGCCCCGGCCTCCGCTCGCGGCCCTGCCCCCACGGCCGTCACCGCCCCTTCATCCATCGCCCTCGCACGCCCCGGCCCCCGGCTCACCGCCAGCGCGAGGCCGAGCAGAATGCCCGCGACCACCGCGTCCAGCCAGAAATGGTTCGCCGTGCCGACGATCACCAGCAGCGTGAGCAGCGGATGCAGCAGCCACAGCCGGCGCAGGCGTGACCGGGTGGCGGCGATCAGACCGAGGGCCACCATCAGCGCCCACCCGAAGTGCAGCGAGGGCATGGCCGCGAACTGGTTCGAGAGCTGGTCGGTGTGGGGCGGACCGTACACCGACGGCCCGTACACCCGGCCGGTGTCCACCAGCCCCGTCGCCGCCAGCATCCGCGGCGGTGCCAGCGGGAACGCCAGATGCAGGACCAGCGCGGCACCGGTGACCCCGGCCAGCACCCGGCGCGCCCACACGTAGTGGGCAGGGCGACGCAGATACAGCCAGACCAGGAAAGCGGCCGTGGCCGGGAAGTGGACGGCGGCGTAGTAGGTGTTCGCCACCTGCGCCAGACCACCGTCGCCGTGCAGCAGAACGGACTGGATCACGCCCTCGCCCGGCAGACCCAGCGCACGCTCCAGGTCCCAGACGTCGTGACCGTTGCGATACGCCTGTGCCGTGTGCCCCGTCGCCAGTTGCCGGCCGGCCTTGTAGACGAGGAACAGCCCGGCCACCAGCAGAAGCTCACGCAGAAGCGGCGGGCGCGGAGGTATGCCGGATCCCGCCGCATCAGGCTCCTCGCGGGTCTTCATCCCCGGCTCCCTCGCTCCAGATCGTGCCGCACACTCATCGATACGCACGCGTACCGATACGCCAGTGTACCGATACGCTTCCGTACCGGTACACTGGCGTATCGATGGACATGCGACACACTGGAGTCCGGGCAATCAGGGCAAGGAGCTGAGCCGATGACGTCGCAGGCCGCGGACCGACCGGAGCAGGTCGGCCCCTCGCGCCGCTCCAAGATCACGCCCGAGCGTGAGCGGGAGTTCTTCGTCGCCGTACTGGACCAGATCCGCGAGTGCGGTTACGACGCCGTCACCATGGAGAAGGTCGCCGCCAGCACACGGTGCAGCAAGTCGACCCTGTACCGGCAGTGGCGTACGAAACCCCAGTTCGTGGCGGCAGCCCTGCGCTCCAACCGGCAGACGAGGTTCACCGGGATCGACACCGGCACACTCGCCGGCGATCTGCGCGAGGCCGCGCGGCGCGCGGGCGAGTGGTCGGTGAAGGACACCACCCTGCTGCAGGCGCTCGGGCACGCGGTCACCCAGGACCGGGAACTGGCCCAGGCGCTCCGCGAGGCACTGGTCGAACCGGAGATCGCCGCGCTGGAGGAGATCCTCCGCCGCGGCGTCGAGCGCGGGGAGGTCGCCGCGGACAACCCGGCGCTCCCGTATGTCCCGGCCCAGCTCTTCGGCGTCCTGCGGGCCCGGCCCGTACTGGAGGGCGAGAACGCCGACCCGGACTATCTGCTCCGGTTCGTGGAGGCCGCCGTACTGCCGGCCCTCGGCCTCTCATGAGACCCGGGCCGCCGTCCACCGGATGACCGGACGGCGGCCTGACCGCGCCGCACCGTGGGGACGGGGGCGGCGCGCACCCCCCGGCCGGGTGGGGTGCCCCTTGAGCGGAGGGGCGCCCCACCCGGCCGCCGGATTCCGTGGGTCAGACGTCCTGTCCGGTGCCGCCGCCCGACGCCGCCTTGATCCCTTCGGTGATCTCGTCGAGGACGGACTGCTTCTGATCGGTGTCCACGCCGAAGCGGACGACGACGATCCGCTCGGGCTGCGCGGGGGAGGGGAAGGCGAGCGACTGGACGAATCCGTCGGACCCCTTGCTGGTGACCGCCTTCCAGCGCACCAGATAGCCCTTCTGCCCGGCCACGGTCACCGCCTTCGACGCGAGCACGTCGTGGGAGGTGATCTTCCCGTACGACGAACCGCCGTACGACTCCTCGGCGTTCTTGGCGATGTCCGCCTTGGCGACCTCCTCGGCCGTGGAGCCGCGGCTGCCGAGCACCAGGGCCGGCGCCGAATAGGCACCGCCCTTGGAGCAGGTCTTGGACGTGTCGCCGGGGCACTTGTACTCCTCCTCCGACGACACCTGGGCGCCCGCCTGCATCTCCTGGCCGACCCAGCCGTCCGGGATCGGCAGACTGATCCCGCTCAGCGCATCGGTCACGGACCCGCTCCTCACCAGCGGCGGCTCGGAACCCTCCGGCCCGGGGCCGGCCCCGTCCGACCCACCGGAACCCCCGGATCCGCCCTCCGAGCCCCCGTCCGACCCGCCACCCGAATCCCCGCCGGACCCACCGGATCCTCCTGACCCGCCAGACC
>NZ_JAOCQE010000101.1 GCF_025290915.1 Streptomyces sp. 15-116A | reverse complement strand
CGTGCGGGCCGCCCGCTGCCGGTCGGTACGGCCCGCCGCGTGCGTGGCCTGACGTTTCTGCTTGGCCTCGGTCAGCTTGCGCAGGCACGCCCAGCGGGCCAGCGCGTACAGCCAGGCCCGGCGCTCTCCGGGCGCGCCCGGGACATGCCGGCCGCGGCGCTCGGCGAGCGCGAGGACGTCGGCGAGGGCGGCGGTCGCCGCGTCGTGATCGCACAGCACGGACAGGCAGTAGGTGAACAGGCCGTCCAGATACGGCTCGTGCGGCGCGGGCGGCCGCTTCGCGAGTGCGCGGGCGGCCCCACGGTCACGCACCTCCCGGTGCGCCCGGTGTGCGCCGGTCGTGCGGGTCGAGGTCTCCGGGCCACTGCTCATCATTCGGCGACCGTAGGGGGCCTCGGGTGCCCCCTTCCGGAGCCCTGGGCTTTTTTAGTCCGTACGGGTGAAACGATCCCTCAATCGAGGACAGGAACCTTTCGCTCAACGGATGGGACGATTTTTCTCCGGCTCGCCTTCACGCCGCCGGACGGCCTCCCAGCGCGTCCGGCGTTCGAGGACGAGGCCAGCCCGCTGTCAGACCCGGCCGATACCTTGTGCGCATGGCTGCCCGTACCAAGACCACCAAGGACCGCCCGTCCTACCGCTGCACGGAGTGCGGCTGGCAGACGGCCAAGTGGCTCGGCCGCTGCCCCGAATGCCAGGCATGGGGCACGGTCGAGGAGTACGGCGCGCCCGCGGTCCGTACGACGACACCCGGCCGGGTCACCACCTCCGCCCTGCCCATCGGCCAGGTGGACGGCCGCCAGGCCGCCGCCCGCTCCACCGGCGTGCCCGAGCTGGACCGAGTGCTCGGCGGCGGACTGGTCCCCGGCGCGGTGGTGCTCGTCGCGGGCGAGCCCGGTGTCGGCAAGTCCACGCTGCTGCTGGACGTCGCGGCCAAGTCGGCGAGCGACGAGCACCGCACCCTGTACGTCACGGGCGAGGAGTCGGCGAGCCAGGTCCGGCTGCGCGCCGACCGCATCCACGCCATCGACGATCACCTGTATCTCGCCGCCGAGACGGATCTTGCCGCCGTCCTCGGCCACTTGGACGCGGTGAAGCCGTCCCTGCTGATCCTGGACTCCGTGCAGACGGTCGCGTCCCCCGAGATCGACGGCGCCCCGGGCGGCATGGCGCAGGTCCGCGAGGTGGCCGGCGCGCTGATCCGCGCCTCCAAGGAGCGCGGGATGTCCACACTCCTCGTGGGCCATGTCACCAAGGACGGTGCGATCGCGGGCCCGCGTCTGCTGGAGCACCTGGTGGACGTCGTCCTGCACTTCGAGGGCGACCGGCACGCGCGGCTGCGCCTGGTCCGGGGCGTGAAGAACCGCTACGGCACGACCGACGAGGTCGGCTGCTTCGAACTGCACGACGAGGGCATCACGGGCCTCGCGGACCCGAGCGGACTGTTCCTGACCCGCCGTGACGAACCGGTCCCCGGCACCTGCCTGACGGTGACCCTGGAGGGCCGCCGCCCGCTGGTCGCCGAAGTACAGGCGCTCACCGTGGACTCGCAGATCCCCTCCCCCCGGCGCACCACCTCGGGCCTGGAGACCTCCCGCGTGTCGATGATGCTCGCCGTGCTGGAACAGCGCGGCCGGATCAGCGCCTTGGGCAAACGGGACATTTACTCCGCAACGGTCGGCGGGGTGAAGCTCTCGGAACCGGCCGCGGACCTCGCCGTGGCGCTCGCGCTCGCCTCCGCGGCCAGCGACACCCCGCTGCCGAAGAATCTCGTCGCGATCGGCGAGGTCGGACTCGCGGGCGAGGTGAGACGCGTCACGGGCGTGCAGCGCAGGCTCGCCGAGGCGCACCGTCTGGGCTTCACACATGCCCTGGTGCCGGGCGATCCGGGCAGGATCCCGGCCGGTATGAAGGTCCTGGAAGTCGCGGACATAGGGGACGCTCTTCGCGTTCTTCCCCGCTCCCGTCGCCGAGAGGCCCCACGGGAGACGGAGGACCGCCGGTAGACTTTGCCCAGGTCTCGCCCGTCCGTACGAACCGAGTGTGCGAAACGAGGGCGCCCCAGAACCTGCGACCGGAGGAGTGCAGTGGCAGCCAACGACCGGGCAGCAGCTCCCGGAAAGTCCGGTGGGAGCGCCGGCTCCGAGGGCCTGATGCGCGCCTCGCTGAGCGCCGTGGCACCCGGCACCGCACTGCGTGACGGCCTGGAGCGAGTGCTCCGCGGCAACACCGGCGGTCTCATCGTGCTCGGCTCCGACAAGACCGTCGAGGCGCTGTGCACGGGCGGTTTCGTGCTGGACGTCGAGTTCACCGCGACCCGGCTGCGCGAGCTGTGCAAGCTGGACGGCGGCATCGTGCTGTCCTCGGACCTGTCGAAGATCCTGCGGGCCGGCGTCCAGCTGGTCCCGGATCCCACGATCCCCACGGAGGAGACCGGCACCCGGCACCGCACCGCCGACCGCGTCTCCAAGCAGGTCGGCTTCCCGGTCGTCTCCGTCTCCCAGTCGATGCGCCTGATCGCCCTCTACGTCGACGGCCACCGCCGCGTCCTGGAGGACTCGGCGGCGATCCTCTCCCGCGCGAACCAGGCGCTGGCCACCCTGGAGCGCTACAAGCTCCGCCTCGACGAGGTCGCCGGCACGCTGTCGGCGCTGGAGATCGAGGACCTGGTCACCGTGCGGGACGTCTCGGCGGTCGCGCAGCGCCTGGAGATGGTGCGCCGCATCGCCACCGAAATCGCCGAGTACGTGGTCGAACTGGGCACCGACGGGCGTCTCCTCGCCCTCCAGCTGGACGAGTTGATCGCCGGTGTGGAGCCGGAGCGCGAACTGGTCGTACGGGACTACGTCCCCGAGCCCACCGCGAAGCGCTCCCGCACGGTCGACGAGGCGCTGTACGAGCTGGACGCGCTCAGCCACGCGGAGCTGCTGGAGCTGTCGACGGTGGCGCGTGCGCTGGGCTACACCGGCTCCCCCGAGACCCTCGACTCGGCGGTCTCCCCGCGAGGCTTCCGCCTGCTGGCCAAGGTCCCGAGGCTGCCGGGCGCGATCATCGACCGGCTGGTGGAACACTTCGGGGGCCTGCAGAAGCTGCTGGCGGCGAGCGTCGACGATCTCCAGACGGTGGACGGAGTGGGCGAGGCGCGGGCGCGCAGCGTACGGGAGGGTCTGTCGCGGCTGGCGGAGAGCTCGATTCTGGAGCGGTACGTCTGAGGGCGGCGGTGGGACCGGTTCGTACAGAGCTGCGGCCCGGTGGGGGCTGGTCGCGCAGTTCCCCGCGCCCCTAGGTAACTCCAGCTGACGTCAGTCGCATGCGGCACCCCGCTAGCGCGGGCGAGCGAACCAACCCCCGCCCAGCCCCACCCCGGGCCACCGACGAAGGCAACCGCTAGTCCGCATCCAGCACGAACGACGTCCGCACCTTCTCGAACCCCGGTGCCTTCGCCTCCACCAGGTACGTCCCCGGCTTCGCCGACCCCGCACCCGGCGTCGCACACTTCGGCTCACTCGGCTTCCGGTCCCACTTCACGGTGTACGTGATGCTCTCCCCCGCAGGCACCCGGAACACCAGGCTCCCCGCACCCTTGGGGCAGTCGTCCGACGACCAGTACGCGTCGTCACCATCGGCCTGAGTGACCGTCAACACCGCGTTCTTCGGCCCGAGATCGACCTTGCAGTCGCTCCCGGAGACATTCCGCGCGGTCAGCAGAAACGTCGGCGTCGCCCCGGGCTCGTACGTGTTCCGGGCACTGCGCAGGCTGAACTTCACCGCACTCGCCGTACAGTTGGGCAGCTTCGACCCGGATCCGGCCGGCAAGGCGTCCCCCGCCCCGACCCCCGCCGACGTACCGCCTTCGGCGCCGCCACCGGCGCTCCCCCCGGCGCCTTCGCCCGAGCCGCCACCGGAACCGTCCGCACCCCCGGAGTCCCCGGGATCACCGTTCGCCCCGTCGTCCCCGGCACCGGACGAGCCCCCGGACCCGCCGCCCTCCGACTCGTCGCGCCCGCCCGGCGCCTGGCTGATCGCCGGCCCCGAACTCGACGGTCCGGGAGTGATGGACGGCGCGGGATTCTTGCCGTTGGCACCGTTGTCGCGGTCGCCGCCGCCTCCACCGCCCGAGCTGACGATCCAGGTGATCAACAGCGCCAACAGGGCTAGTACAGACAGCAGTACGGCCCTCCGTCGCCAGTAGATGGAGGAGGGAAGCGGCCCGACCGGATTGCGCAGAGATCCCACGGCGCAAACTGTACGAGAGATCGGCGCGTTCGCTGGCCCCACCCGCCGCTGAGATCCGCAACTTTTCCGGATCATCATCCCGGAATTCCCTCTGCCACCCCTGTCTTTCGTCAGGTACGGCACACGACGATCGCGGGGTGTGACCGAACCGGCGCCCCGCCTACGGTCCGTGACCATGGACTTCGTGGACAGCGGGCTCTACCGCGACATCACCGACTACGCGCAAGACACGCCGACGTGGGTACAGCACACGGCCGAAACAGGAACCGAGGCCGGACTGCTGGTCTTCATCGCGCTGTTCGTCCTCGCCTGGTGGCGGGCCCGGCGGGCCGACCCGCACGCGTTCGCGATCGCGGCCCTTGCACCCTTGGCCACGGCTGTGGCGTACGTCTGCAGTGAGGTACTCAAGTCCGTTGTCACGCAGGAGCGTCCGTGCCGTGCGGTCACGGACGCCGCGCCGTCGCTGGCCGACTGCCCGCCGCACGGCGACTGGTCGTTCCCAGCAATCACGCCACCATCGCGGGCGCCTCGGCGCTCACCCTGGTCCTGGTCCGCCATGTGCTGATCTGGCTCACGGCTCCGCTCGCGCTGCTGATGGCCTTCTCGCGCGTCTTCGTCGGCGGTGCACTACCCCCACGACGTCGCCGCGGGCCTGCTCCTCGGAGCGGCCGTCGCCTTCGCGGCCGTGCGGCTGGGCACAGGCCCGGCGGTCCGGCTGACGGAGGCGATGCGGACGTCGCAGGCGCCTGCGGTGCGCTGGTTCACCGGCCCGGGGCCAGCCCGTTCCGCGGTACGCCGCTGACGCCGCCGCCGTCCTCCACGAGCCCCGCCTCGTACGCCACGATCGCCGCCTGTACGCGGTTGCGTACGCCGAGGGGGTCCAGGACCGAGCTGACGTACGCCTTCACGGTGCCCTCCACCAGATGCAGGCGGGTCGCGATCTCCGGGTTGGACAGGCCGGCCCCCACCAGCCCGAGCACCTCGCGCTCCCGCGGGCTGAGGTCCGCCACGCGCGCGCGTGCCTGTGCCTCACGGCTGAGCCTGCCGTCGCCGAGTCCCTCGATGACGTACCGGGCCACCTTCGGCGACAGGAAGGCCGCGCCGCCCGCCACTGCCCGTACGCCCGCGATGAGTTCGTACGGGTCACCGGACTTGAGCAGGAAGCCGGTGGCGCCGCCGCTCAGCGCGCGGGCCACATAGGCGCGTTCGGAGAACGTGGTGAGCATCGCGACAGCCGTGCCGGGCACGGTCCGTACGATCTCCTCGGCCGCCGCGAGGCCGTCCAGGCGGGGCATCCGGATGTCGAGCAGGGCCACGTCGGGGCGGTGGGCGCGGGCCAGTTCGACGGCCTCGCGGCCGTCGCCCGCCTCCGCGACGACGTCCGTCTCGCCGCCGCTGTCCAGAATGGCGCGCACACCCGCGCGCACCATCGCCTCGTCGTCGGCCAGCAGCACCCGGATCACTTCGTGAACTCCTCGTCGTAGTCGCGCTGTTCTCCCGTCAGACCGACGCGCGGGACGACGTCCTTGGCGATCAGGCGACCCTCGCCGTCGAAGCACAGCCGGAAGTGGTCGACGGAGACGACAGTTCGCCGCTCGCACGGTATTGACATGCTCCTCGCCCTGAAGGGCGAGGATTCTGGCCTTCCTTGACTGGTTGCTGTGCCGCTACGCGGCACGGTTTCCGGTCGGGAATCCGAGGCTTCCTGTTTCTTCGCGCTGTGCCGGGATTCCTCCCGGTCTTACCGGCGCTCCGCAGGCCGATACCGCCAGTCCGGCGGCCGTCTTGATGTTGATCGCGGCGTTGGTGTCCCGGTCGTGGACGGTGCCGCAGACACGACAGGTCCATTCCCGCACACTCAATGGTTTGGGTCCGTCCACGGCGCCGCAGGCGTGGCAGGTCCGGGAGGTCGGTTCGAACCGGCCGATCTTCACCAGGGTGCGGCCGTACCGCTTGGCCTTGTACTCCAGCATGGCCACGAACTGTGACCAGCCCGCGTCGTGCACGGACTTGGCCAGCCTCGTGCGCGCCAGTCCTGCCACCGACAGGTCCTCCACGGCGATCGCTTGGTTCTCGCGGATCAGCCGGGTGGAGAGCTGGTGGTGGAACTCGCGGCGTGCGTCGGTGACCTTGGCGTGGGCGCGGGCGACCTTCACCCGTGCCTTCTCCCGGTTCTTCGATCCTTTCTGTTTGCGGGACAGCTCCCGCTGGGCCTTCTTCAGCTTCTTCTCCGCCCGGCGCAGAAACCGCGGCGAGTCGATCTTCTCGCGGGTGGACAGCACCGCGAAGTGCGTCAGACCGAGGTCGATGCCGATGCTCTGGTCGCTGTCCGGCATCGCCGTGGCGTCGGCGGCCGGGTCGGTGTCGATGACGAACGACGCGAAGAACCGGCTGGCCGCGTCCCTGATCACGGTCACCGAGCTGGGCGTGGACGGCAGGCGGCGGGACCACTTCACCTTCACTGCGCCGATCTTCGGCAGGTTCAGCCGGCCGCCGTCGGTGATGCTCCAGCGGGCGTTGGCGGTGAACCGGATCGACTGCCGCGTGTCCTTGCGGGACTTCAACCGTGGGGCACCCAGCCTGGGTCCCTTGCGGGTGCCCTTGAGGGAGGCGAAGAAGTTGCGGTACGCCGTCTCGGCGTCCCGCAGGGACTGCTGGAGCACCACCGCGGAGACCTCACCCAGCCAGCACCGCTCCTTCGTCTGCTTCGCCTCGGTGATCAGCTTCCGGGACAGCTGACCGGCCGTCGGGAACGGCTGCCCGGCTCTACGGGCGTCTTCACGGGCGCGGACCGCGTCGTTGAACACGACACGGGCGCACCCGAACGCCTTCGCCAACGCCGTCTGCTGGCCGGCGTCCGGGTAGAGCCTGAAGGCGTACCGGAGCTGCATGCCGATCACCCTGGAAAGCTCGAACACCCACTGTCACCGGGAACATGTGCACGAGACGTCACCGGAGCGGTGCACTGCCCGGCTCCGCCGGAACAACACCGCGACGCTCCGCGTCGCCACCATGAGATTCGCTCCACCCCCGGCCTGAAGGCCGAAGCACTGCGAATGAATCCCGGTAGCGGCAGTCGGCACCCTCGGGCGGTGCGGGAACCCGCTCCACGGGCGGGTCGTGGACGTCCCGGTCGGGCAGGACCGCCGCTGCTGCCGATCGTCAGGTGCGGGGCACGCTTCGAGACGGACCGGCCGAAGGGACGGTCACGAAGACCCGTACCCATACACACGGCCGCATGTACCCGATCGGTCCCCCTCGACGTGGCAGGATCGATGGGTCATGACTGCTCCCACGAAGCCCCCGTACGGCGGCACCGCCGATTCCGCGTCCGAGCGTGCTCTTGGAGAGCCGCTGCACTCCCCCGTGATCGACTGGTTCGACGAGCACGCCCGTGACCTGCCGTGGCGGCGCCCGGAGGCCGGTGCGTGGGGGGTGATGGTCAGTGAGTTCATGTTGCAGCAGACCCCGGTGAACCGGGTCCTGCCCGTCTACGAGCAGTGGCTGGCCCGCTGGCCGCGTCCCGCCGACCTCGCGGCGGAGGCGCCCGGCGAGGCCGTGCGTGCCTGGGGCCGGCTCGGGTATCCGCGCCGGGCGCTGCGGCTGCACGGTGCGGCCGTCGCCATAGCGGAACGGCACGGTGGAGACGTACCGGCCGATCATGCGCAGCTGCTGGCGCTGCCCGGTATCGGTGAGTACACCGCGGCGGCGGTGGCGTCGTTCGCGTACGGGCAGCGGCATCCGGTGCTGGACACCAATGTGCGGCGGGTGTTCGCCCGGGCGGTGACCGGGGTGCAGTATCCGCCGAACGCCACGACCGCGGCCGAGCGGCGGCTCGCGCGGGCCCTGCTGCCGGAGGACGAGTCGACCGCCGCCCGGTGGGCCGCCGCCTCCATGGAGCTGGGGGCGCTGGTGTGCACGGCGAAGAACGAGTCGTGCCATCGGTGCCCGATCGCGGCGCAGTGCGCGTGGCGGCTCGCGGGCAAGCCGGCGCACGAGGGGCCGCCGCGGCGGGGGCAGACGTACGCGGGTACGGACCGGCAGGTGCGGGGGCGGTTGCTCGCGGTGTTGCGGGAGGCGCACGGACCGGTGCCGCAGGCTGCGTTGGACCGGGTGTGGCATGAGCCGGTGCAGCGGGCTCGTGCGCTGGACGGGCTCGTCGCGGACGGCTTGGTGGAGCCGTTGCCGGGGGGTTTGTACCGGTTGCCGTTGGCCTGAACGCCGGGTGTCGGTGCCGGCCGGGGGTGGCTCGCGCAGCCCGGCGCTGACGGGGGCACCGTCCGCGCCCACCCGTGCCGCTGGGGGTACCTCCCAGGCCCTTGAGGCACTGGGGGAGGCACGACTGCCCGCGGGATGGACGGGATGGACCGGATCGGCGGCGCGGCCTCTCCGCCCGGCGCCCGCCTGCGCATGAAAGATACGTGCGCAAATCCGGCATCCCCTACCCAACCGCCCCGCCGTTTTACCCCCTTCCTCCCTCCGTTACACAACCGACGGACAGCCGAGGGCTGCCCGCAGGGTGCTTCGCACAGGGCCGTGACAACGCCTCCGTAGCTTCTTCTGCGTGCCCGGTGAGGGCGCGCAGACCACGGAACACAGGCAGTGCACCGGCCCGCAGGGGTGGGCCGGAAACGGGGAAGCAGGAGGCGGTTCACCATGGCGCAGGGCGAGGTGCTCGAGTTCGAGGAGTACGTCCGCACCCGGCAGGACGCGCTGCTGCGCAGTGCCCGCCGGCTGGTCCCGGACCCGGTGGACGCGCAGGACCTGCTGCAGACCGCGCTGGCCCGGACGTACGGCCGCTGGGAGACGATAGAGGACAAGCGCCTCGCCGACGCCTATCTGCGCCGCGTCATGATCAACACGCGGACGGAGTGGTGGCGCGCCCGCAAGCTGGAGGAGGTGCCGACCGAGCAGCTCCCGGACGCCAGCGTGGACGACGCCACCGAGCAGCACGCCGACCGCGCCCTGCTGATGGACGTGCTGAAGGTGCTCGCCCCGAAGCAGCGCAGCGTCGTGGTGCTGCGACACTGGGAGCAGATGTCCACCGAGGAGACGGCCGCCGCACTCGGCATGTCGGCCGGAACGGTCAAGAGCACGCTGCACCGGGCGCTCGCCCGGCTCCGCGAGGAGCTGGAGGCGCGCGATCTGGACGCACGGGCGCTGGAGCGTGAGGAGCGGGAGCGTTGCGCGGCCTGACCGGCGCGGGGTCCACACGGGCCCGGGGAACCGCCCAGGCGGCGGGTACGGCGACGGCCGTGCTCGCCGCCCTCGGCCTTTTCACCGCGGCCTGCGGCACAGGCGGCACCGGTGCCCGGGACGAGGGCCCGGCGCACGCGGAGGCGGACGCCGTGCCGAGCTCCGCCGCCGCTCCGTCCGCCGCGGCGTCGAGCACGCCCGACCGGGTGGACGCGGTCCGGCTGATCAAGTCCGACCCCTCCGTCTCGGCGGAGGTCAAGCGGGATCTGAAGCCGTGTGTCGCCGACGAGTACCCCGTCGACGTCTCCTACGGCAATCTCACCGGAGGGCCCGGCGACGACGTCGTCATCAACGTGCTGACCTGCGGGGACGCCGTGGGTGTCGGCAGTTACGTCTATCGCGGCGAGGGCGGTGAGTACCGGAACGTGTTCACGGCGGAGGAGCCGCCCGTGTACGCGGAGATCGACCGGGGGGACCTGGTGGTGACCAAGCAGGTGTACGACCCCGGCGATCCGGTGTCGAGCCCGTCCGGGGAGAACGTGATCACGTATCGCTGGACCTCGGGCCGGTTCACCGAGGAGTACCGCACGCACAACGACTACGGCAAGGTGGCCGGCGCGGAGCCGACGCCGGTGCCCGAAGGCTGAGACTGAGACTGACCCATGGCAGACCAGACCCACGTGCTGTTCGTCGAGGACGACGACGTCATCCGCGAGGCCACCCAGCTCGCCCTGGAACGGGACGGCTTCGCCGTCACCGCGATGCCCGACGGTCTGTCGGGCCTGGAGGCGTTCCGGGCGAACCGTCCCGACATCGCGCTGCTCGACGTCATGGTCCCCGGCCTGGACGGCGTGAGCCTGTGCCGGCGCATCCGCGACGAGTCGATGGTGCCGGTGATCATGCTGTCGGCGCGCGCCGACTCGATCGACGTCGTGCTGGGCCTGGAGGCGGGCGCCGACGACTATGTGACCAAGCCGTTCGACGGTGCCGTCCTGGTGGCCCGGATCCGGGCGGTGCTGCGCCGCTTCGGGCGGGCGAGCGGTGGCCGCGAGGAGGAGGGCGCCGCGGACGACGGCGGGGTGCTGTCCTTCGGCGAGCTGGAGATCGACACCGAGGGCATGGAGGTGCGCCGGGCCGGGGAGCCGGTGGCGCTGACGCCGACCGAGATGCGGCTGCTGCTGGAGTTCTCCTCGGCGCCGGGCACCGTCCTCTCCCGCGACCGGCTGCTGGAGCGCGTGTGGGAGTACGGCTGGGGCGGCGACACCCGCGTCGTCGACGTGCATGTGCAGCGGCTGCGGACGAAGATCGGGCAGGACCGTATCGAGACGGTCCGCGGCTTCGGTTACAAGCTGAAGGCCTGAGCGGACCGATGCGGGGGACAAGGCGGGGGCGGCTCGGCCGCCTGGTGGCCGCGTGCGTCGACCGGGTGGGCCTCGGGGCGGGCCTGCGGTGGAAGCTGAGCGCGGCGATCGCGCTGGTCGGCGCGCTGGTGGCGGTCGTACTGAGCCTGGTCGTGCACAACGCGGCGCGGGTGTCGATGCTGGACAACGCGCGGGACCTGGCCGACGAGCGGATCATGGTCGCCCAGCGCAACTACGAGCTGTCCGGCCGGCTGAACTTCCCCAACACCAAGATCAACGACCCGGAGCTGCCGCCCGAGCTGCGGGAGAAGGTCGAGGCGGGACGCCGGGCGACGTACGTGGCCGACCGGCCGGGCGGGGCGCCGGACATCTGGGCGGCCGTGCCGCTGAAGAACGGGCAGGTGATGTCGCTGCACTCGGGCTTCACCGACCGCAGTTCCGACATCCTCAAGGACCTCGACCAGGCGCTGGTGATCGGCTCCATCGCGGTCGTCCTCGGCGGCAGCGCGCTCGGTGTGCTGATCGGCGGTCATCTCTCGCGCCGGCTGCGCAAGGCGGCCACCGCCGCGGGGCGGGTCGCCAAGGGCGAGACGGACGTGCGGGTGCGCGAGGCCATCGGCGGGGTCGTACGGGACGAGACCGACGATCTCGCCAGCGCGGTGGACGCCATGGCGGACGCGCTGCGGCAGCGGCTGGAGGCCGAGCGCCGGGTCACCGCCGACATCGCGCACGAGCTGCGCACCCCGGTGACCGGGCTGCTCACCGCCGCCGAGCTGCTGCCGCCGGGCCGGCCGACCGAGCTGGTGCTGGACCGGGCGAAGGCGATGCGCACCCTGGTCGAGGACGTGCTGGAGGTGGCCCGGCTGGACGGCGCCTCCGAGCGGGCCGAGCTGCAGGACATCCTGCTGGGCCAGTTCGTCACCCGGCGGGTCGCGGCGAAGGAGCCCGACGTCACGGTGCACGTGGTGCACGAGTCGGAGGTGACCACGGATCCGCGGCGCCTGGAGCGCGTGCTGTTCAACCTGCTCGCCAACGCCGCCCGGCACGGCAGGCCGCCCATCGAGGTCACCGTGGAGGGCCGGGTGATCCGGGTCCGCGACCACGGGCCCGGCTTCCCGGAGGACCTGCTCGCCGAGGGCCCGAGCCGCTTCCGCACCGGCAGCAAGGACCGGGCGGGCCGGGGCCACGGCCTCGGCCTGACCATCGCCGCCGGACAGGCCCGGGTGCTCGGCGCGCGGCTGACCTTCCGCAACGTCCGGCCGGCCGGGGCGCCGGACGACGTACCGTGCGAGGGCGCGGTCGCCGTGCTGTGGCTGCCGGAACACGCGCCTACGGACACGGGCAGCTATCCGATGCTGCTGCCGTGAGCTCAGTGGCGGCGGCTCACCGGGACGGTCCGGCTCATCCGAACGACTTCGAGAAGTCCAGCTCCTCGCTGCGCTCGGTCAGCGAGTACCAGTTGCCGTTGTCGTCGCGGAAGATCGCCTCGATGCCGTACGGCCGCTCCTGCGGCTCCTGGATGAACTCCACCCCGCGCGCCTTGAACGTCTCGTAGTCACCGCGGCAGTCGTCCGTGCGGAACGCCCCCGCGCCGATGACGCCCTTGCTGACCAGCTTCTTCAGCGCCGCGGACGAGTCGGCGTCCAGGCCGGGGCCGTCGAGGCTCATCAGGGCCAGCTCGACCTCGGGCTGGTCCTTGGCGCCGACGGTGATCCAGCGCATGTCGCCCAGCGAGAGATCGCTGCGCACCTCGAAGTCGAGCTTCTCGGTGAAGAACGCCTTCGTGCGCTGCTGGTCGAAGGTCCATACGGTGCTGATTCCGAGCCCCTTGATCATGGCTCCGCGCTCCTGTCGTGGGTGGGTATCCGCTCCTCACCGTAGGCAGGGCGGGACGCGGGGCGCTTCTTCGAAGTTGCGGTGGGGAAGCCGCCGGCCCACAGCATCGCGTAGCAGCCGGGGATGAGGGCGGCGCCCCGGCCGACGTGCTGGGAGCGGTACTCGGTGGGGGTGAGGCCGGTGCGGGCCTTGAAGCGGGCGGAGAACGTGCCGAGGCTGCTGAAGCCGACCAGGTGGCAGATCTCCGTCACGCTCAGATCGGCGACGCGCAGATACTCCTCGGCGCGCTCGATCCTGCGGTGCGTCAGGTACTGGCCGGGGGTCTCGCCGTAGGTCTCCTTGAAGGCGCGCAGGAAGTGGTAGCGCGAGTACCCGGCGTGTGCCGCGATCGCGTCCAGGTCGAGGTCCGGGTCGGCCCAGTCCCGGTCCATCGCGTCCTTGGCCAGCCTCAGCTGGCGCGCCTTGTCCATGCGATCGATGGTGGCACGAGGGTCTGACATCGGCCCTGGCATGCCGAGAGCCCCCCGGGCGGACACGGCCGGGGGGGGGCTCTCGGGTGTACGGGAGGACGGTCAGACGGCCTCGCCCACGGGTGCCGGCGCGGGCTCGTCCTTAGACGTCGCGTCCTTGGGGCCCGCACCCTTCAGCGGGACCTCCTTGACGAACACCGCCGCCGCCAGCGAGATCACCGCGACGACCGCGCCCAGCAGGAACGCCCCGTGGGTGCCCGAGGACACCGCGTGCTGGTAGGCCTCACGGGCCGCCGCCGGCAGCGCCGCCATGCCCTCCTCGGTCAGCTGGGCGGACTGCTCGGTGACCTTGGAGCCCAGCGCCCCGGCCCGCTCGGTCATGACGTCCTGGACCCGGCTGTTGAACAGCGCGCCCATCACCGCCACGCCGAAGGAGGAGCCGAGGGTGCGGAAGAGGGTCGCGGACGAGGAGGCCACGCCCATGTCCTTCATCTCCACGCTGTTCTGCGCGACCAGCATGGTGATCTGCATCAGGCAGCCCATGCCGAGGCCGACGACGGCCATGAAGATCCCGGAGGTGAGCCGGGAGGTGCCGGTGTCCATGGTGGACAGCAGATACAGGCCGACGATCATCAGGACGCTGCCGGCCACCGGGAACATCTTGTAGCGGCCGGTGCTGGTGGTCACCCGGCCGGCGACCATCGAGGTGACGAGCATGGCGCCGAGCATCGGCAGGAGCAGCAGACCGGAATTGGTCGCGGAGGCGCCCTGCACGGACTGCTGGTACAGCGGCAGGAACAGCACCGCGCCGAACATCACGAAGCCGGTGATGAAGCCGATGACGGACATCAGCGTGTAGTTGCGGCTGCGGAAGATGTGCAGCGGCAGTACCGGCTCGGCGGCCTTGGTCTGCCAGAGCACGAAGCCGACCAGCGCGGCCACGCCGAGGCCGGTCAGCTCCATGATCCGCGCGGAGGTCCAGGCGTACTCCGTGCCGCCCCAGGTGGTGACCAGCACGATCGCGGTGATGCCGACGGTGAGCAGGACGACGCCGAGGTAGTCGATGCCGGCCTTGGCCCGCTTCTTCGGCAGGTGCAGTACGGCGCCGACGGCGGCCAGCGCGATCGCGCCGAGCGGCAGGTTGATGTAGAAGGCCCAGCGCCAGCCCCAGTTGTCGGTGATGGTGCCGCCGACCAGCGGGCCGCCGATCATCGCCAGCGCCATGACCGCGGCCATCATGCCCTGGTACTTGCCGCGTTCGCGGGGCGGGATCAGATCGCCGATGATCGCCATGACGCCGACCATCAGACCGCCGGCGCCCAGGCCCTGCACGGCGCGGAAGCCGATCAGCTCGCCCATGTTCTGGGCCATGCCGCTGAGCGCGGAGCCGATCAGGAAGATCACGATGGACGCCAGGAAGGAGCCCTTGCGCCCGTACATGTCGCCGATCTTGCCCCAGACCGGGGTGGAGGCCGCGGTCGCGAGGGTGTAGGCGGTGACGACCCAGGAGAGGTGCTCCAGGCCGCCCAGCTCGCCCACGATCGTCGGCATCGCGGTGCCGATGATCATGTTGTCCAGCATCGCGAGCATCATCGCGATCATCAGCGCGAGCAGGACGACCCGCACGCTCTTCGGCTGTGTGCCGCCGCTGTCCTTGCCGGCGATCGCCGCCGCCGCTGTGTCCGCCATCGCTCCCACTCACCCAGTCACGCGGGCCGCGCTACTTACTTGCCGCCCGGCTAGTTCACTACACTGGGAAAGCTAGCCGCGTAACTAGCCGGGCGTCAAGTAAGTTTTTGGGAAGAGCAGGTCACGTAGGAGGATGGGCGGCACCATGGACGGCACCAAGCAGCGGCGCCGCGGGGACACCCGCCAGCGCATCCAGGACGTGGCGCTCGAACTCTTCGCCGAGCAGGGCTACGAGAAGACCTCACTGCGCGAGATCGCCGAGCGCCTGGAGGTCACCAAGGCCGCTCTGTACTACCACTTCAAGACCAAGGAAGAGATCCTCGTCAGCATCTTCGAGGACCTCAACCGGCCGGTCGAGGAGCTGGTCGAGTGGGCCCGGCAGCAGCCGCGCACGCTGGAGACGAAGCAGGAGATCATCCGCCGTTACAGCGAGGCACTGCTCGCCGCCGCCCCCCTGTTCCGCTTCATGCAGGAGAACCAGGCCACCGTGCGCGAGCTGCGCATCGGCGAGATGTTCAAGACCCGCATGCTGGGCCTGCGGGACATCCTGCTGGACCCGGACGCCGAACTGGTCGACCAGGTGCGCTGTGTGAGCGCCCTGTTCACCCTGCACGCGGGCATGCACGTCATGCAGGACGTCGAAGGCGACCCCGAGGACAAGCGCAGGGCCGTCCTCGAGGTCGCCATCGATCTGGTCACCCAGGCGCACCGGGGTGCGCGGGATTCTTAGGGCACTCGTGCCTTACGGGCCCGGTCAGGCGCCGTGGGCGCGCAGGAACTTCATCGGGTCGATGGCCGAGCCGTAGTTCGGGGTGGTGCGGATCTCGAAGTGCAGGTGCGGGCCGCTGGAGTTACCGGTGTTGCCGGACCGGGCTATCTTCTGGCCGGTCTTGACGATCTGGCCGATCTTCACGTTGACCTGCGACAGGTGGGCGTACTGGGAGTACGTGCCGTTGCCGTGCTTGATGACGACGGCGTTGCCGTAGGCGGGGCCGTCGCCGGCGCCGTTGGGGCCGGCCTTGACGACGGTGCCGCCGTGAGTGGCCATGACCGGGGTGCCGGTGGGGACGGCGTAGTCCTGGCCGGAGTGCTTGGAGGCCCACATGCCGCCGTTCTGCGCGAAGCTCGCGGACAGCTTGTAGCTCTTGACCGGGGAGACCCAGGACGCGGCCTTCTTCTTCGCGGCGACCTGAGCCGCCTTCTTCGCCTGGGCGGCCTTCGCGGCGGCGGCCTTCTTGGCGGCGGCAGCCTTCTCCGCCTTCACCGCCTGGGCCTGAGCGGCCTTGGCCTGGGCAGCCGCCTGCGCCTGGACGGCGGTGGCGGCACTGGAGGCGGCCGTGGTGTCGGCGGCGGCCGCGATCCCGGCTCCCATCGCGACCGAGCCCGCCAGGCCGGCGGCCAGCACGGCCGTGCGAGTGCGGTTCAGGGACGGACGGAAGGAACGGGACGTGACGCGCTCGAACATCGAAACCTCGTGGTGCAGGGGGCAGAGGAAAACCACCCGACGCACAGGACCGCGCCGCGGTGGCCATTCATTGGTAGCCCTTCCGCCCAGAACACCGCAAAGGTGTGACCTACGACGAAACCTCGTAGTTCTGGGGTGAGATGCAGGTCTCTTGACAGAGGCCTCTTACGGGGCGAAACCCCCATTTCAGGCTGATCGATCAAAGCTTTGCGTTGGATGTCCGATTTGGTTTCTGGGGTGTTCCCACTATTCCGGCTAGTACCGGACATATCGCCTGTGCAGCATGTCACCGCGGGGCTGGTTTTGGCGCCCGAGAAATGTGGCGCAGGCCTCTAGGCACCTACCGCCCGGTAACCCTACGGTTCACCTCGCGTCACCCTCGCACACGAACATGCACACGACATGTTGGCGTCCGGACGTGAGAGGACCCCCCACGAGATGAAGAGCCGACACCCCTGGCTGAGCCGCGCAACGGTCACCGCCGTCTCCGCGACCGCCCTGGTGGCCCTGGCCGCACCGGCCGAGGCCACCACCGCCGCCCCCGGCACCCCTGCGGCTTCGACGGCGGCCGTCGCCGCGGACGTCGACTACGACACCTGGCAGCGGGACTGCCAGGCGGTGATGGACCAGGCCCTGCCCTATGTGAAGCAGCGCATCGCGGACAGCAAGCCGGGCGAGAAGCAGGCGATCGTCCTCGACATCGACAACACCGCCCTGGAGACCGACTTCGGCTTCAGCTTCCCGCAGCCCGCCAAC
This sequence comes from Streptomyces sp. 15-116A, assembly GCF_025290915.1. Classification (GTDB taxonomy): domain Bacteria; phylum Actinomycetota; class Actinomycetes; order Streptomycetales; family Streptomycetaceae; genus Streptomyces. Next base: position 3,798 of record NZ_JAOCQE010000101.1, on the reverse strand, counting down.
CAGCCGGTCCTGGAGGTCGCCCAGTACGCCGAGGAACGCGGCGTCGACCTGTTCTTCGTGACCGCCCGCCCGGGCATCATCTACGCGCCCACCGAGTGGAACCTCGACCAGGCCGGCTACGAGTCCTCCGGCCTGTACGTCCGCGGCTTCTTCGACCTGTTCAAGAACGTCGCCGACTACAAGACCGCCCAGCGCGTGGCCATCGAGCGCAAGGGCTACACGATCATCGCCAACATCGGCAACAGCCCCACCGACCTCTCGGGCGGCCACGCGGAGAAGACGTTCAAGCTGCCGGACTACGACGGTCAGCTGTCCTGACGCGAACATGAGAAAGGGGCTGCCCCCGGACGTGATGTCCGGGGGCAGCCCCTTTTCGCGTTCAGCGTGAGCGCAGTGGCTACGCGTCCTTGCTCAGGTTCGGGCCGGTGCCACCGGCCGCCTGCTCGATCGGCGGGACGTCGGGCAGGGCCGACTTCTCCTCGCCGCGGAAGGTGAAAATCTGGGACTCGCCCTCGCCCTCGGTGTCCACGACCACGATGTGACCGGGGCGCAGCTCGCCGAAGAGGATCTTCTCCGACAGCGAGTCCTCGATCTCCCGCTGGATCGTCCGGCGCAGCGGCCGGGCGCCCAGGACGGGGTCGTAGCCCTTCTTGGACAGCAGCTCCTTGGCGGACTGGGAGAGCTCGATGCCCATGTCCCGGTCCTTCAGACGCTCGTCCACCTTGCCGATCATCAGGTCGACGATCCGCAGGATGTCGCCCTGGGTCAGCTGCGGGAAGACCACCACGTCGTCGACGCGGTTGAGGAACTCGGGCCGGAAGTGCTGCTTGAGCTCGTCCGAGACCTTGTTCTTCATGCGCTCGTAGTTGGTCTTCGTGTCACCCGCGGCGGCGAAGCCGAGGTTGAAGCCCTTGGAGATGTCCCGGGTGCCGAGGTTGGTCGTCATGATGATGACCGTGTTCTTGAAGTCCACGACCCGGCCCTGGGAGTCGGTCAGGCGACCGTCCTCCAGGATCTGCAGCAGCGAGTTGAAGATGTCCGGGTGGGCCTTCTCGACCTCGTCGAACAGGACGACCGAGAACGGCTTGCGGCGCACCTTCTCCGTCAGCTGGCCGCCCTCCTCGTAGCCCACGTAGCCGGGGGGCGAACCGAAGAGACGCGAGACCGTGTGCTTCTCGCTGAACTCCGACATGTCGAGGGAGATCAGCGCGTCCTCGTCGCCGAAGAGGAACTCCGCGAGCGCCTTGGACAGCTCGGTCTTACCGACACCGGACGGACCGGCGAAGATGAACGAGCCACCGGGACGCTTGGGGTCCTTCAGACCCGCGCGGGTACGGCGGATCGCCTTCGACAGCGCCTTGACGGCGTCGTCCTGGCCGATGACCCGCTTGTGCAGCTCGTCCTCCATGCGGAGCAGACGGCTGGACTCCTCCTCGGTCAGCTTGAAGACCGGGATGCCGGTGGCGGTCGCGAGAACCTCGGCGATCAGCTCGCCGTCGACCTCGGCGACGACGTCCATGTCGCCGGCCTTCCACTCCTTCTCCCGCTTGGCCTTGGCGGCGAGGAGCTGCTTCTCCTTGTCGCGCAGGGAGGCGGCCTTCTCGAAGTCCTGCGAGTCGATCGCGGACTCCTTGTCCCGGCGGACACCGGCGATCTTCTCGTCGAACTCGCGCAGGTCCGGCGGCGCGGTCATCCGGCGGATCCGCATCCGGGAACCGGCCTCGTCGATCAGGTCGATCGCCTTGTCCGGCAGGAAGCGGTCCGAGATGTAGCGGTCGGCCAGGGTGGCGGCCTGGACCAGCGCCTCGTCCGTGATGGAGACGCGGTGGTGCGCCTCGTAGCGGTCGCGCAGGCCCTTGAGGATCTCGATGGTGTGCGGCAGGGACGGCTCCGCGACCTGGATCGGCTGGAAGCGGCGCTCGAGGGCCGCGTCCTTCTCCAGGTGCTTGCGGTACTCGTCCAGCGTGGTCGCACCGATGGTCTGCAGCTCGCCGCGGGCCAGCATCGGCTTGAGGATGCTCGCCGCGTCGATGGCGCCCTCGGCGGCACCCGCACCGACCAGCGTGTGCAGCTCGTCGATGAACAGGATGATGTCGCCGCGGGTGCGGATCTCCTTGAGCACCTTCTTCAGGCGCTCCTCGAAGTCACCGCGGTAGCGGGAACCGGCGACCAGGGCGCCCAGGTCGAGGGTGTAGAGGTGCTTGTCCTTGAGGGTCTCGGGCACCTCGCCCTTGACGATGGCCTGGGCGAGGCCCTCGACGACGGCGGTCTTGCCGACGCCGGGCTCACCGATCAGCACCGGGTTGTTCTTGGTACGGCGGGACAGCACCTGCATGACCCGCTCGATCTCCTTCTCGCGCCCGATCACCGGGTCGAGCTTGGACTCACGAGCGGCCTGGGTGAGGTTCCGGCCGAACTGGTCGAGGACCAGGGACGTGGAAGGCGTGCCCTCCGCAGGACCGCCGGCGGTGGCGGTCTCCTTGCCCTGGTAACCGGAGAGCAGCTGGATCACCTGCTGCCGCACGCGGTTCAGATCTGCGCCCAGCTTGACCAGGACCTGGGCGGCGACGCCCTCGCCCTCACGGATCAGGCCGAGCAGGATGTGCTCCGTGCCGATGTAGTTGTGGCCCAGCTGAAGGGCCTCGCGGAGCGACAGCTCCAGGACCTTCTTGGCACGGGGGGTGAAGGGGATGTGGCCGGACGGGGCCTGCTGGCCCTGGCCGATGATCTCCTCCACCTGCTGGCGGACCGCCTCGAGCGAAATCCCGAGGCTCTCAAGGGCCTTGGCGGCGACACCCTCACCCTCGTGGATCAGGCCCAGGAGGATGTGCTCGGTGCCGATGTAGTTGTGGTTGAGCATCCGGGCTTCTTCCTGAGCCAGGACGACAACCCGCCGCGCGCGGTCGGTGAACCTCTCGAACATCGTTAATCGCTCCTCAGAGCGGTCAGGCAGTGGGGGGAACTTCCCCTCCCTGTCCTTCCGCAGCTTAGTCCCGCAAGCGGGGACCGCTCATTCCAACTGCCGACACCGTCGATGGCCTCCTGACCCCGAACGCCGACATCTGCTCCAACCCGATGGTGCGAGACGATGTTCCCGCAGGCCAGGCAGTTACCCCCATCGCCAGTACGCCCATGGCGAACGTGAGACGTCCTGCCCTGCATGTCGCCCCCTCCCACTAGGGATGTCTTACCCGCTGCTACTGACAGTCCATGCCGAGTGCACGGGTTCCCTCCGCTACGGGCGAACAACCTTGCGCCGTTTAACGCCCCCACACGCCCCCACGTTCGACACTCTGTGCATACGTGTATACACCCAGCGTAACTCAAGGGGGCTTGTGGCAGTTGCACTTGGCATGGTTGCCACCGTCCCGCTGCCGCGCCGGCCCCTGGAGCAGGGGTGCGCCGAACGGGTGCGGCACTGGTACGAGAACGAACTGGGGTGGCCCACGGTGCCCGGGGATCCGGTGCGACTGGTGCTGGGCGCACGCTTCGACGTCCTCGACGTCCCGTCGGAAGCGGGCCACGCGGCACTGCGGCACCTGGACCCCCTGGGCTGCACGTTCCCGGTGGCGCTCCAGGGCCCCCGAATGCGCTTCTTGGTGACCGCGGGCAGCGCGGAGGAACTCCCGGAGCTGCTGGAGTGGCTCGAGTGGGGAGCCGTGGGGCTCGACCTGGTGGGGCTGGGGGCGGGGGACGTGATGGACGCACCGGTGGCTGGGGGGCGGCCGGGCGAGGGGCACGTGATGGACGCGGCGGTGCCTGGAAGGCGGGAGGGTGAGGGGGCGCTCGAGCCGGGGG
>NZ_JAOCQE010000100.1 GCF_025290915.1 Streptomyces sp. 15-116A | reverse complement strand
GCCGACGACGATCACCGCGCCCTCGGTGCGCAGCGCCTCGGCCGCCTTCGCCCCGTCGCCCTCCAGGCCGACACCGCCGGCGAGCGCGTCCAGCCACTCGGTCTCGGTGCCGGGCGCGGCGGGCAGCAACGTGCCGCCGGCCTTCGTCAGACCCCGCGTGGCGTGCGTGGCCAGCGCGAAGGTGCGCTGCCCGTGCTTGCGCCAGGCCTTGCGCAGCCGCAGGAAGACACCGGGCGCCTCCTCCTCGGACTCGAACCCGACGAGCAGGACGGCGGGCGCCTGCTCCAGCGCCGTGTACGTGACGCCCGTGCCGTCGAGGTCGCGTCCGCGGCCGGCGACCCGGGCGGCGAGGAAGTCGGACTCCTCGCTGCTGTGCACGCGCGCGCGGAAGTCGATGTCGTTGGTGCCGAGCGCCACGCGCGCGAACTTGCTGTAGGCGTAGGCGTCCTCGACGGTGAGCCGCCCGCCGGTCAGCACGCCGGTGCGGCCGCGGGAGGCCAGCAGCCCCTGGGCGGCGATCTGGAGTGCCTCCGGCCAGGAGGCGGGCTCCAGATCGCCCTCCGCGTTGCGCACCAGCGGCGTGTCGAGACGGTCCCGCAGCTGCGCGTAGCGGAAGGCGAAGCGTCCCTTGTCGCAGATCCACTCCTCGTTGACCTCGGGGTCCTCGGCCGCGAGGCGCCGCATGACCTTGCCGCGCCGGTGGTCGGTGCGCGTGGCGCAGCCGCCGGAGCAGTGCTCGCAGACCGACGGCGAGGAGATCAGGTCGAAGGGGCGCGAGCGGAACCGGTAGGCGGCCGAGGTGAGCGCGCCGACCGGGCAGATCTGGATGGTGTTCCCGGAGAAGTACGACTCGAACGGGTCGCCCTCGCCGGTGCCGACCTGCTGGAGCGCGCCCCGCTCGATCAGCTCGATCATCGGGTCGCCCGCGACCTGGTTGGAGAAGCGGGTGCAGCGGGCGCACAGCACGCACCGCTCACGGTCGAGCAGCACCTGCGTGGAGATCGGCACGGGCTTCTCGTAGGTGCGCTTCTTACCTTCGAAGCGGGACTCGGCGTTGCCGTGCGACATGGCCTGGTTCTGCAGCGGGCACTCGCCGCCCTTGTCGCAGACGGGGCAGTCCAGCGGGTGGTTGATGAGCAGCAGCTCCATCACACCCTTCTGCGCCTTCTCCGCGACCGGCGAGGTCAGGTGGGTCTTGACCACCATCCCGTCGGTGCAGGTGATGGTGCAGGAGGCCATGGGCTTGCGCTGGCCCTCGACCTCGACGATGCACTGGCGGCAGGCGCCGGCCGGGTCGAGCAGGGGGTGGTCGCAGAACCGGGGGATCTCGATGCCGAGCTGTTCGGCGGCGCGGATGACCAGGGTGCCCTTGGGCACGCTGATCTCGACGCCGTCGATCGTCAGCGTCACGAGGTCCTCGGGCGGGATGGCCGCCTCGCCTCCTCCGGAGGGAGCGCTGGTGGTCACGGTCATGCGTTCACCTCCGTACGGTGGTCGGCCCAGGCCGTGGACCTGGCCGGGTCGAAGGGGCAGCCGCGGCCCGTGATGTGCTGCTCGTACTCCTCGCGGAAGTACTTCAGCGAGGAGAAGATCGGCGAGGCGGCGCCGTCGCCGAGGGCGCAGAAGGACTTGCCGTTGATGTTGTCGGCGATGTCGTTCAGCTTGTCGAGGTCGGACATGCGGCCCTTGCCGGCCTCGATGTCGCGCAGCAGCTGGACGAGCCAGTACGTGCCCTCGCGGCAGGGGGTGCACTTGCCACAGGACTCGTGGGCGTAGAACTCGGTCCAGCGGGTGACGGCGCGCACCACGCAGGTCGTCTCGTCGAAGCACTGGAGAGCTTTTGTGCCGAGCATGGAACCCGCGGCGCCCACTCCTTCGTAATCAAGAGGGACGTCGAGATGCTCGTCGGTGAACATGGGCGTCGAGGAACCGCCCGGGGTCCAGAACTTCAGGCGGTGCCCCGGCCGCATGCCGCCGCTCATGTCGAGCAGCTGGCGCAGCGTGATGCCGAGCGGCGCCTCGTACTGGCCGGGGTTCGCGACATGGCCGGAGAGGGAATACAGCGTGAAGCCCGGGGACTTCTCGCTTCCCATCGACCGGAACCATTCCTTGCCCCGGTTCATGATGGCGGGAACTGAAGCGATGGACTCGACGTTATTCACCACAGTCGGGCAGGCATAGAGGCCGGCCACAGCAGGGAAGGGGGGACGCAGCCGCGGTTGACCACGGCGGCCTTCGAGCGAGTCCAGCAGCGCGGTCTCCTCACCGCAGATGTACGCGCCCGCGCCCGCGTGCACGGTGAGTTCCAGGTTCAGTCCGCTGCCGAGGATGTTCTCGCCGAGGTAGCCCGCCTCGTACGCCTCGCGCACGGCCGCGTGCAACCGCCGCAACACGGGGACGACTTCACCGCGCAGATAGATGAAGGCATGAGACGACCTGATGGCATAACAGGCGATGACAATGCCCTCGATGAGGCTATGCGGGTTCGCGAAGAGGAGCGGAATGTCCTTGCACGTTCCGGGCTCCGATTCGTCGGCGTTGACAACTAGATAGTGCGGTTTTCCATCCCCCTGCGGAATGAACTGCCACTTCATCCCGGTGGGGAAGCCGGCGCCGCCGCGGCCGCGCAGACCCGAGTCCTTGACGTACGCGATGACGTCGTCCGGGGACATGGCCAGCGCCTTGCGGAGCCCCTCGTACCCCTCGTGCCTCTTGTAGACGTCCAGCGTCCAGGACTCGTCCTCGTCCCAGAAGGCCGACAGCACGGGTGCGAGCAGCTTCTCCGGGCTGGTGTCCTTCAGTTCGGGTGCCAAGGTCATCACTCCCCCTCCTCGGCGGTAGGTCCGGCCGGGTGCGCCGGGTCGGAGGCCGATGTGTCCTGCGGCGCGTCGTGCGAGCTGAGGTGCTCGGTCGGCGACGGCTCGTGCGGCGGAGCGTCCTGGGGCGCCTCGCCCCGCGGGTGCACCACACGCGCGGGGGCGGCCTCGCCCTTGGCGAGCTTCAGGCCGATCAGGGAGGCGGGTCCCGCGCTTCCCGTGGCCTCGACGGCTCCCTCCCGTTCGTCGGGGAAGCCGGCCAGGATGCGGGCGGTCTCCTTGAAGGTGCACAGGGGGGCGCCGCGGGTGGGCGCGACCGGGCGGCCGGCGCGCAGGTCGTCGACGAGGCGCTTGGCGGTCTCGGGGGTCTGGTTGTCGAAGAACTCCCAGTTGACCATCACCACGGGCGCGTAGTCGCAGGCCGCGTTGCACTCGATGTGCTCGAGGGTGACCTTGCCGTCGTCGGTGGTCTCGCCGTTGCCGACGCCGAGGTGCTCCTGGAGCTCCTCGAAGATCGCGTCCCCGCCCATGACGGCGCACAGGGTGTTGGTGCACACCCCGACCTGGTAGTCGCCGCTCGGCTTGCGCCGGTACATGGTGTAGAAGGTGGCGACCGCGGTCACCTCCGCGGTGGTCAGGCCCAGCATGTCCGCGCAGAACCGCATCCCGGTGCGCGTGACATGGCCCTCCTCGGACTGCACGAGGTGCAGCAGCGGCAGGAGGGCGGACCGGGAGTCCGGGTAGCGGGCGATGATCTCGCGCGCGTCGGTCTCCAGCCGGGCCCGGACGTCGTCCGGGTAGGCGGGTGCGGGCAGTTCCGGCATGCCCAGGCTGACGCCCCGCTCGGAAGATGAGGTGGTCACCGGTCGACGCCTCCCATCACGGGGTCGATGGACGCGACGGCGACGATGACGTCGGCGACCTGGCCGCCCTCGCACATCGCCGCCATGGCCTGCAGGTTGGTGAAGGACGGGTCGCGGAAGTGGACCCGGTAGGGGCGGGTGCCGCCGTCGGAGACGACATGCACCCCGAGCTCGCCCTTGGGCGACTCGACGGCCGCGTACGCCTGTCCGGGCGGGACGCGGAAGCCCTCGGTGACCAGCTTGAAGTGGTGGATCAGGGCCTCCATGGAGGTACCCATGATCTTCTTGATGTGGTCGAGGGAGTTGCCGAGCCCGTCCGGTCCCAGGGCGAGCTGGGCGGGCCAGGCGATCTTCTTGTCGGCGACCATGACCGGCCCCGGCTCGAGCCGGTCCAGGCACTGCTCGACGATGTGCAGCGACTGGCGCATCTCCTCGAGCCGGATCAGGAAGCGGCCGTAGGCGTCGCAGGTGTCGGCGGTCGGGATCTCGAAGTCGTAGGTCTCGTATCCGCAGTACGGCTGGGCCTTGCGCAGGTCGTGCGGCAGACCCGTGGAGCGCAGGATCGGGCCGGTGGCACCCAGCGCCATGCAGCCGGCCAGGTCCAGGTAGCCGATGTCCTGCATACGGGCCTTGAAGATGGGGTTCCCGGTGGCGAGCTTGTCGTACTCCGGGAGGTTCTTGTGCATCTTCTTCACGAACTCGCGGATCTGGTCCACCGCGCCGGGCGGCAGGTCCTGGGCGAGTCCGCCGGGGCGGATGTACGCGTGGTTCATCCGCAGGCCGGTGATCAGCTCGTAGATGTCGAGGATGAGTTCACGATCACGGAAGCCGTAGATCATGATCGTGGTCGCGCCGAGCTCCATGCCGCCGGTGGCGATGCACACCAGGTGGGAGGAGAGGCGGTTCAGCTCCATCAGGAGCACGCGGATGATCGAGGCGCGGTCGGGGATCTCGTCATCGATGCCGAGGAGCCGCTCGACGGCCAGGCAGTACGCCGTCTCGTTGAAGAACGGCGTCAGGTAGTCCATGCGCGTCACGAACGTGGTGCCCTGGGTCCACGTCCGGTACTCGAGGTTCTTCTCGATGCCGGTGTGGAGGTAGCCGATGCCGCAGCGGGCCTCGGTGACGGTCTCGCCGTCGATCTCCAGGATCAGGCGGAGCACGCCGTGCGTGGAGGGGTGCTGCGGTCCCATGTTGACGACGATGCGCTCGTCGTCGGCGCGGGCCGCGGTCTGGACGACCTCGTCCCAGTCGCCGCCGGTGACCGTGTAGACGGTGCCTTCGGTGGTCTCACGAGGGGATGCGTGCGAGGTGCTCACGAGTACGACCTCCGTTGGTCCGGAGCCGGGATCTGGGCGCCCTTGTACTCGACGGGGATGCCGCCGAGGGGGTAGTCCTTGCGCTGCGGGAAGCCCTGCCAGTCGTCCGGCATCATGATCCGCGTCAGGGCCGGGTGACCGTCGAAGACGATGCCGAAGAAGTCGTACGTCTCGCGCTCGTGCCAGTCGTTCGTCGGATAGACGGAGAACAGCGACGGGATGTGCGGGTCGCTGTCGGGGCAGCTGACCTCCAGCCGGATCATCCGGTTGTGGGTGATCGAGCGCAGGTGGTAGACGGCGTGCAGCTCGCGGCCCTTGTCGCCGGGGTAGTGGACGCCGCTCACGCCGGTGCACAGCTCGAAGCGCAGCGCCGGGTCGTCGCGCAGGGTCTTCGCCACCCGGACGAGGTGCTCGCGCTCGATGTGGAAGGTGATCTCGTCGCGGTCGACGACCGTCTTCTCGATGGCGTTCTCCGGGAGCAGGCCCTGCTCCTCCAGCGCGCCCTCGAGTTCGTCGGCGACCTCGTCGAACCAGCCGCCGTAGGGCCGGTTCGCCGGTCCCGGGAGCCGGACCGAGCGGACCAGGCCGCCGTAGCCGGAGGTGTCGCCGCCGTTGCTGGCGCCGAACATGCCGCGCTGGACCCGGATCTCCTCGCCGCCCTGGCCGCGCTGGCCGGGGAGGTTCTCGGCCGAGAGGTCCTTCTCGGGGTTCACGCCGTTGCCGTTCGCCGCGCCGTTGCCGTTCACCCCGTTCGCGTCCTTGGGTGCGTCGCTCATCGCAGCAGCCCCTTCATCTCGATCGTGGGCAGGGCCTTGAGCGCCGCCTCCTCCGCCTCGCGGGCGGCTTCCTCGGCGTTGACGCCGAGCTTGGAGGACTGGATCTTCTGGTGAAGCTTGAGGATGGCGTCCATCAGCATCTCGGGCCGGGGCGGGCAGCCGGGCAGATAGATGTCGACCGGGACGATGTGGTCGACGCCCTGGACGATGGCGTAGTTGTTGAACATGCCGCCCGAGGAGGCGCAGACCCCCATGGAGATCACCCACTTGGGGTTCGGCATCTGGTCGTAGACCTGCCGCAGCACCGGCGCCATCTTCTGGCTGACCCGGCCGGCGACGATCATCAGGTCCGCCTGGCGCGGTGAGCCGCGGAAGACCTCCATGCCGAAGCGCGCCAGGTCGTAGCGGCCGGCGCCGGTGGTCATCATCTCGATGGCACAGCAGGCGAGGCCGAACGTGGCGGGGAAGACGGACGACTTGCGCACCCACCCCGCGGCCTGCTCGACGGTGGTCAGCAGGAAGCCGCTCGGCAGCTTTTCTTCGAGTCCCATGTCTAAAGGCCCCTCAGTCCCATTCCAGGCCGCCGCGCCGCCATACGTACGCGTACGCGACGAAGACGGTGAGCACGAAGAGCAGCATCTCCACGAGCCCGAAAATCCCCAGGGCGTCGAAGGTGACGGCCCAGGGGTAGAGGAAGACGATCTCGATATCGAAGATGATGAAGAGCATCGCCGTCAGGTAGTACTTGATGGGGAAGCGCCCGCCGCCGGCCGGCGTGGGGGTCGGTTCGATACCGCACTCGTAGGCCTCGAGCTTGGCGCGGTTGTACCGCTTCGGACCGATCAGCGTGGCCATGACCACGGAGAAGATCGCAAAGCCTGCCCCGAGGGCTCCCAGTACGAGGATGGGCGCATACGCGTTCACCGCTCCTCGCTCCTCTCAGTCGGCACTGACTGCTGGCGGTTGTGCATCGGGCTCATCCGCCTCAACTGCCCCACGAACCACGCCCGCCCCGGCGAAGATCGAGAACATGTGAAGCAGGTCACAAGCCCAACCGCTCCGCATCTTATGCCCGCCGGTCTGTGATCTGCGACACGGGGTATTGCACAAGCTTTGTGATCTCCACCACCTGACGAACGATCATGAAGTCGGATGAGCGGTGATCTTCACACGCGAAGCGTCCGGGCGATCACCAGAGGTGACATTTTGGCTCGTCAGCGCAGGCCAGGGGGCGCGTCTCCATATCAAGAGAGTTCGCTTGCATGCAAATTGGTGCTGGACTCGATCTCTTGGTAGAGGCCGCGTTCACACATCAGAGGGGCGCCGGGGCGCGATGTGGACGCGTCCGGACCACGTGCACGCGTTCACGAAGTCCGGGGGTCGTGATCCGGCCGTGATCCGGCCGTGACCGGTGCGACGCGACGCGACGGCAGGGGTAATCGTTCCGTGACCTCCGCCACATTCATGAGAGGCGCCTGAGAACCGGGATTGGCCAACCAGTCCAACCAGTGGTAGGCGGAGGGCAATTCGGGCGTAATGATGAAACGCCGTGATCACAGCCCCCTCATGGGGTGCCCGCAATGTCCGTTACGGCGTCAATAAGGAGCGACGCGCCCGGCGTTCGGGGCCCTCATTGAACAACTGTGGCGCAGGACACGTTTCTTGAAGATATGAAGGAGCCCCTGGTACCGGTTGTTCCCATGTCCCACACCGCTCACATACGCAGCCACCGGAAGCCCCGCCGCACCGCGACCTCCACGATCGCGATGCGGGCCGGAGTTGCCGGTGGCGTCCTCAGCACCCTGGCAGTCGCCGGGGCGTCCAGCGCGGCCAACGCGGCCGAGCCGGTGACGCAGACCCTCGAACTGCCCACCCTGACGGCGGACCTGTCCACCCAGGTCGCCCAGTCCGCGGAGGTCACCCAGCAGGCCGCCGCGAACTACCAGCTGCAGGCCGAGCGTGACGCGGCCGCCGCCAAGGCCGCCAAGGAGGCCAAGGCGGACCTCGCCGAGGCCAAGAAGAAGGCCGAGGCGAAGAAGAAGGCGGCGGAGGAGGCCCGCAAGGCCGCCGCCGAGCGCGCGGCGCGCAACGCCGAGCGCCCCTCCCTCACCAGCACTACGACCGCCTCCGCGCCGGCCAGCGGCAGCGTCGCGACGGTCATCTCCTTCCTCAAGGCGCAGGTCGGCGACGCCTACGTCATGGGTGCCACCGGTCCCAACGCCTGGGACTGCTCCAGCCTGGTCCAGGCCGCGTTCCGCCAGGTCGGCGTCGACCTGCCGCGGGTCTCGCAGGACCAGTCGACGGTCGGCACCGACATCCCGCTGTCCCAGATCCAGGTCGGCGACATCCTCTACTGGGGCGGCAAGGGCTCCGCGTACCACACGGGTGTCTACATCGGGAACGGCCAGTACCTGGACGCCGCGAACCCCTCCAAGGGCGTCGTCATCCAGGACCTCTCCGGCTACCCGGCGTCGGGCGCCGTGCGCGTGCTCTGATTCAGAGCATCACGCTCATAACGGACTGAAGGGTCGCTGCCGCTCGGGGGCAGCGACCCTCGTCCGTTCTCGTCCGGCCGGCCGGACGCTCCAGAGGGGCAAGATCGCCCGATTGCCCGGATCGTCCCCGCCTGGACGCGCGTTGACGATCCGGCATGCGCGGCCGCGACCCGCGTACACGCCCGTGACGGGCCCTCACGGTGCCCCGGGTACGCGAAAGGCGGCCGAGGGCCCCACCCGGGACCCCGGCCGCCCACAGAGGCGCTCAGGCCTTCGGCGCCACCTTGCTCAGCCCGTTGATGATGCGGTCCATCGCGTCGCCGCCCGTCGGGTCGGTCAGGTTGGCGAGCAGCTTCAGGGTGAACCGCATCAGCATCGGGTGGGTCAGGCCGCGCTGCGCGGCGATCTGCATGACCTTCGGGTTGCCGATGAGCTTCACGAAGGCGCGGCCGAGCGTGTAGTAGCCGCCGTAGGTGTCCTTCAGGACGCGCGGGTAGCGCTGGAGGGCGATCTCCCGCTGGGCCGGGGTGGCTCGCGCGTGGGCCTGCACGATGACCTCGGCGGCGATCTGCCCGGACTCCATGGCGTAGGCGATGCCCTCGCCGTTGAAGGGGTTCACCAGGCCGCCCGCGTCGCCGACCAGCAGCAGCCCGCGCGTGTAGTGGGGCTGGCGGTTGAAGGCCATGGGGAGCGCGGCGCCGCGGATCGGGCCGGTCATGTTGTCGGGGGTGTAGCCCCAGTCCTCCGGCATCGAGGCGCACCAGGCCTTGAGGACCTCGCGCCAGTCCAGCTCCTTGAAGGAGTCGGAGGTGTTCAGGACGCCCAGGCCGACGTTGGACGTGCCGTCGCCCATGCCGAAGATCCAGCCGTAGCCGGGCAGCAGACGGTCCTGGGGGCCGCGGCGGTCCCACAGCTCCAGCCAGGACTCCAGGTAGTCGTCGTCGTGGCGCGGCGAGGTGAAGTACGTGCGCACGGCGACGCCCATCGGGCGGTCCTCGCGGCGGTGCAGCCCCATCGCCAGGGACAGCCGGGTGGAGTTGCCGTCGGCGGCGACCACGAGCGGGGCGTGGAAGAAGACCTCGCGCTTGTCCTCGCCGAGCTTGGCCTTCACGCCTGTGATGCGGCCGGTGCGGTCGTCGACGATCGGGGCGCCCACGTTGCAGCGCTCGTAGAGCCGGGCGCCGGCCTTCTGCGCCTGCCGGGCGAGCTGCTCGTCGAAGTCGTCGCGCTTGCGGACCAGACCGTAGTCGGGGAAGGAGGCGAGATCCGGCCAGTCCAGCTGGAGGCGGACCCCGCCGCCGATGATGCGCAGGCCCTTGTTGCGCAGCCAGCCGGCCTCCTCGGAGATGTCGATGCCCATCGACACCAGCTGCTTGACCGCGCGCGGGGTGAGACCGTCACCGCAGACCTTCTCCCGCGGGAACTCGGTCTTCTCCAGCAGCAGCACGTCGAGTCCGGCCCGGGCCAGGTGGTAGGCGGTGGTGGAGCCGGCTGGCCCCGCGCCCACGACGATCACATCGGCGGTGTTGTCGGAGAGGGGCTCGGTCACGGCGGGATCTCCCCAAGTTCGAAATCTGCGTGCCGACCGGCACTGGACATGGGCAGTCTATGCAGCACAATCGATCACCCGGCTGAAGGGCTGCCCGACGTGAACCGAGCTCTCCCCGCCGTACGGCTGCGCGTCCCCACCCACGAGGACGCGTTCGTCTGGCACCGCCTCTTCGACGATCCGGACGTCATGGAGTTCCACGGCGGCAGGTCCGCCGAGCTGTCGGTCTACGAGGAGCTCACCGCCCGCCAGCGGCGGCACGACGCCGAGTTCGGTTTCTGCCTGTGGACCATGCTCGACGCCTCCGACCGCATCCTCGGCTTCACGGGCGCCCAGCCGTGGCCGCAGGACTGGGGCCCGACGGGCGAGATCGAGATCGGCTGGCGGCTCGGCCGGGAGCACTGGGGCATGGGGTACGTGACCGCGGCGGCGCGGCAGACGCTGGAGCGGGTGCGCGCGGCCGGTGTGCCGAGCGTGGTGGCGATGGTCGACGCCCGCAACTCCCGCTCGATAGCGGTCACTCAGCGGCTCGGGATGCGCCTGGAGGAGCGGTTCACCACCCCGGTCGGCAGGCGCGAGGCCCACTGCTACCGCCTGGACCTCTGAAACCCCAGCCCTCATCACGCACGGTAATGAAACGTCACGGAACGCCACTTGATGCTTCCTGCCGGGGTGCGGGCGGGTCTACCCTGCCGGTACCGCAGGGGGGTGACGTCCGTGCGTATGACACCCAAGGGCCTTCGGACACCCGAAGTGCGTGTGCCGCGCCTGGTCGGCCTGATGGCCGTGGACGCGCGGGAGTCGGCCCGGGCGCGCGGGCTGTGGCTGACCGCGCCGGACCGGCCGGACCTCCACCTCACCGTCGTCGACTACGTCGTACGCCAGTACCCGCAGCCGGGCGCGGAGGTGCCGCGGGACTCGATGGTCTACGTGTGGTTCGACCTCGGTGAGGGCGACGGCGGCGGTGGGGTGCGCGAGCCGCGCGGGCCGCTGCCGCCCTCCGGCGGGCTCCAGCGGGAACTGGACGAGCCGCACGCCCCGCGCACGGCGGTGCTCAGCTGTCCTTGAAGCCCCGGTGCAGCGCGACCACGCCGCCCGTCAGATTGCGCCACGCCACCCGCGACCAGCCCGCGCCCTTCAGCCGCTCGGCCAGCGCCGGCTGGTCCGGCCAGGCGCGGATCGACTCGGCGAGGTAGACGTACGCGTCCGGGTTCGAGGACACCGCGCGGGCGACCGGCGGCAGCGCCCGCATCAGGTACTCGGTGTAGACGGTGCGGAACGGCGCCCACGTCGGGTGCGAGAACTCGCAGATGACGATGCGCCCGCCGGGCCGGGTCACCCGGTGCATCTCGCGCAGCGCGGCGTCGAAGTCCTGCACGTTGCGCAGCCCGAAGGAGATGGTGACGGCGTCGAACGAGTCGTCCCGGAAAGGGAGTTTCGTCGCGTCCCCGGCGGTGTACGGCAGCCAGGCCCGGTGCCGCTTGCCGACGGCGAGCATGCCGAGGGAGAAGTCGCAGGGCACGACGTACGCGCCGGTGCGGGCGAAGGGCAGCGACGAGGTGCCCGTGCCGGCTGCCAGGTCCAGGATCTTCTGCGCGGGGCGCGCGTCGACCGCCTTCGCGACCTCCTTGCGCCATCGCCGGTCCTGGCCGAGGGACAGCACGTCGTTGGTCAGGTCGTACCGTTCCGCCACGTCGTCGAACATCGAGGCGACTTCGTGCGGCTGCTTGTCCAGGGATGCGCGGGTCACGGGCTCATTCTTGCAGCCCGGTCCCACGGCAGAAGCCGCGGCGTGCGGCGCGCGGCCACATCCTCGACCCAGCCGCAGGCGAGCACGAACACGGCGAGCAGGATCCAGGTCACGCCGAACAGGAACCACTGGCTCTCCAGCGGCAGATACGCCTCGAACGCGGGCACCTCCCAGAAGCGGTCGATCAGCGGCACGGCGAGGATCAGCGCGGGCTGGTGCCAGAGGTAGATGGTCACCGCGCGGGCGTTGAAGAGGGTCACCAGCCGGTCCAGGCGCCGGAAGCGCGGCGGACGACCCGGGGTGCCGCGGCCGAAGCGCACCCTGGCGTGCGCGTACATCAGCAGCGTCACGAACCCGGCCGACCAGAAGGCCTGCGCCAGCGGGTTGTCGTCGAGGTCGTAGGTGCCGCCGTACGACGCCTGGTGGGCGAGGGCGTACCAGCCGCCGCAGGCGAGCGCGGCGAGCGCGGGCGGGACGACGGCGAGCGGGCGCAGCCGGCCCAGCACGCCGTCGTGGTGCGCGAAGCCGAGAAGCCAGCAGAACAGGAACGTGGCGAGGTCGGTGAGGGCGCTGCCGAGACGGTTCTCCGGGGGCTGCCAGGCGAGCGTGAACGCGGCGATCGGGGCGAGCGACAGGACCAGCACCGGGACCGGCGCCGCCCGGAAGAGGCGCAGCAGCAGCGGCGACAGCAGCACGAACCACAGATACGTCCTCAGATACCAGAGGATCTCCCAGGCCTGCTCGGCCCACGCGCTGCCCGGCGGATCGCCGAGCGGCACGATCCAGTACACGATCTGCCACCCCGGCATCCAGCCGTGCACGAGCATCGCGCCCACCACGAACAGGCCCCAGAACCAGAACGGCGGCAGCAGCCGGCGCACCCGGCTGCGCACCACCTTCCCCGCGGGCCGCCGCAGCGATCTCGCCATCAGCGTTCCGGCGAGGGCGAACATCACGCCCATCGAAGGGAACACCAGCCCCGCCCAGGCCCAGCAGAAGGTGTGGTACGCCACGACCCGGACCAGAGCGAGGGCGCGCAGCCCGTCGAAGTACCGGTCCCGGCCGCCACCGGCCGCCTGCGTCGGGGCAGGGTCCGCCGCCACGGGCACGCTGAGCACCGCGCCCTTGCCGTGCCGCCCCATCAGCGCGGCCCCGTCGGCATGCCCACCTCGCCCGTGCGTTTCAGCTTCTGCCAGCGCAGGCGGCCGCCGGTCAGGGCGGTGACGCAGGAGTGGATGAGGACGAGGTACATCATCTGCCGGTACGCCAGCTGCTGCAGCGGCATCATCAGCAGATACCGGTACCGCTCGCGGTCCAGCCGGAAGGCGTACGCGGCGCACACCAGCTGCACGCCCAGGACAGCGCACCACGCCAGCAGCGCGGCCCGGAAGTCGATGAAGATCATCGAGTAGACGGTGAACAGGTCGATCAGCGGGGCGAACACCGGCGTGACCACCTGGAACAGCACCACCAGCGGCATGCCCACCCGCCCGAAGCGCCCCGAAGGCCCCTTGTCCGTCAGGGACTTACGGTGCTTCCACAGCGCCTGCATCGTGCCGTACGACCAGCGGTAGCGCTGCGACCACAGCTGCCGCAGGGTGCGCGGCGCCTCGGTCCACGCGCGCGCGTGCTCCTCGTAGACCACCCGCCAGCCGGCGCGGTGCAGGGCGATGGTGATGTCGGTGTCCTCGGCGAGGGTGTCCTCGCTCATCCCGCCGGCGCCGAGCACCGCCTCGCGGCGGAACGCGCCGATCGCGCCGGGGATCGTCGGCATACAGCGCAGCACGTCGTACATGCGCCGGTCGAGGTTGAAGCCCATCACGTACTCGATGTGCTGCCAGGCGCCGATGAGGGTGCGCCGGTTGCCGACCTTCGCGTTGCCTGCGACGGCACCGACCTCCGGGTCGGCCAACGGCTGGACGAGCCGCCGTACGGTGTCCGGTTCGAAGACGGTGTCGCCGTCCATCATCACGACGATGTCGTGGCGGGCGCTGCGGATGCCGTGGTTGAGCGCGGCGGGCTTGCCCGCGTTCTGCTGCCGGATCACCCGGACGCTCGGCAGGCCGAGGGACTCGGCGAGGTCGGCGGTGCCGTCCGTGGAGCCGTCGTCCACCACGATGATCTCGATGGGGTGGGTGCTCACGGCGAGTGAGCGCAGGGTGTTCTCGATGCACTCCTTCTCGTTGTACGCCGGGACGATCACGCTCACCGGGCGGGTGACGGGCGGTCCCCAGCTGAACCGACGCCGGTTGCGCTGTCTGGAGTGGCGGCGGGCGAGGACCAGCATGAGCCCGAACCGGCCCATGACGGCGACG
Organism: Streptomyces sp. 15-116A; assembly: GCF_025290915.1. Classification (GTDB taxonomy): domain Bacteria; phylum Actinomycetota; class Actinomycetes; order Streptomycetales; family Streptomycetaceae; genus Streptomyces. Next base: position 7,066 of record NZ_JAOCQE010000100.1, on the reverse strand, counting down.
CCGACCACGACGAGGCCGGCCGACAGCGCGGGCACGGTCCACTCGGCGACGGCGACGGCCGCGACGAGCGCCTTGCCCTCGTAGAGGGTGGTGCCGGTGGCCCGGTGGTGGGAGGCCTGGAGCGGGTCCCCACCACCCGCTGCGGCGTCGGCGGGACCGCCGGCCGGCTGCTGTTGCTGCTCGGCCATGGCGCCGCTGATGGTGGTGAAGGTGTAGCCCTTCGCCTTCATCTTCTCGATGTACTTCGGCAGCGCCTCGATCGTCTGCTCGCGCTCACCGCCGGAGTCGTGGAAGAGCACCGACGCGCCCTCGCCGTCCTCCGGGGTGGCTCCCTCGACGATCTTCGAGACGCCGGGCTGCTTCCAGTCCTCGCTGTCGGTGTCGATGAAGACGCTGGTGTAACCGTCCTGGCCGAGCTGTTGGTACACCTCCCAGCTGTAGTCGTCGATGGCGTCCGTCTTGGAGGAGTAGGGCGCGCGGAAGAGGGTGGTGGTGATGCCGGCCGCGCCCGCGAGGGCGAGCTGCGTCTGCTCCATCTCCCGGGTCACGCGCGAGGCGCTCTGGTACGACAGGTCGACGTGCGTGAAGGTGTGGATGCCGACCTCGTTGCCCTGCTCCACCAGGTCCTCCACGAGGTCCGGATAGCGCGCGATCATCGAGCCGACCAGGAAGAACGTGCCGGGCACGTCGTACTCCTCCAGGATCTGAAGCACCTTCGGCGTCCAGGTCGGGTCCGGGCCGTCGTCGAAGGTCAGCGCGATCGTCTTGTCCGGGACGGACAGGGTCGTGGCCTGCCCGCCGGGGAAGGTGAGGATCGGGCCGCCCTCGAGGATCTCCTCGGGTACGTCGTCGGCCGAGGCGCCGGTACGGACCCGCTGGTCGCCGCCGACCTCCGCGCGCAGATAGCCGTCGAGCAGCATCACGCAGGTCAGGGCGAGCAGAAGCAGCAGGGAGAGGAGGACGCGGGGCCGCTGGAGGGCGGCGGCGCGGCCGGCGGATTCGTCGGCGGGCTGCTCGTGGACGCGCTGTCCTGGCGCTGGGTGCTGCTGATCAACGTGCCGGTCGGGGCGGTCGTGCTCGCCGCCGCCACGCTGTGGCTGGTCGAGAGCAGGGCCGGGGACCGGCGGCGGCTGGACCTGCCCGGCGCGATCCTCGTCACCGCCGGCCTCGGCACGCTCGCGTACGGCATCTCGCAGACCGAGGCCGAGGGCTGGACGGCGCCGGTCACGGTCGTACCGCTGCTCGCCGGGGTCGCGCTCATCGCCGGGTTCCTGCTCGTCGAGGCGCGCGCCAAGGCGCCGCTGATGCCGCTCGGGCTGCTGCGGCTGCGGGCGGTGGCGTCGGCGAACGTGGCGATGTTCGTTAGCGGGGCCGCCATGTTCTGCATGTGGTACTTCATGACCCTGTACGCGCAGAACGTGCTCGGCTACAGCCCGCTCGAAGCCGGACTCGCCCTGGTGCCCAGCTCGCTCGCCGTGGTCCTCGGCTCCAAACTGGCGCCCCGGCTGATGCGCACGGCCGGACCGCGCACGGTCGCGGTGCTCGGCACGCTCGTCGCGACAGCCGGGTTCGGCTGGCAGTCGACGATGAGCGCGGACGGGACGTACCTGACCTCGATCATGCTGCCCGGTGTCCTGATGATGCTGGGCGCGGGCCTCGCCGGAACCCCGCTCGCCGCACTCGCGACGTCCGGGGCCGCGCCCGAGGAGGCCGGCCTGGTCTCGGGCCTGGTCAACACCTCCCGCACGATGGGCGGTTCCCTGGGCCTCGCCATCATGTCCACCCTCGCCGCGGCCCGCACGGGCGACTCCGCCACCCCGGCCGCCCTGACGGACGGCTACGCCCTAGCCTTCCGCACGGGCGCGGCGGTGCTGGCGGCGGGGGCCTTGCTGATGTGGCTGTGGCTGCCCCGGAGGACGGCGGCCGCGCACTGAGCCGGGCCGCGGAAAAGCGGGCGAGGCGAGGCCGGGAACGGCACCCTGACGGCCTTCGACGGGGTGCGGCAAGGGACTTCACGCCGTGCGCGGGCCGTGGGCCGCCGACGGCCTCACCGGGCGCGCAGAGGCCCGGCAGGCGACTCGGACACGACCCCAACTGTCCCGTCTGACCTGGGATTTCATCCCCTCCCGCCCTACGATCGACCGACGCGGAAGGAGCCCGGATGGACCGGAACATACGCACCGTCGACGACGTACTCGCCCTGCTGGACGACCTGTTCGCACCGGAGGCCGACCGCTGGACCCGGCGCGGCGCCGCATGGTGGGACACCTTCTACACCGACCGCTCCCGCCCGGTCCCCTTCTTCGTGCCGAAGCCCGACGAGAGCCTGGTGTCGTACGTCGACCGGGGCGTCCTCACCGGGGGCCGGGCGCTCGAGCTCGGCTGCGGTCCCGGGCGCAACGCGCTGTTCCTGGCGGAGCGGGGTTTCGAGGTGGACGCGGTGGATCTGTCCCCGGCCGCCCTCGACTGGGCCCGGGAGCGGGCCCGCGAGACCGGGGCGCGGGGCGTGCGCTTCCACTGCGGCGACGCCTTCGCCCTGACCGCCTCGGAACTCCGCGGCCCGTACGACCTCGTCTACGACTCCGGCTGCTTCCACCACCTGCCCCCGCACCGCCGCATCAGCTACCTCGCACTGCTGGAGAGGGTGCTCGCACCGGGTGGTCACTTCGCGCTGACCTGTTTCGCGGCCGGGGCAATGGGGTCGAAACTGGACGACGCCGAGTACTACAAGGGCACGGGGCTGCAGGGTGGGCTCGCCTACAGCGATGAGGCGTTGCGGGGGATCTTCGCCAACCTGACGGAGGTCGAGCTGCGGCGGATGGTGCGGCAGGGGGAGGACAGCGACCGCTTCGGGGAGGACTTTCTGTGGACGGGGCTGTTCCGGCGCGAGTCGGACACCGTCAGCTGACACTACGTCAGGAGCCTTCACAACTCCTCCTGGCTGGGCTATACAGAGGGGCGCCGTACTGGAACGCGTTCTAGCTCGACGGCGGGTTCCCGCGGCCACGTGACGACCTCGGTGCGGCTGACGGTGCGGACGGTCGCACCGGGGTCTTCGGCAACGGTTCAGGATCCGGCGATCAGGAGTCCCATGCCCATCGACGCAGCCAAGGCGCTCGCCGCCGAACCCCGGACCGGCGAGATCAGCTGGGGAGCCAAGGACGTCCTGCTCTACCACCTCGGCATCGGCGCCGGCACCCCCGCCACCGACCCCGGCGAACTGCGCTACACCCTGGAGTCCCGGCTGCACGTCCTGCCGAGCTTCGCCACCGTCGCGGGCGCCGGCGCACCCGGTGTCATCGGCAGCCTGTCCATGCCCGGCGTCGAGGTCGACCTGGCCCGCGTCCTGCACGGCGGCCAGTCGCTGACCCTGCACCGCCCCCTGCCCGCCGAGGGCACCGCCACCGCCACGCACCGCATCGCCGCCGTGTACGACAAGGGCAAGGCGGCCGTCCTCGTCATGCGCACCGACGTCACCGACGCCGACGGCCCGCTGTGGACCAACGACGCCCAGATCTACGTACGCGGCGAAGGCGGCTGGGGCGGCGACCGGGGGCCGTCCGTGCGGCGCGAGGCACCCGCCGGGGAGCCGGACCGCACCGTCGAGCGGGCCGTCCGCGAGGACCAGGCGCTGCTGTACCGCCTCTCCGGCGACTGGAACCCCCTGCACGCCGACCCCGAGTTCGCCAGACAGGCCGGTTTCGAGCGGCCCATCCTGCACGGACTGTGCACCTACGGCATGACACTCAAGGCCGTCGTCGACACGCTGCTCGGCGGGGACGTCACCCGGGTCCGCGCCTACAGCACCCGCTTCGCCGGAGTCGTGTACCCCGGCGAGACGCTGCGGATCCGGATGTGGCGCCGCGACGGCGAGGTGCGGGTGGCCGTCAGCGCGGTGGAACGGGACGACGCGCCCGTGCTCGCCGACACCGCCGTCGCACACACCTGAACCCGCCCACAGCCGAGGGGAGCCCCGCCATGCGCGCAGCCGTACTGCACGAGACCGGCCAGGACAAGCTCGAGGTCCACGACGACATCGAGGCGGTGGGCTTCGGCCCCGGCAAGGTACGGATCCGGGTGCGGGCCACCGGGCTGTGCCACTCCGACCTGTCCGCGATGAGCGGCGTCCTGCCGCAGCCGGCGCCGTTCGTGCCGGGCCACGAGGGCGCGGGCGAGGTCGTCGAGGTGGGGGAGGGGGTCACCGGGCTCACGGCGGGCGACCGGGTCGTCGTCTGCTGGCTGCCCGCCTGCGGCGCCTGCCCGTCCTGCCGGCGCGGGCAGAGCGAACTGTGCCTGGCCGGGTTCATGAACGCCGGCACCCCCAACTTCCGCCGCTCCGTCGGCGACGTCTTCGGCTTCGCCGGCACCGGCACCTTCGCCGAGGAGGTCGTCGTCGACGCCGGCTGCGCCGTGCCCATCCCGGACGACGTGCCCTACGACATCGCCGCCCTCATCGGCTGCGGGGTCACCACCGGACTCGGCGCCGCCCTCAACACCGCCGATGTCACGGCCGGTTCGTCGGTGGCCGTCATCGGCTGCGGCGGCGTCGGGATCTCCGCGATCCAGGGCGCACGGCTGCAGGGAGCCGCGGAGATCGTCGCCGTCGACCCCGTGCGCACCCGGCGCGAGGCCGCCCTGCGCTTCGGCGCCACCCGGGCCGTCGCCCCCGGCGAACTCGCCGACGCCAAGCAGCAGCTCACCGGCGGCGAGGGCTTCGACTACGTCTTCGAGGTCGTCGGCCGCTCCACCACCGCCCGCACCGCCTACGAGACCACCCGGCGCGGCGGCACCCTCGTCGTGGTCGGCGCGGGCGCCATGGACGACTTCCTGCAGCTCAACATGTTCGAGCTGTTCTTCGACGAGAAGCGCATCCTGCCGTCGCTCTACGGCGGCGGTGACGTCGTGCGCTCCTACGAGCGGACCATCGCCCTGTGGCGGGCCGGCCGCGTCGACCTCGACGGCCTGATCACCCACCGCGTTCCGCTCGCCGACATCAACGAGGCCCTGGACCAGATGCGCACGGGCACCGCCCTGCGCACCTGCGTGGAGATCTGATGACGCGCCCGCTGGAAGGGCTGTCGGCGGTCGTCACCGGAGCCGGACGCGGTCTCGGCCGCGCCGAGGCACTCGAACTCGCCCGGCTCGGCGCGGCCGTCGTCGTCAACGACTACGGGCAGCCGGGCCGGGACGGCAGTGGTGCGGCGTCCGCCGGGCCCGCCGAGGAGGTCGTCGCCGAGATCCGCGCGGCGGGCGGCACGGCCGTCGCCCACACCGGGGACATCGCCGACTTCACGCAGGCGCGCGGGCTGATCGAGCTGGCCGTCGGCACGTACGGCCGGCTCGACATCCTCGTCAACAACGCGGGCATCCTGCGCGACCGCATGGTCTTCTCCATGACCGAGGACGAGTGGGACGCCGTGATCCGCGTCCACCTCAAGGGGCACTTCAACACCACCCGGCACGCCGCCGCCCACTGGAGGGACCGGTTCAAGCGCGACGGGGGACGGCCGGTGCACGGGCGGATCGTCAACACCTCCTCGGAGGCGTTCCTCGCCGGCTCCGCCGGGCAGCCCAACTACGCGGCGGCCAAGGGCGGAATCGTCGGCCTGACCACCTCCACCGCGCACGCCCTCGCCAAGTACGGCGTCACCGTCAACGCCATCTGCCCCCGCGCCCGCACGCGGATGACCGAGGACGTCTTCGCCGGCACGACCCCGGCCCCCGACGGCCACGACCCGCTCGCCCCCGAACACGTCGCGCCCCTCGTCGGCTACCTCGCCGCACCCGCCGCCGGGCGCGTCAACGGACAGCTCTTCGTGGTGCACGGCGGCATGGTCGCGGTCGTCGAACGGCCGCGGGTCGCCGCGCAGTTCGACAGCAAGCAGGGGACGTTCACGTACGGCGAACTGGACGCGCTGCTCACGCCGTACTACGAGCGACGCCCGGAGGGAGAGACCTTCGCGGCGGTGGAGGTGCTGGGGCTGCGGCGCGGCTGAACGGGCCCGGACACGAGACGGCCCCCGACTGTCCTGCGACAGCCGGGGGCCGGTGTACGACTCAGCCTGCCTGACGTGACGTCAGGCTGCCGACTCCGCACGCTCGTTGTCCTCCACCGGCCTGCGGTGCCGGCCGCGCGGGGTCGTCTCCGCGTCGTGCGTGGAGACAGGGCCCCGGTGCTTGCCGTGCCCGGCGGCGACCTGAGCGCTTTCAGTGGTGTGCGCCTGGTTCGTGATGGCGTCGTTCATCGGAAGGAATTCACCCCGTAAACATGATCTTTCCTACAGCCGGGCGAGTGTAACCGGCCCACCACGCCCCGAATCCAGGCGGCCACGCCAACCGCCACTACTTCGTTACAAGCCGTCCCAACGGCGCCTGTTGGAGCGGAACGGGGCGAGGCGTCACGGGCTCGGAGGGAGCCGTTTCTTCCGGTCCTTCTGGTCCTTCCGGTCCTTCCGGTTCCATGGGGGCGGGAGCGCTCCTCTCCTCCCGCGCGGGCGCCTCCAGCGCGGCCACCCCGCACGGCACCGTCGCCGTGGCATACGGCAGGCGCAGCACCCCGTCCGGCGTCCACAGCCCGCTGCCCGCCAACCACCCCGCCGGCGCCGGGAGATGGTGCACCCGCCGCTCGGCCGGACGCCACACCCCGACCCAGGAGCCCAGCGGGCCGTCGACGCGCAGGGCCACCGCACAGCCCTCCGGGGTCAGCACCTGCCCCGGCTGGATCGCGAACGGGGTGACCGTGCAGTCGGGCAGCCGCAGGCACTCCGGGAACCGCACCGGCAGCGTGCTGCCCAGCACCCCCCAGCCCAGCCGGCCGCTGCCCGGCGAGGGCGCGTCCGAGCGGATCAGCAGCAGCCCGCTGTCCGGGTCCGCGAGCAGCACCCGGTCGTCGCTCTCGGCGGCGATCTGCAGCAGCGGCGACACCTCACCGCCACGCCCCAGATCCACCACGACCGCCTTGGTGCGCCCGCCCGTCTCCCGGTCCAGTGCCAGCATGCGCCCCGCACGGTCCAGCCACACCCCGCCCGAGCAGCGGCCCGGGATCTCGGCGAGCCGCTCGGGCCCG
>NZ_JAOCQE010000010.1 GCF_025290915.1 Streptomyces sp. 15-116A | reverse complement strand
AGATGCCGCCGCGAGACCCCCGTGAGCAGCCGATGTGCCAGCACCGTTCGATTGACCATGATCGCCACAGACGGATCATGCCACCGGCCAGGCACGACGCCTCACCCACTATCACGCACCAACTCGTTAGGCGGGCGCGGGCGCACGGACCTGCCGCAGCGGCTTGTCTTGCCGGTGGTTGGTGTCCCCTCGCTGCTGGGGCCCCATGACGTCGGGTGTCACCACGAGGAAGGGGATGGGCCCGCGCTGGTGGCCTCAGCCCCGGCCCACTGGGACGACATGTTCGTCCGCGACGTGGTGCATTTCGTCCGGCCCGCCGCCCCCGCCTGCCGTCTGGGTGGCTTACGACGGCGGCCGCTATCCGGGCACGGCATCCGCGCCTCTGTGGTGATCCCCCCCGCCTCGTTCCCCGGGCCCAGCAGTTCGAGACCGCTCCGGTGCGCTAGTGATGGCCGCATGGCGGCCGCGCGCTTACTGGTGGCGCCAGTGGTGGTGGACCTGCTGCACGTCGGCTTCCAGGACGTCACGCAGTCCGTCGTCGTCTGCAGGAACGTCCAGTCCCAGTGCGGCAGCGACCTCGCGGTAGGACGCCGCCATGCCGGGATCACCTGCGGCGACCAGGCTCGACAGCGGAGGCTGGTCTTTCGGCGTCTGCTGGTCGACGAGGGTGAGGACGGTGATGCGTTCGGCAGCGGTCATGCGGGGCAGTGCCGAGCCGAGCTGACGTTGCAGCCTGCTCCAGCTGGTGGTGGTCTGCTCACGGGCGGCCTTCTTCAGTGCCCCGCGAACGGCGGTGGCGGCGGAGCGCAGGTGGTCCGGGGCCAGGGCGTGGCGCTCGAAGGGCGTACGGGCGGGTTCCGGCTGGGTCGGGTGGTCGATCCAGGCTTGTGCCTTGCGGCGTTCGCTGGGCAGGAGCTTGTCCCCGGCGGTCTTCAGCGCCGTGGCGAGGTCCCGTCCCATCTGCTGCATTTCGGCGTCGGAGAGAGGCACGGGCTGGGTGAGGCGCTGCAGGATGTTCCGCGCCTGGCGGACCGCCGCGCGACGGGCCTGCCGCTCCTGGCGCGCGTTCTTCGCCGGGCGGGTGCTTGTCTTCCCGGCAGGCGCTGCGGCAGCGGCAGGTGCGGGGAGCGGGCGGGCCGGCTTCTTGCGCTGTGGCCGGGTAGGTGCGGCAGCGCCGACGCCGCGGCGCACACGCAGCAGCACGTCGGAGGCCTGTCGGATGAGTTCGTTCTCCTGGGCGGTAGCTCCCTGCCGGGTGGCTGCTTCGAGCCGGTCCAGGCAGCGTTGCAGTGGCGTCACGCTTGCGCGGCCGGCCAGGGCCTCGCGCAGCGCTTTCACCAGTTCGGTGCGGTCCTCAGGCGTGTCCGGTACGGCAGTGGCCAGCGTTGATGCGGACGCGGCGGGGGTCTTCGCGGTGAAGTCGCGTGCGTGCGCACCGATCGGCACGGTGTGGCTGCGCCGGCGCCGGATCTCCGTGGCTGCCCGAGTGGACAGCCCCTCGGGTGCAAGGTGCACGTTGTCTGCGGTGAAGTCGTACCAGTCGACCGCGCCGTCGCTGCTCTGGGTGCCGAACTGCACTTTGCGGTGTGCTCCTTCGGAGACACAGCGCACCCGGTGCACGTAGCCCTGCTCGCGCAGAAGGCGCGGGTCCGGCTCGATGTCCGGGCCGAACACTGTGCCGGCGTCGAACTCGCCGGGCACCAGCAGCGCGGAGGGGTCGAGGATGAAGCGCAGGGGCTTGTGTCCGCTGGGCTCTGCGGTGATCTGGGCGCCCAGCCTGACCTCTCCGGCCGGGTCGCGCAGGATGCGGGTGTCGCCGCTGAGGCCGTGACGGGCCATCCAGTCAGCCACGGCGGCCTTGACGTAGAGGTGGTCGGCGCTGCCCGATCCGAAGGACCTCGAACTTGTCCTGCGACACGGGGAGTCGGGGGCATCGGGGTCCGGAACATGCGCGAAGTGGCAGATCTTGTCCGTGCAGAGCCTGGTCGTCAGCCGGCCTCCGCAGCCGCCCAGCCACACCCCGCACCAGAAGGTGCGGCCCACGTGGCCCCGGCGAAACAGCTCGAGGTCGACCGCGTCGGTGGGAAGTTCGACCGGATCTTCGGAGTCGGCGTTGTCGAGCACCGCTGTCTGCACACGGCGTGAATCCCTGACCATCATGCCTCCGGCTCAGAACCGTCATAGCCCCAAGGCGAGAGTACGGGTGGCCACTGACAACGGCCCGGGGCCAGCGTTCCACTCCCGGGCGGCAGCCCAAGGGAATTGATGGATCACCCGCGCACACGACAGCAGGCGCTCCCAGATCGCCGTGGAGGCAGGCATCACTCCGCTGTGGGTCACCGACAGTGACCAGGCCGCCCTGATCAACAGGGCTCCCTGGGCGATGGTGGACGACCTGCCATGGCAGGAGATCGCGTCACGGTCGCGGATGCTGGTCCGCGGTGGCGTCCGTCACCTGCAAGAGTGGAAGTGCGCGGCGGGCGCTGAACGTCAGTGTCCGGAGAAGACAGCAAGCATGTATGGCTGCGGCGGATTCCACACCATCTGGGAAGTCCCCGCCCTGTGCCTGCCGATGAAGCGCCACACCGAGGTGGACGAACTCGTAGTGGCCAGCGTCGATGGTTCCTTCGTTCCGCTCCAAGTCCCTCTGCCCTCAGATCCCCGGCAAGCATCCCGCATGTGGGTCCCCGTCCAGGACCGCGAGCGTTGGCGCAGCATCGTCGGCCACGAATCAGCCCCCGTCCGCGAGGAAGTACCACCCGATGAAAAACTCGCCTTCCATGAGGAGGAGTTGGACACGAAGTGTCGCTTCGGCGAGGAAAACACCGTGCGCAACGACCCTCGCCCCGCTCGGGGCAGGGCCGACGACCGCGGCCTGAGAACCTTCGCCCAGCTGCCACCGCACATCCCCAGCCAGGCATCGGGACGGCCCATCAGCGGCGTGGAACGCCAGGAGGCAGCCGAACAGTACGGGTGCCCCGTGTGGGAGATCGGCTCCTGCCCTGGTTGCGGCCAGCCGATGCGCCGCTACGGGACCGGAGCCGCCCACGCCTGCCCGACCTGCCGATCTCGCCTCATCACCTCGTGGACCTGACCACCGCAGCCTTGGCGACCGCCCTGCGCACGTTGGCATCAACAAGGCCAGGGCTACCGGAAATCACGACGACCACGGTCCCGATACGGACGGCCGTCTGCTTGACGATGCTGCTACGCCCGCCAGTAGCAAAGGTCAGCAGCTGGCTCCACTGCTCGTCGCCCAGCCGGGCGGTGAGCACCTTCTGAGTCGTGACCGTGGAAAGGGCCGTACTGCTGGTGAGGATCTGGTAGATGGGGCAGGAGGTCATCGTTTCGAAGATCCGGCCCACGCTCCGGGAGAGCTTGCCCTCGGTGTCGCTGTACAACTCCTCAGCCACTTCAGAGTCGCTGCCGCCTGCGTAGGTGAAGGACGCCTTCGCCTTGTGCGGGAGGTCGAAGCCGCCGCCTACAGCGGCCTCGCTGCCGAGCCTCTCCAGCGCCGGACAGCCGATCACGGTTACGTCGTCGTGCTGTGCGGGACGCTGCGGCGCGCGGGTGTAACCCTCGTCCAAGTCGTTCTCGTCGAGAAGTCGCTTGGCCAGTGCGCCGAGGAAAGTGGAGCGGACGCCGGGGCGCTCTCGTTGTCCGGACGTACTGAGACGGTTGTCGAGGGTGCCGGGGCGATGGGATCAGCGCTGCCGGTCGAACAGCCCGTCAGGGCAAGGACGGCGAGGGCGCTGAGGTTGAGGACGGTCGTGGTGCGAAGGTGCATGCGAACCCCTTGGTGGTCTGCGGAGCGGACAGGTTGACCAGGCCGGTCTCCGGGTGCCGGGCAGTACGAAGGGGATCGTTTCGGGGGGTTCAGTGGCCGAGGTGGCGCAGGCCCTCTTCGAGGGTGAGGTGGAACCGGTCGACGGGACCGGAGTGGCGGTTGAACCAGACCGCATCCAGGCCGGGCTCCTTCGTCTCGTGGCCGGCCCGGCAGCGCAGCCATATCGAGTCGTCGCGCCGGCAGAAGATGATCCAGTCCCGGTACGCGCCGCACTCTGGGCACGTACGGACGTCACCGTCGATGACGAGCGGCTGCAGCCAGCGCATCATAACGCCGGCCACCTCCTGCCGGGACGGCACCCGCAAGTCCGGGGGCAGGAAGTCGGGAGCCATCGCTGCCTCCGCAGCCGGAGCGGGCGTCTCGGAGAAGTCGGGCCACGGCTGCGTCGCCTGTAGCTGCAGGAGAAGCGCGAAGCCCGCACGCTGGGCCTCGCAGAATGCGCGGTCCTCACGAGCGCGTCGAAAGAACAAGATCTCTTCCTCTCTGTAATCCGGCGGGCAGGGGAAACGTGCTTCTGCTCAGGGAGACTGGCGACGAGCCGCACACCAGCGGCTCTGAGGGGCAGGGGTCGTCAGCTGCGGCGGACGACGGTGAGTCGGCCCTCGGCGCTCTCAGGCACAGTGCGGCGGGGCACCGGGACCGGCGAGGCGAGCGAGGAGGCGAACGCGGCGACCAGGTCGTGGGGGAGGCTGGCGCTGAAGCTGGCGCACCACAGGTACGGTGCGCCGGGAACAGGGTCCGCCCACGCCTGCCAGCCCACCAGGTCAGGACGCGGGTCGGCGTCCTCGATGAGCGACGGCAGCATCTCCAGGGACACACTGCAGGAGAACCCGGGGTCCACCGCGGTGGTGCGAGGACGATCCAAATCGCCGACCCAGTCACGGGCACAGAGCGCGTTGAGGACGGCCTCGGGCCCCGCGAAGCCAACGTCGGGCGTCTTATGGCTGTCGATCGCCACCAAGAGGTCGGCGAGCGCCTCGTGCGGAACGCCGGCGGTGAAATACGCGTTCCACGCGGTCATGACAGAGGCGGCATGCGAGCGGGCGCTCAGTTGCCAGGCCACTGGTAGTCCGCCCAGCTCGAACGGGTAGGCCGCGAGGACCCATTCGGTGCACCGCAGCCCATCCGGGCTCACGTACAGCAGGGTGTGGCGGGCGGTGGGCCACATGCACCAGCCGAGGTCGGCCAGGGAGTCGCCGATCCGCTCGGCGAGCGCGTCGTCATCGCCGGCCAAGTGACGCGGGGTGACCCAGTACACGGGGTCAGGCGAGTCAAGATGGGAGGGTTCGCTGGGGTGGTGCGGGTGCAGGGGCGCCTCCGGGCGAAGGGGGTGGTGTCCAACAGGGCGTTGTACGTTGACATGGCTTGCCGCACGTGCACCAGCCCTTCGAGGGTCTTTCCTGTCTGCCCCCGGCGAACTTGTCCGTCCACGAGTGATCTTGACCGTTTACCAGGTGCGTTTGATCGCCGTGTTTCCGTTTTTCCGGGTCTGCCACTGTCGGCCATGCGCGTTGGCTACCGTCCCCTAATGAAGTCACAGGTCGCCGAAACCACTGAAGCTTGTACCTGCCCCGCGAAGGACCGCGTCTGTCAGGACTGCAGAGGCGAAGGGTGGGTGACGCCGCTGCCTGAAGACGGGCGTCGGCGAGACGCCACTGGCCGCTGCACTTCGTGCGCTGGGCGGGGAGGCCACCGCCTGCCACACGAACCGACGTGCCCTGTGATGCAGAAGCATCCTGGGCTTGAATACTTCGCACCGCAGCTCATCAGTGACTCGGGCGACATCACGTTCTTCAGTACCGGCAACGCACTCGCTCGACCAGAGGTACGGCAGCGTCTCGCGCAGATTCTGTTCGGGCCGCGTCCCTGACGACCGGAGCCGCGCCGTGAGCAGAGTCCTCGGACAACTGGTCAAGATCACTTGTCAGCGAGGAGAACTGACACCGGCTACAGGCGCATCTCTTCATCGATGGCCCGAGCGATCTCTGGCCACGGTGCGCGCAGGACGCCGAAGATCGACCAGTAACCGTACATGTGCCGTACCAGGGCCCCGACGCCAAGGCGTGCGGCGTCTCGGTCGATGGTGCCTATGACCCGCCGGGTGATTCCTCCCGCTCCTCGGGCGGCTGGGGTGATCCCGTGCCCGAGGAGGAGCGTGCCGGTTCGGATGGCATCCAGTGTGGTCGGTGGCGCAGCTCCAGAAAAACTGCCGTAGATCAGTTGGTGCCAGGGCTCTTGGGTGCGGGCCCAGGCCAGGCGTTCCAGGCCGCTGCCGAGGTCTACGGCCAAGCGGTCTGGGCGTTCGGTGTTCCACAGAAGGACGATGTCGCCGAGGGTGCGGTCCAGATGGCGGAAGCGCAGCGTGATTCCCTCGACCTGTCGCCGCCGCCACGAGGCCAGCTTGCCGTTGATGCTCAGGTGCCTTGCGTGGAAGCCGAGTTGGGAGAGGACCGTCAGCCAGCCGTCAAGGACGGCGCCGTACTCGTCCAGGCCACCTATGGGTTGGACCCGGGAAACGTTGACGAAGGAGGTCAGGAATCCGTCCTTCAAGTGGCCGGTGGCATCGCGCTCGCCTGTGAAGCGGACGACTGGCTGGGGAAGGAACCCGCTTCGGTACGTGCGGAGTTGGCCGTCCTTGAGGAGTGGGTCGAGTGCTTGGATGGCGGAGATGGTCAGTTCGGTCTCCCGCCCCCAACGGAGGGGAAGGCAGGCATCACGTGCGACCCCAGCCCGGGCGAAGCCGGTCTCCAGGGAGTCGAGTAAGTCCCTCCAAGAGGGTGGTTTGCGTGGTGGCCTGTAGGGGGTACCGCGGTTCGGGTGGCGGACCTCGATGTGATGGTCGTCGCCCGTGAACTCCCAATGAGGGCCTAACGCGGTGCGCATAGCGACCGGTATCTGCTTGGCCAAGATGTCTCCGGCCGTGCTTTTCGCGCGGGTCAGCACGGCCGCGTTGCCATCGCCTTGAAGTGGCGCGCCGGGTCGAAGCGCCGCATCCCGATGTCTTGGACCCTGCGGTGGTCGAGACCTTCCGCCTGCACGATTGCGTCGGCGAGCCTCCGTGCCGCCGTCTCATCGTCTTCCCGCGGGTCGACGACGGCGATCGCGCCCGTCTCGTCACACAGGGCGGCCTGGGCGCATGTCCCAACCCGCCAGGTCAGAGCGGCCATTGGAGTGCCGGCGCGGAGGGATTCACCGAAGACGGCAGCCCCGGCTTCCACGTACGCACGGGCGTACGTGTAGACGAAGACGGACGCTTCGGCGATCGCGGCGGTCTTGTCAGAGCCGCCGAGTTCCCCGATCCACTTCACGTGGTCGGCCATGAGGAGCCGCTCGTGCCGGCGTACGTACTCCTCGTCGAAGACGGGACCGACGATCCGGATGCGACGGCCAAGGATCTGCGCCGCCCGCACCGCGATGTGCGGGGCCTTGTCCTCGTCGACCCGGCCGAGCCAGACGAGGTCGGTACCAGCGATGGCGGGAGGCTCCTCCTCGCGGAGGCCCAGGTGAACGGCGAGTTCGGGGATCGGCCGGTGGTCGACGTACCGCTCGATCATCTCGGGCGAGTAGCAGTAGAGCCGCGACCGCTGGCCATCGAAGGCCGTGGCGGTGTGTTGGAAGACCGGCGAGTGCTGGAACGTGGCGACGTCGCAGTCCAGCTCGCGCCACGTACGGGTCCAAGCCGGAAGCGACGGGTACTCGTGGCCCACGACCAGGAGGTCGTACCCGCTGTCGCGTAGCTCGCGCTCGGCGAGCGTTCCGGGGGTGACGTCCTCCAGGCGGACCGGCTTGCGGACCCAGTCTTCTTCCAGGTCCGTGAGCCAGCCCGGCCCAAGGAGGTGTACGTCGGCGCCTGCGGCTCGGGCGCCTGTGGCGACCGCCCACAGCCATCGTTCGATTCCGCCGTAGCCGGCGGGTGGAAAGGCGTAGCTACCAGGGAAGTCGCAGACGCCGACGAGCACTATGCCTCCGGTGTTCCGTCCGCCGAGATCCGGCGGAAGCCGAGGTACGGGACGAGGGATTCGGGCAGGAGGATGGAACCGTCCTGCTGCTGGCACTGTTCAAGGAGAGCGGCCAGGGTGCGGCCGATGGGCAGGCCGGAGCCGTTGAGGGTGGCGACGAGCTTGGGCTTGCCGTCCTCGCCACGAGTCCGGATGTTCGCCCGGCGAGCCTGGAAGGTGCCGAAGTTGGAGACCGAGGAGATCTCGCGGTACGTGTTCTGGCTCGGGATCCAGACTTCGATGTCGTAGGTGAGCTGGGCGGAGAAGCCCGTGTCGCCGGCGGCCAGCTTGATGACGCGGTAGGCGAGGCCGAGTTCCTTCAGGCACGCCTCTGCGTGTCCGATCATTTTCTCCAGCTCGGCGTCGGCGTCCGCGGGGTCGACGATGCGGACGATCTCGACCTTGGCGAACTGATGCTGGCGGATCAGGCCGCGGGTGTCGCGGCCGTACGAGCCGGCCTCGGACCGGAAGCACGGGGTGTGCGCGGTGAGTGCGAGCGGCAGCTCGGCCGGGGGGATGATCTCGTCGGCGTAGAGGTTGGTCAGCGGGACCTCGGCCGTCGGGATGAGGAACAGCTCGCGGTCGGCGACGCCGGTCTTGAACAGGTCTTCCTCGAACTTCGGGAGCTGGCCGGTGCCGGTCATGGTCTTGCGGCTGACCAGGTAGGGGACCGCGTACTCGACGTAGCCGTGTCGACGGGTGTGGAGGTCGAGGAAGAGCGTGGCCAGGGCGCGTTCCATGGCGGCACCAGCCCCGCGGGAGACCGCGAAACGCGGGCCGGACAGCTTCGTGGCCCTGCCGAAGTCGAGGATGCCGGTGGCCTCGCCGAGGTCGACGTGGTCCTTCGGCTCGAACGGGAACGCCGGGGGCGTTCCGACGCGCCGGATCTCCACGGCGAACTCCTCGGAATCGCCGTCGGGGGCCGAGTCGTCCGGCAGGTTCGGGATGCTGAGGAGCAGGTCGCGGAGCTGGGCCTCGATCTGCTCCTGTCCGGCCTCGATCTCACGGATCTGGTCCTTCAGCTCGCGGGCGCGCTCCTTGAGCTTGGTGATGTCGCCGCCCTGCCTGGCCGTCTGCTGGACCTCGCTCGCCACTCGCTTGGACTCCGCCCGCATCTCATCGGCCGAGCGGATGTTCTGGTTGCGCCGAGAGTAGAGGGACTCCAACTCGGACAGGTCCAGGGTGTAACCGCGACGAGCGAGCCGACGAACCGCTTCGGCACCCATGTCGATCAGGGCGCGGGCATCATGCATGAGGAAGATCCTTCTGATCTTGCGAGTGGGATGGGGATGCGGAATCGACGGTAGCAACCGCCGAGTTGTTCCCGTTCCGGAATATCCCACTGTCGCCGGTATCGGCGGCAAGGCGCTCTGCGCCGACTTCAAGATCGTTCATCAGGGTCCCGATGAATTTCGGCAGCTCCTCGTCAGGGATGGCGATGGGCTCGACGTACGGCGACTCAGGGAAGAACAGGGGCATAACCTGCCCAGGAGTCCGGGCGCTGTGCCACAGGAGTACGGAGAGCAGTAGGCCGTGGGCCACGAGGACGCGGGGGCCGGGGTGGTCCAGGGATGCGTGGACCCCCGTGAGCATCCTGCGGATGCCCTCGCTCTGCGATTCGGCACTGCCGGGCGGTCGCTCGTCGGCGCTGTGTCCGTCGAGCCATGCGGCGTATTCGAGGAACGGGCCCCCTTCGAAGTCCCCGTAGTCGAGTTCGTTCAGCCGCGCATCGATGATCAGTTCCGGTCCGGGAACCCCCATAAACAGGTTCGCGGTCTGCTGGGTGCGGGGGAATTCGCTGGCCACCCACGTTCTCACGCTGTGGAGGGGCAAGGTGCTCCATCCCCTGGTCAACGCCTGTCGGCCGTCCTCGTTCAGGTGGATGGGTTTGGCCGGGTCGCCGTTGACGAGATAGCGCCGGCTGAAGTCGGTCGGCCCGTGGCGGAGGACGTAAGTCGTCATGGTCGGGTCCCTGGGGTTGGCGCCGACAGCCACGCGAGGACGTCGGCCATCCGTGGCACGCGTGGATCGGCGGTTTCGAGGTAGTAGAGGAGACCGTCCAGTGCCAGGGCTCGGCACCACGGTGCGAGCACGGGGACGGGGATGCGCGCGATCCGGGCGGCTGTGGCCAGGCGAGTGTCCGTGCCGTGCCCAAGGTCGTAGTACACGGTCCAGAAGGCCCAGTCGAAGACGGCGTCTCCGACCATCGGAAGAGGATCGATGAACCGCGGGTGCCCCAGCCAGTCGAACAGCACGTTTTCGCGGTAGAGGTCCGCGTGCAGGACCGTCGCGCGGCCGTCGTCCTCCTCCAAGATCATGAGTTCGGGGAGCATCGCGTTGGCGAGGTCGCGCCACGGGCCAAGAACGACCGACTCCAATCTGCGCCAGATCCGGGGGCGAATCTCCTGGTGCAGGTATGTGGCCAGGAGCGGCATTTCACGCTGTCGGCGACGGAGACGGCCGAAAGTGTGGAGGCCCTCAAGGGCGGCGGCCACCGTTTGCAGCTCCCGTGATGGCCGCTCGCCGCCGCCCGGCTGGCCATTGACCATCTCCAGGGCCGCCACGGCGAGGTCGTCCGCCACCTCGACAACGTCCGCCGTGGGTCCGCCCGCCCACAGGCGCAGGGCGGTCACCTCGTTGTGGAACCGTGCGGGGTCGGCCCATGCCTTGAGGAGCAGCGGACGCCCGTCGAGCGTGTCGGCCGTGGCGATCACGGAGGCGTGTCCGGCGTCGTGGTACCCGCCGAGCGTGAGCTTCCAGCGCTCCGCCGCCTGATCCAGCAGAGCCGGCACAGCATCGAGCCACCCGGAGACCTCGGTGCCATAGTGGGTGATCAGGCGCCGCCGACACTCCGGGGAGACCTCTCCAAGCGTCCGCTTCACCATCAGCTCAGCACGATCCCGTCGGAGACCAGCTCGTCGGTGAGGGCGGGGAACTCTCCCAGTGCCTCCTCCACCAGCGCCTGCACCTTGTCCACCTCGGCGTCCGGAGACGACAGGCGGGCCAGGACGCGCCACGGCTGGTCGAGCCGCTGCCCGGTAGCACTCACCAGGTGGACCTCGGCGTACTCCCCGGTCGCCTCGTGCAGCCGCTCGGCGAGCCGTCGCGCGGCGATGTTGTAGAGCTTGCCCACGTGATACACGGGATTCTTGCCGTTGGCGCCCTCCAGGTTCATCGGCCGCAGCGGCGGGATGAGCCCGTTGACACGGTTGCCGCGGCCGACGACTCCTTCGTCGCCGGACTCGATCGAGCTGCCGGTGTAGGTCAGGTACAGCTCGTCCTTCTCGGGTACGTCGCGCGCATTGAGTCGGAATCGCGCCTCCGCACCGGCGAGCCGGAGGCCCGCGAGCCTGTGGCACTCGGCGAGCACGCTCTCCGCGTTCCGCACGTACTCGGCCCGGCTGGCGACGAACCGCGACTTCTGCGGGACGCAGAGCACGACGTCAGCCTGCTCACCATCCCAGTAGCCCATGAGCTTGACGTCCGACCCGCACCAAGCGTGTGTACGGGTGAACTCGCTGTCCCCGGAGAAGTGGTTCACCAGGTCGCGGACGAACGACTCGAAGGTGTTCTCCGGCGCCCAGCCCGTCCCCAACGAGGTGTCGTTGGACAGCCGCACCCGCCGCTCACGCAGGTCCTCGATCGACCGCGGATTGAACCAACGTGTCCGGTCGGGCACCTCGTCGCCGGTGAGAACGGCACCCGGGCTCGAATTGCTGGTGATGTTGAAGACGATATCGAGATGGTCCGAGACCTCGGGGAGCCGCTCGGCGAAGAACGCCCGCACCTCGGCCTCCACGATCTCCTCGACGGGAATCCGCTCCCCGCCGCACATGGGCGCGGCACGGCCATTGACGAGCACCCTGACCGCGGAGGTCATCCGGCCGGCGCCGTACCGGACCTCGCTCGCGCCGCCGAGGAGAGCGAGCTTGTCGAAATTGTGGTGCAGCACGGCACCAAAGCGCTCGACAGTGTGGTGGCTGTAGGCGCGGGAAAGCCGCTCGGCGAGGTGGTCGGCCAGGGTGTCCGGGTGACCGAGGCCCTTCCGTTCGACGATGGTCGTCGCGTCCGGTCTGGCCATGGCCGTGTCGATGACAAGGTTACTGTTGCCGATGATCGTGCTGGTACGAGGCATCACGAACTCCCGTTTGGCGTGGACGAAAGGTGGATGAGCGCAGGCGTCGACGCGCCTGGTCGATCAGTGAGCGAGGAGTCAGCGCGGGACGCCGGCGGCACGCAGGGCCGAGACAGCCCGAGCCAGCGACGCGTACGCGGCTGCGGCCTGGTCCTCGGCGGCAAGCCGGTCGACATCGCGGGCCGCGATGAGGTCGATGTCCTGAGGGCGACGGCGATCAAGCCAGAGCAGCAGGCGCCAGGCCAGAACAGGACCGCAGAACGGCAGCCGGGTGATGAGATCGATCGGGACAAGGCTGGGCTTCACGCCCGCGTAGAGCAGGTCGCGTACGAGGTGGAACACTACGTCGGCGTAGTCGACGACGGCAGGCCCGCGGGCACTGGCCTCCCAGTCAACGACGCTCAGCCGGTGGTCATCGACCAACAGGTGCTCGGGCTTGAGGTCACCGTGAAGGTAGACGACGGGATGCGATTGAAGAGGCTGGAGTGACGCGGCCAAGTCTGCCCACCACGGTTGTGGTCGGCAGCGAGGAGAGAGCTGGTTGAGCAGGAAGTGGTGCTGAAGCGCAGGGTGCCCTCCTTCATTGGTCCAGCCGGAACCAGGCGTGAGCCCGGGCGTAGGCCGGTGAAGCCTCTCCGCCAGACCAAGGACGTGGCCGACGTACTCCTCGACCGCCTGGCCCGTACGAACGCTGCATGGCACGCCAGGCAGCACGCGGAACACCGACCAAGATCCGGCGTCGCACCTGCCCGTGGCCAGGACTTCCGGTACTGACAGACCCCAGTGAGCCGCACGCCGGACCGTGTCTGCTTCCCGGCGCCGCCGGCCCTCGGGGTCGATCCCCACGTAGACCTTCAGCAGAGAACCGCCGTCGGCTGCCCGCTGCGTCCTGGAGTACGGCTTGACGGTTGCACAGCCGAAGGGGCCGTACCGGAGCTCGGCCGTCCGTAACGTCACGTCGCCCACGGGCACAGGTCGCCTCCTGTCAGGGGAGTCATTCCAACGGTCGGACGAGTGCGAATCCGCCGGCGCGCTCACAGCCTCAGCCCCGACAGCAGGTTCGCGACCGAAGCCGTGACGTCCTTCACGAACGGGCCGACGTTGCGGGTCCCAGCGAGGTAGAGGCCGAAGACCGCACACACCAAGGCGTGACCCGCCTTGAGCCCACCTCCTCGGCACAAGAAGACGATCACGATGCCGAGGAGCAGCAGGACAGCGACATCGACAGCCACCGCGGAGCCCCTTCCGACCTCGTACGGACACTGGAGACCGAGACGGACTCTGCGGTGACCGCGTCGGTGTGACCATGACAGCGGCTCGGAGCTGTGCGGAGTATCACAAGCTGTTGCCGAAGCTGCTCATCAGCAGCTCATGGCCGGTTGGTCTGACTTTTCAACATCCGCTTACACACGGGTTCATGACAGGCAGACTTAGGCTCCGGATCATGACCAGGGATGCGCAGGCGGTAGGAGCGGTGGGGAAGAGTCGCCCGGGGTGGCGCCCGGACAAGCCCGGTCATCGGTTCACCATGGCGTGCGGAGCGGGAAGCCTCCTGGCTCATCGCCGGACTGGCCAAGGCAGCACACACTGCCGTCTACGACCGGATGTTCCGGCACGAGGAAGCCGACCGGACCATGCTGCCCGCATGGCAGGCGCACACCACGGGTTTCCGGGACTGGGCCACTCCCCCTCCGCATGCACGCGCCTGGTCGAAGCCCCTGTGGTGGCTGCGCAAGGCCGTCTCCGGTCTGGCTGTGCGGATGGGGTTCCTCGACGTGGGGCTGAGGGTGCACGGCAGCAGGTCCGCTGTCCTTGCGCTTGCCCGAGGTATGACCGCACGCGACGACATCGACGTTCGCCCTCTTGACGGCCGAGGACGCCTGGGGACCGTACAGCACGGGGAAAACGCCCTCCACCGGGGGCTGACCCGCATCATGGGGTCGTGGTTCGCCACGATCGTCCTGGTGGACCTCGCGCAGAAGGCCGCACCTGCGGGGGCCGCCGTCTGCTGGCTCGCAGCCCTTGCCTGCACGTGTGTGGTCTGGTGGAACGCACTTGGCCTGCCGCTGGCAAACACCCGGCTTCGATCAGCGGCGATCTCTCTTGCGCTGACCGCGCTCGCGATGGTTGTCGCGCTGGGCATACCGGGATGGATCACCGGCATGACGACCATGCAGGCCGTCGTGACGGCAGCCGTCACCTACTACACAGTCGGTCTGGTGCTGCTCGGCCGCCGGTGGAAGTGGCAGGTCCTGATCGCCAGCGTGCTGCCTCTGATCGCCACCCTGGTGGTGGCCGCGCTTCCGCTGACCGATCGGTTGTTGCACGACGTCTACGCCGATGAACTCGATCTGACGTCCGCCGAGACAGAGGTCAGCAGCATCTGGCAGCTCGCCGCTGCGGTGAAGCTTCTCTCACTGCCGCTTGGAGCGATTTTGTTCGTCGCCGCCGGATGGGGAATCCTGCGGTACTTCCACTTCATACGCCCTCGCAGTGTGACAGCCGGCGTGGTCGCCACTCTCATTCTCACATTGGCCCTGATCACGGCCGCCTCGAAGACTCTGAATTCACCGGCAGCAGCAGCCGACAAGCTGAAGCATGCCGCCACCCGTGGGACCCCACCGCCTCCGTACTTCGGCATCAGCCCGGAATGGGCCTGCGTCATTCCCACTGTTCCAGCCGGCCGGCTGACCGAGGAGGGCGGGACCCTGAGGCGCGGCGTGCCGTACGTCTCGTTCGGCATCGCCGATGGCCAACTGGTTCTGTGGAATGGCCAGGCCGGGAAGCCCCTGCGGATCGACGCTGATCAGGTGAGAGTGGTTCCACAGCGAGACGGCGCCCGGGAATGCGCGTAGGCCACACTGGCACACGTCCGTGAGATTTCGGCCACTCACCGGTGGTGGCCGGCTGGGGCCGCGTAACCTCACGGACATGGGGGCATCAGCCGGCGCAGATCGCCGAGCACTACGGAGTGACCGAGGAAATGGCCCGGTACCGGTACAACACCACTGGCGTCGCCGAACAGGCCGGAAACCGCTGACGGTGCCGGAGGTACGCGCTTTCGGTCGGCCGCTTACCGCCGGGACGTGGAGCGGGAGCAAGCAAGTACTTCGGCTGGCGGACTCCGTGGCGCATGCTGGATGGCCACCAGCGATGCACGACGCGCGCGTACGAGCGGTGTGACGGTACGTCGATACTCAGCGGGACGCCGCACCACGGACAACGCGTAGGCCCGCAGAGGACAGGACACCCCCCTTCCCTGGGAGCCATCTGGGAGCCAACCCGCTCCCCGAGTCCCATCCCCGCCCCGCGCCACCAACCGAGCCCACTGCTCCGACCTGCGAAAACGCCATCGAAGCTGGCAGTCTCACCAACCGAACCTCATTCGGGACGATGAGGTTGTGGGTTCAAATCCCGCTACCCCGACAGAGAAACACAAGGTCAGAGATCAGCACCGGGCCTGGTGTGCTGTGCGGCCCTGTGGTGGAGCCGCACGGGAGCCAACTCCGGACTCCAGCTCCCAGGGCAGCTCCCGCGAGAAGCCGCACCAAGAGCGCGGACACCCCGAGTGGGCCCCTCTAAAGTGGCATGACCGCGTTCGACGGAGCAGAGATCAGAGATCAACGAGCCCCGGAGAACAGAGGGTGGCCGGCGCGTCGGATGCGAAGGGTGCCGGAGACGACGGAGTGGCAGCGTGACGAGGGGGGCCGGTGGCCAGGCGGAGGGGACGTGAAAGCGGCAACGCGGTGCGCATTGCTTTGCGTGCGGTGTTAGCCGGTGTCACGGGTAGCGTGATCGGTATTGCCGCGTACTCGATCAGTCAGACCGGCGGGCAGCGGCTGTCGGTCATCGTGGGGTGCCTCATCGGTGTCGCCGTGGCGCTCGGTCTGGAGCTGTACCGCAGGTCCGCTCAGCTGACCGAGGTCCGCCTCGTTCTTCTCGGCAACGAGATGTCGTTCACCACCAAGACGGACATGCGTCAGGCCGCTCAGCGGATGTTCTTCCAGGCCGCCACCCGGGTCGCCACTCGCCCACTGGAGGACGGCAGCGGAAACCTGCGCGAGGCCCTGACCTCCCTCAAGACGCTCTTCGACCTCTATCGCGAGCCACTGGAGGGCCACGCGACCCCTCCTCCCCCGGCCAAGGGGGACTCGGTCTACGAACTTGCCCTGGACATCCTCAACTTCGAGCTCGCTCCGTTCCTTGCCAAGTGGCACCCCAGACTGAAGGACTTCGAGGACCGGCACCCCGACCAGGACGAGTCCGAGTGGCCGCAGAACGCCGCTTTCCGGGCCGAGCTCCGCCAACTGCAGGAGCGGCTACGGCCGTACGTGATCGGGCTCGGGGAGATCGCCGGCATCCGTGATCCGGAGCGGCATCTGCGCCCTTCGGGCCGCTCTGCGCAGACCCGTCCCACGGTGCCGCAGCAGGACGGGACGAGACCCGGCCCGCGGGAATGACGTCCCCTGCGGTGAGGTCGGACAGCCGACGCGGTGTCGCATGATGGCAAGGTGACGATCTTCATCGTGCAGGCACGGGCACTTCGTGAGTCGGCCCCGGACGGCCCAGCAATCTACGCACCCCCCCCCCATCGGTTTTTCGGCCGTCGGGAGGGAGGGAAGGCCCCGTCGGCTGAGGTCCCCACGAGGAGGCGGACATGATCACGCCCGGCGCCTCCGTACGGGAATGGGACGTCTTCATCAGTTACAGCCGGGCCGACGCCGACAAGGTCAGCGCGCTGGTGTCCGCGCTCCAGGCACGCGATCTGCGTGTCTTCGTCGACGACACCGCCGTGGACGACTTCGCGTCCATCACCGCGACCATCACGGAAGCGTTGGCCCACTCCCGGATACTGCTCGCCCTGTACTCCGCTGACTACCCTCAGCGGCGAGCGTGCCAGTGGGAGCTGACCTACGCGTACCTGACCGGGCAGCGGGAGGGTGATCCCCGCCGGCGGACACTCGTACTCAACCCCGAGCCCGCTTCCGACCATGTGCACCCGGTCGAACTGCGAGATGCCCGTCACTGGCCCTGGCCCACCACTCCGGAGGGGCTCGACCGCCTCGCAGCACGCGTGGCGGACCACGTGGGCACCGTCACCACGTTCATGGGAGACGCGGCGGACACACCCGTCGTTCCGTGGCTGCCCGCGCCGGCCCGCACGGGCTCGTTCCGCTTCACCGGCCGCCTGCCCGAGCAGTGGCGCCTCCACACGGCCCTCCACCGTCACCGTGCTCCGCTGGTCGCCCAGACCGGCGGAGGACGCGGCGCACAGCTGCGCGGCATGCCCGGGCTGGGAAAGTCGCTGCTGGCCCAGGAGTACGCCCTCCACTTCAGTTCGGCCTTTCCCGGCGGCGTCTTCTGGTTCGACCTGCACCCGTACGAGGGGCAGCCCGCAGAGGCGATGCGGTCCTACGCGGAACAGGTCTCCACTGTGCTGGCGGCGCTACGGGTGACGGCCTCGACACCCTCGCTGCCCGGCCTGCTCAGCCACCTTGCGGTCGCGCTGGGCGAGCGCAACCTGCCCTGTCTCTGGGTGGTCGACGGCGTCCCCGACGGACTCACCGCGGACCAGCTCGCTCTCCTGCGCGGCCCGCATCTGCTCACGGCCACCCTGATCACGACACGGTCCCTCCGGTACACGGCTTTCGCCGAGTGCCTCGACATGGCCCCGTTGTCGGACGCCGACGGCTATCACCTCCTCACCTCGCGCCGCGTACCCGACGACGAGCTGGAACACGCTGCCGCTCTCGCGCTGGTCCGCGATGTCGGTGGGCATCCCGAGGCGCTGGATCTCCTCGCCGACCTCGCGGCCACCGGTTCCTTCGTCGACGTACGCAATCGGCTGCACGCCCACGGCCCGGACGTGCTGGCGACCCGCCGACCGGTGCCCGGTACCTCCGCGCCGGCACGCCGTCCCCTCGCGACGGCGTTGCTGCCACGACCGCTGTCCGGCGCTGACCCGGCTGATGACGTGCTGCGGCTGCTCGCTCTCGCTTGCCCGGCGCCGCTGTCCCAGACAGCCCTGGAGAACGTCCTGTCCTCCATCGGCCCCTACGACCCGTGGGACGTGGGAGCCCTCGTCTCGGAGGCCGTGGAGGCTCTTCGCGGATCCGGCGCGCTGCGCCACGAACCGCTGCGCGACCGGTCCTGGACCGTCCATCCGCTGCTCGCCCGCGCCGTACAGCGCCATGACACGAACGTGGCCCGCCAGGAAGACCTCCGGCGTGTGCTCCTGCACGCACTCATTCCGGACATCTCCCCCCAGGTCTCGGTTCCGGACCGGCCCGCGACGACGAGTCCCGTCAATGCCGGGCTCGCGTCCGCTGCCTCGGTCGGCACCCGCCCCAGCCCGCTGGAACGAGCAGCGGCCTTCGATCTCCAGGTCGAGCTGGTCACCCGGGTCGGCGTCCAGCCGCTTCCCCGGGACCACGGCTCGCTGCGGGAAGCGCTGACCTCCCTGCACTCACTGTTCGCCACGACACGCGAGCTGCTCCACCGGGTCGCGGCCGAGACCGCCGTCCCGCTGACCCTCCCCGCCATCGCCGCGCGGCTGACCAACACCCATCTGCGTCCCTTCCTCACCACGTGGCACCCGGCGCTTCAGGAACACGAAGCGACCCGACCGCCGGACGTCAGCCCCGTCGAGCACGAAAGGAACTGGAAACGCGCCCCCGACATGCGTGCGGACCTGGCCGAGCTACGAGGACCGCTCGTATCCGTCGCCGAAGAACTGGCAGCCCTGTGCGGCGTCGACCTCCTGACTCCGTCTTCACCACCTGAGTGAGCTGCAGGTACGGGGGATTCGCGCCCTGGGCTCGGCCCTCCCCGCGAAGAACACCTGGACCGCATCGGACGGTACGGGAAAGGCATCGCCCGACCGTGGGTCCCACAGGGTCACCTTGCCGTCGGTCACGCCGAAGGATCCGTACACCTGCTCCGGGTTCAAGCGGTGGCCGTACAGGGGGAGTTCGTCCAGGGGGCCGATCGGGCGGACGCAGACCGGGCGGGGGCCGGCGCCGAAGTAGGGGGCCGGTACCCGGCCGGACCGCCAGTCGCGCATCGCCTCGGCACCGGCCGCTCCAGCGGGGTCCGCCAGGACGGTCAGCCAGGCCAGGACGAGCACCAAGGCGTGGGTGAGGGCGGCGACCGGGACGAGGGGACGCAGCGCACGGCGCTGGAGGAATGGCCGGAGATAGCCCCAGCACGCCAGGAGAAGAAGGGTCAGCCCGGCCGAGATCGCCGCCGCGTGGAGGGCGGCCAGGAACTGCCACACCTGCGCCACGTCGATCTCCTCCGCACGGACGTGGAACACGGCGCCGTAGAACGTGAAGACAGCGGGGCTGAGACCGCCGAGCTGCGGCAGGAGCACGGGCAGCACAGCGACCAGCACTGCCACCCACAACGGCCTGCGGGCACCGGCACGGATCAGGCGGCGGATGCCGCCCGTGACGAACAGGGCGCCGGCCATGAGGAGATGGAAGACGAGGGCGGATGCAGCGCCCGCCTGCCACGTCAGCAAGGCGGTGGACGCGAACCACGTTCCGCCCATCAACAGGGCCGCGCCCCAGGGGCGACCGTCCCCGTCCCCGTCCCCGGGAGCACCGCTGGGGCGGCGTACCAGGGGAGGCATGATGGCCGTGCTCCCCCACGTCAGCAGCGACGCCATCACGATCGCGAGCAGCGCCGCCCACCACGGGCCGGTAACCACCGGAATACCGGGCACGCCCGCCGCCCAGCACAGGGCCGTGCCACGCATGAACCGTTCGCGGCTCTCGATCGCTCCGATACGGGGCAGGGTGCCGTGCACACCCACGGGGATCGGGAAGGGCGGACGCACACAGCCCGGGCCGGCCACCCGCTCCGCTTCCTCGAACGAGCCGGGCAGTGTCACGCCGGTGTCGTACCGTCCCAGGCGCCGCTCCAGATTGAATCGCCATCGCGCCCAGGTGCCGGGATCCGTGCGGCGTGGCGCGCATACCAACCAGTGCGGTTGCTGACGACGTTGCCGCCTTTGATGCCGCCCCGAGCCGGGCTGCAGATCGAGCTGAGCGGCGTCGGCCCGATCCTCGACCTCCTGGACCGCCCACCACTCCGGCCGGCGCCCGGCATCAGGCGGGACCGGGATGCGCAGCGTGTACACGGCACTCCGGACCGCGTCGTCCGGTTCGGCTCCGTCCGGACCGCGTTCGTCGGGGTACGCCTCCTCCTGAGCCGCCGATATCCTCCAGCCCTCCTTCGCGAACAGGGCGTGTGCTCTTGCGCGTTCCTCGGCGGTCCCCGTGAAAGCCGCCTCCACCCGCACGGTGGGCAGCGCAGGGTCTCGCAGCTGTGGCTCGTCTGTCTGCATCGCTTGCTTCCTGGAGGTGTGGTTGCCGTCAGGTCGACATCGTGACGACCGCGGAGCCACACTCTCTTGTGCGGGCTGCGGCAGTGTTCCGGCCTGCCACGCTGCCGTCCGCCTTTCGGAAGGGTCCACGAACGTGATCATCTTCGGCACCAAGGGTTACCTCTACCAGCTCGCCATACTCACCCTCGTGTGCGGCCAGTGCGGGAATCCCGCCGCGCACACGCTGCGCAAGCGGGTCACGAAGTTCACGCTGTTCTTCGTGCCGCTCTTCCCGGTCTCGACCAAGTACGCGACGCAGTGCACCTTCTGCGGTGCTGAGCAGCGGGTGACCGCGGAGCAGGCCACGCAGCTTCAGGCGCAGGCCGCCGCCGGCGGGCAGGGGCAGGGGTACGGGCAGCCGCATCAGCAGCAGCCGTACCAGTCCTGAGGCGGCCCTCGCGCGAGTCCCTCAGCCGTTCCACGTCTCGTACGGGTCACTCGGCGCCCGGACCGGTTTCGTCGACGTGACGTCGAAGTACGGGACCGGGCCCGCGTTGACCGGGTCCTTCGTGCGGCGCGGGGTGTACGTGCCGGAGACCTCCAGCCACGTGTCCGGCTGGAGGACCGGGGGGAGGTTGCCCGTCAGGGCCACCTTCAGGGGCTGGGCGTCGGCCGCGCAGCAGTTCAGGGTCATGCGGACCAGGTAGGGGCGGCCGGTTCCGTCCACCGTCAGGAAGCCGGTGAGGGTGAGGGGGCGGTCGCGCAGGTGGCGGCCCTTGTCGTAGACCGCTCGGGCCGCGTACTCGCCTACGCCCAGGCGCAGAGGGCCGTCGGCCGGAAGTTCCGGGAAGCCCAGGGGCTTCTGCAGCGCCGTGCCCGTGTGGCTCGCGCTGTAGGAGCCGAGGGCCGGCGGGGCGACCAGGATCAGCGCGAAGACGGGGAGGGCCAGCAGCCACGCGATACGAGGCTCGTGGTGCCCGCCATCTCTCGCCGGCTCCGTCCCGCCTTCGTCGTGCCCCCTCGTCCCTCGTGCCCTCCCGCGGTCGTACCAGACCGTCGCTCCCGCCGTCGCGATCAGTACCGCCCCCGACAGCAGCAGCAACGGGCGCAGGCCGGACTTGACGTACCGCAGGTGGAGGTCGGTCCATCCCGCGTGCAGCACGGTCGCGCCCAGGAGGAACAGCAGGGCCGCCTGGGCCTGGCGATCAAGTCGCGTTCTCACCGCAACCTCCTCACAGCACCACCATCCCCGTCAGCACCGACACCCCCACCGCCACCCCGAACGTCGCCGGCGCGAAGCGCAGCGCGAACGCTCGGCCGAATGTGCCCGCCTGCATCGCGAACAGCTTCAGGTCGATCATGGGGCCGACGACCAGGAACGTGAGCCGGGCCGTCAGCGAGAACTGGGTCAGGGACGCGGCCACGAACGCGTCCGCCTCCGAGCAGATCGACAGCAGGACGGCGAGGCCCGCGAGGGCGACGACCGACAGCACCGGGTTTCCGGCCGCCGCCCGCAGCCACTCGGCCGGGACCACCGCCTTCAGCGTCGCCGCCGCCATCGCGCCGACCACCAGGAAGCCGCCCGCGTGCAGCACGTCGTGCCGCACCGACCCCCAGAACGCGGCGCCCCGGCCGCCGGGACCGTCGTATGCCGTACGGGACGGCAGCCGCAGCCAGTCGGCGCGGCCGAGGCGCTGCCACAGCCAGCCCATCGCGCACGCCACCAGCAGGCTCGCCACGAAGCGGGCGAGGACCATCTCGGGGTCGTCCGGAAAGGCGACCGCGGTCGCCGTCAGCACGATCGGGTTGATCGCGGGCGCCGACAGCAGGAAGGCGAGCGCCGCCGCCGGGGCCACTCCCCTGCGTACCAGCGCTCCCGCCACCGGCACCGACGCGCACTCGCAGCCGGGCAGCACCGCGCCCGCCGCCCCCGCGACCGGCACGGCGAGGGCCGTTCGGCCGGGCAGGGCGCGGGCGAAGAAGGACGGCGGGACGAACACCCCGATCGCGGCGGACAGCAGCACGCCGAGCACCAGGAACGGCAGGGCCTGAACGATCACGGCCACGAACACCGTCATCCAGCTCTGCATCACCGGCGCGGCCAGGGCCCGGCGCGCCGGGTCCTGGAACATCACCGCGAGGAGCAGGACGAGGGTGAGGAGGAGGGGGGACGTGAGGCGCCGGGACTCCTCCTCGGTCTCCGTCTCCCGTCGGTGCTGCTCCGGCGGAGCCGGCTTCGTGCTGGCCACCCCCTTGGGTACGGGGGGAGGGCCGCCCGCGTTCAGCCCAGGTGCCGTTCCGCGAAGTCCAGCTCCAGCCGGACCTGCTTGATCCGCTCGTCCACCACCAGGGAGCCGTGGCCGGCGTCGTAGCGGTACACCTCGTGCACCGCGCCGCGCTCCTCCAGGCGCCGTACGTAGTTCTCGATCTGGCGGATCGGGCAGCGCGGGTCGTTGACGCCGGCCGAGATGTAGACGGGGGCCTTGACCTGGTCGACGTACGTGATCGGGGACGACGCCTCGAAGCGCTCCGGGACCTCCTCGGGGGTGCCGCCGAGCAGCGTGCGGTCCATCGCCTTCAGCGCCTCCATCTCGTCGTGGTACGCCGTGACGTAGTCGGCGACCGGCACCGCCGCGATGCCCAGGCTCCACGCGTCGGGCTGGGTGCCGAGGCCGAGGAGGGTGAGGTAGCCGCCCCAGGAGCCGCCGGTGAGGATCAGGCGGGCGGGGTCGGCGAGTCCGGAGGTGATCGCCCACTCGCGGACCGCCGCGATGTCCTCCAGCTCGATCAGGCCGACCCGGTGCTTGAGCGCGTCGGTCCAGGCGCGGCCGTAGCCGGTGGAACCGCGGTAGTTGACGCGGATCACCGCGTAGCCGTGGTCGACCCAGGCGGCGGGGCCCGCGGCGAAGGAGTCGCTGTCGTGCCAGGTGGGGCCGCCGTGGATGTCGAACACGGTGGGCAGGGGGCCGGTGGCGCCCTTCGGCTTCTGGACGAGGGCGTGGATGCGGCCGCCGGGGCCCTCCACCCACACGTCCTCCACCGGGACCGAGCCGGGCGACTTCATGCCGGGCGGGTCGAGGACGACCGCGCCGGCCGTGGAGCGGACCACCGGCGGTTCGGCCGCCGAGGACCACAGGTACTCCACGCTGCCGTCGGGGCGGGCGGTCGCGCCCGAGACCGTGCCGGGCGGGGTGGGCAGCTCCACCAGCTCGCGGGCGGCGAAGTCGTAGCGGAACAGCTCGCTGCGGGCCTCGAAGCTGTGCGCGATGAGCAGGCCGGTGCCGTCCGGGTACCACTCGGCGCTCACGTCGCCGGGCAGCTCCAGGGCGAGGTCCGTCTGCTCCCCCGTCGCCACGTCCCACACCATCGGCTCCCAGCGGCCGCGGCGCTGGTGCCCGATGAGCAGCCGGGTGTCCCCGGCGACGGGGGCGAAGCCCAGCACCTCCAGGCCCAGCTCGCGGGTGCCGCCCTCGGTGTCGTCGAGTTCGGCGACCGCCGAGCCGTCGGGGCGCAGGACGCGCAGCGCGGAGTGCATCGCGTCGCCGTGCTCGGTGTGCTCGATCGCGATCAGCGTGCCGTCGTGGGAGAGGTCGCCGACGCCCGCGGACTCGCGGTGCCGGTAGATCTCCACGGGCCGCTCGCCGATGCGGACCAGGTGGATCGTGGTGCCGTCCTCGTCGGTGGAGCGGCCCACGACGGCGGTACGGCCGTCTCTGCCGAGGGCGAGTCCGGCGGGGTAGGAGGGGTCGAGGCCGGGGGCGGCGAGTTCGTCCTCGCCGCCGGTGAAGCGCTGGCGGCGCCAGACGCCGAACTCGTCGCCGTCCTTGTCGTCGAACCACCAGATCCACTCGCCGTCCGGGGTGAGCACGCCGTCCGTGGTGCCGTTGGGGCGGTCCGTCACCTGGCGCTGCTCTCCGGTCGTGCGGTCCCAGGCGTACAGCTCGTACGTTCCTGTCGCGTTCGACACGAAGAGGGAGCGGGCCGGGGCGTCTTCCGCCCACTCGGGGAGGGAGACGCGGGGGGCTCTGAAGCGCTTCTCCCAGTCCGGCATCTCGGGGGCGGGGGCGTGTGGCTCAGTCATGCGCCCATACTGCCCGCTGGGGAGGGGTGCGTAGCGCCGTAGGGGGTGCGAGTTTGGGGGCGGGTGCGGCGCCGTCGTGGCTGGTCGCGCAGTTCCCCGCGCCCCTTTGGGTTGGCTGTTGTACCCCCTGCCAGATAGGCGCCCGTTCGCCACCCGTACCGTTGTGGTGTGTACCGGTTTCTGCTGACGCCCCGGTGGTGGGGGATCAACCTCTTCGTGGTGCTTGCCATTCCCTTCTGCATCTTCATGGGGTCCTGGCAGCTGGGGCGGTTCGAGGATCGGGTCGAGAATCATCGGGCGGCCGAGGAGCAGGTCGCGTCCGCCAAGCAGGAGGCCCCCCGGCCGCTGGACGCGCTGCTGCCGGTCACCAAGGAGACCTCCGGCAAGCAGGTCACCGCGCGCGGCCGGTACGACGAGCAGCTGCTCGTGCCGGACCGGGAGCTGGACGGCGAGCGGGGCACGTATGTGCTGACGCTGCTGCGCACCGACGGCGGCGAGGCGCTGCCCGTGGTGCGGGGCTGGCTGCCCGGCACCCCCGACGCCGACGACGTGCCCGCGCCGCCCGCCGGTGAGGTGAGCGTGACCGGGGCGCTGCAGGCGTCCGAGACGCCCGGCAACAACGGCGTCAGTGCCCGCGGCGGCCTGCCGGAGGGGCAGACGGCGGCGATCAGCGCGGCGTCCCTGGTGAATCTCGTGCCCTACGACGTGTACGACGCGTTCGTCACTCTCAACCGCGGCGACTCCGGGATGAAGGCGGTGCCCGCCACCGCGCCGGGCGGCACGGGGCTGGATCTGAAGGCGTTCCAGAACCTCGGGTACACCGCCGAGTGGTTCGCCTTCGTGGGCTTCGTGGTGTTCATGTGGTTCCGGCTGCTGCGCCGGGAGCTGGAGTTCGCGCGGGACGCGGAGCTGGGGCTGCTCCCGGACGAGGAGCAGCCCGAGGCGGCCCCGCAGGATCAGGTCGCCGTCAGCAGGCCCGTCCAGTAGACCGCGCCCGCGCAGGCGTTGGTCACCACGGCCGACGCCGAGCCGGTGCCGGTCTCCGGGGTGTAGGTGACCGTGACGCTGCCCTCGGCCGGGCCGTCCGCCGCGAGCAGTTGCGTGGAGGTGCCGGTGTCGCCGCCCGTGGACGTGCCGGCGGTGGTCGTCGGGTCCTCGGTGGGCGTGGGGTCGGGTGAGGGGCCGCCTGTGCCGCCGCCGTTCGTGTCACCCGGGGTGGGACAGGTCTCGGTGGGCACCCAGGCGAACTTCACCTCGTACGCCTCGCCCGGCTTGAGCACCAGCTGCGGCACCTCAAGGGAGGGGTCCGGCAGCGCGGCCGCCGGATCACCGGCCACATGCCGCTGCGAGCCGACCTTCGTGGCGTCGGCCGCGCCCGCCGGGGTCACGCCCACGCCGCCGGGGCCGGTGACGGTACAGGTCACGCCGGAGACGTTGCTGACCCGGAAGGAGCCGTAGACCGCGCCCGTGGAGTCGGGGGCGGCGCTGCTCGCGACCGCGGGGCCCAGCTCGGCGGCGGTGCAGGCGGGGGCCTCGGCGGTGATGCCGGAGGAGGGGTCGGCGCCCTCGGTGGCACCCGCGCTCGTGCCGGGGCCGGCGCCCTTGTCCTTGTCCTTGCCCTGCTCCTTGCCGCCGCCCTCGACCTTGTCGGAGGGGCCGCCGGCGGTGCTCTCGCCGGCGCCGGGCCCCTTGCCCTCGCCGGTGCCGCCCTGTGCCTGGGAGGCGTGGCCGATGGTGGAGGGGTCGGCGTTCGAGCCGGTGGTGTTGGAGACGTGGACGAGGGCCGGTACGGCGGTGCCGACGAAGAGGGCGGCGGCCGCCATGCCGACCAGGGCCTGCCGCTTGCGGGCCCGGCGGGCGGGGACCGCGCGGCGCAGATACTCCAGCGTGCCGTCGGTCGGTTCCACCTGCCGCACCGCCTGGTGCAGCATCGCGCGCAGATTCAGCTCGTCCGAGTCGAGCCCGTCGGGGCTCTGGTCGTCCAGGCCGTGGTTCACAGTTCCGTTCCCAGCGTGCGGTTGCTTCGTGCCGTGCCTGTGGGGCTCGGTGGGCTCGCGTGCCTGCTCGGGCCCCTGCGTCCCGGTGGGCTCGCGTGCCGGTTCGGGCCCATGCGTCCCGGCGGGCTCACGTACCTGCTCGGGCCCATGCGGCTCGGTCGGCTCACGTGCCTGTTCGGGCCCGTGTCCCTCGGGACGGGCGCCTGTGCCGTCGCTCATGCCGGCGCCTCCATGGCGAGCCGCAGCGCCGCGATGCCGCGCGAGCCGTACGCCTTGACCGAGCCCAGCGAGATGCCGAGGGTCTCGGCGACCTGCGCCTCGGTCATGTCGGCGAAGTAGCGCAGCACCAGCACCTCGCGCTGGCGGCGCTGCAGCCCCTTCATCGCGTGGATGAGGGAGTCGCGCTCCAGCTGGTCGTAGGCGCCTTCCTCCGCGCTCGCCATGTCCGGCATGGGCTTGGAGAGCAGCTTCAGGCCGAGGATGCGGCGGCGCAGCGCGGAGCGGGAGAGGTTGACGACCGTCTGGCGCAGATACGCCAGGGTCTTCTCCGGGTCGCGGACGCGTTTGCGGGCGGAGTGGACACGGATGAACGCCTCCTGGACGACGTCCTCGCAGGAGGCCGTGTCGTCGAGGAGGAGCGCGGCGAGACCGAGCAGCGAGCGGTAGTGCGCCCGGTAGGTCTCGGTGAGGTGATCGACGGTCGTTCCGGCCGCCACTGCCTCGTCGGCGCCGTCACGCTGGTTCGGGAGGCGGGCCGGCCGCGCTGCGGGCATGGGCGCGATCACCGGCATGCCACCGGGCGAGCCGGGCATGCGGGGTCGGAGTGCCTGGCGGGGAGGCCGGAAGGCCGTGCCACGCGGCGCTGTGAAGTCGAGTACCTCAGCCACGCAAGTTGGACACGCTTCCCCCCGTAAGGGTTGTACGTGCCGGGCGTCACTTTTGCGCCCACCACCAATGCACCCATGTGCCCCGCTCTTCCCCTATGTCCTGAACCAAACGGGCGTCCCCACGCCCGGTTCCAGGCGTCCCCACGCACCGGAAAGGGTGACCGCAAAGACGCTCCCCGCCCTCCACTTGGTTGCGGAGAGCGGGGAGGCAAATTTACACAGCACCTACATGAAAACTTAGTGCTGCTCTCAACTTTTTCACAGGGTTGTGGTCTAGGCCATACCCCTGAGCTCGGCGGCCACCAGCTCGGCGATCTGCGCGGTGTTGAGCGCGGCCCCCTTGCGCAGGTTGTCGCCGCACACGAAGAGCTCCAGCGCCGTCGGATCGTCCAGCGCCCGCCGCACGCGCCCCACCCAGGTCGGATCGGTGCCGACCACATCGGCGGGCGTGGGGAACTCGCCCGCGGCCGGGTTGTCGAACAGCACGACACCGGGCGCCGTGGCGAGGATCTCGCGGGCCCGGTCGACGGTGACCTCGTCCTCGAAGCGGGCGTGCACGGTGAGCGAGTGCGTGGTGATCACCGGAACACGTACGCAGGTGACCGCCACCGGGAGGTTCGGCAGGCCGAGAATCTTGCGGGACTCGTCCCGCACCTTCATCTCCTCCGAGGACCAGCCGTCCTCGCGCAGCGACCCGGCCCACGGCACGACGTTCAGCGCGACCGGCTCCGGGAACGGCCCGGTGTTGTCCCCCACGGCCCGCCGTACGTCACCGGGGCTGGTCCCCAGCTCCGTACCGGCGACCAGGGACAGCTGCTCGCGCAGCGTCGTCACCCCGGCGTGCCCGGCGCCGCTGACCGCCTGGTACGAGGAGACGACCAGCTCGCGCAGGCCGAACTCGGCGTGCAGCGCGCCCAGGGCGACGATCATCGACAGGGTGGTGCAGTTCGGG
Organism: Streptomyces sp. 15-116A; assembly: GCF_025290915.1. Taxonomy (GTDB): domain Bacteria; phylum Actinomycetota; class Actinomycetes; order Streptomycetales; family Streptomycetaceae; genus Streptomyces. The sequence continues at coordinate 37,835 of NZ_JAOCQE010000010.1, read as the reverse complement.
TTGGCGACGATCCCGCGCGGCCGCATCCGTACCGCGTGCGGATTGACCTCGGGCACGACGAGCGGCACTTCCGCGTCCATGCGGAAGGCGCCGGAGTTGTCGACCACCACCGCGCCGCGCGCGGCGGCGACGGGCGCCCACCGCGCGGCGACCTCGTCGGGCACGTCGAACATCGCGATGTCGACGCCGTCGAAGGCCTCCTCGGTGAGCGCCACGACCTCGACCTCCTCACCGCGCACGGCCAGCTTGCGGCCGGCCGAGCGCGGAGAGGCGATCAGTCGGATCTCGCCCCAGATGTCCGCCCGCTGGGACAGGATCTGGAGCATGACCGTGCCGACGGCGCCGGTCGCTCCCACGACCGCGAGCGTCGGACGCACGACCCGCGGGGGCCGTCCGGTTCCGGCCATCAGCGGCCGGTGCCTCCGTAGACCACGGCCTCGTCGCTGTCGGAGTCGAGACCGAAGGCGGAGTGCACGGCGCGCACGGCCTCCGGGACGTCGTCCTTGCGGGTCACGACCGAGATACGGATCTCGGAGGTCGAGATCAGCTCGATGTTCACCCCGGCGTCGCTGAGCGCGGTGAAGAAGTCGGCCGTCACGCCCGGGTTGGTCTTCATACCCGCGCCGACCAGGGAGATCTTGCCGATCTGGTCGTCGTAGCGCAGCGAGTCGAAGCCGATCGCCGTCTTCGCCCGCTCCAGGGCGTCGATGGCCTTGCGGCCCTCGGCCTTGGGCAGGGTGAAGGTGATGTCCGTCAGGCCGGTGGACGCGGCGGACACGTTCTGCACGACCATGTCGATGTTGATCTCGGCGTCGGCGATGGCGCGGAAGATCGAGGCCGCCTCGCCCGGCTTGTCCGGCACACCGACGACCGTGACCTTGGCCTCGGAGGTGTCGTGCGCGACACCGGAGATGATGGCCTGCTCCACCTGCTTGTCCCCTTGGTTGATCGGCTCGCTGCTGACCCACGTGCCCTGCAGCCCGCTGAAGCTGGACCGGACGTGGATCGGGATGTTGTACCGGCGGGCGTACTCCACACAGCGGTGGAGCAGCACCTTGGACCCGGAGGCGGCCAGTTCGAGCATGTCCTCGAACGAGATCCAGTCGATCTTCCGGGCCTTCTTCACCACGCGCGGGTCGGCGGTGAACACACCGTCGACGTCGGTGTAGATCTCGCACACCTCGGCGTTCAGCGCGGCGGCGAGCGCCACGGCCGTGGTGTCGGACCCGCCCCGCCCGAGGGTGGTGATGTCCTTGGTGTCCTGGCTGACGCCCTGGAACCCGGCGACGATGGCGATGTTGCCCTCGTCCACCGAGGCCTGGATCCGGCCCGGCGTGACATCGATGATGCGGGCTTTGTTGTGGACCGAGTCGGTGATGACACCTGCCTGGCTGCCGGTGAAGCTCTGGGCGTTGTGGCCCAGGTTTTTGATCGCCATGGCCAGCAGGGCCATGGAGATCCGCTCTCCGGCGGTCAGCAGCATGTCGAGCTCGCGCCCGGCAGGGATCGGGGAAACCTGCTCTGCGAGATCGATCAGCTCGTCCGTCGTGTCGCCCATCGCGGAAACCACGGCGACCACCTGGTGGCCGTTCTTCTTGGCTTCCACGATCCGCTTGGCGACGCGCTTGATGCCCTCGGCATCGGCTACGGAGGAGCCTCCGTACTTCTGCACGACAAGGCCCACGTGCGCTCCTCGCTCAGTCCGTCGTTTTCCACGGTCCGTACACATGTGTGCAGGCCGCGGTCGGCAGTCAGTCTATCGAGCGCCCGAAAATCCCCTCCGCGATATCGCATGGTGAGACATCCGGGCACTCGTGCAGGAGGGCTCATGCCCAGGGGCACGCGGACCACTCGGAAAAGCGACCCGTGTCACACGCAGGCTCAGTCGACGAACTCCTTGAGGGGTTCGGTGTCGAGGATGATGTTCACGGGGTCGGGGAGCTTCACAGAGGCGCCGAAGGGCAGTTTCTCCTGGTGGCGGTAGCGTCCGTCCTCCGGCTGGTTGAAGACGACGACCGAGCAGTCGTCCCGGTCGATGAGGAGGTAGACGGGGATGCCCGCGGCGGCATAACCGTCGGGCTTTTCGACCCGGTCGCGCTGATGGGTGTCGCAATCATGAGAGGTGACCTCCACCGCCATGAGCACGCCCTCCGACTCCGACCATTCGCCGTGCCCCCTCAACCCGCCCACTCGGACGAGAACGCCATCCGCGCGGGCACGCCCCTTGCGGTACCGCTCCGTCTGCAGGCCGCTCTCCGAGTGCAGCCACAGATCCGGCCGGTGCTGCATGCACACCCGTTGCAGCCACGCGATCATTTCGCGGTGGTTGCCGTCCGCCATGGGCTTGACGACGACCTTCCCGTTGATGAACTCCAGCCACACGGTCTCTGGGGCATGGCGTTCCAGCTCCTCGAACTCCTCGACGGACATCTGCGGCTGCTGCTCGGTCTTGGGGGTCATGGCGTCGCCTCCTCGACACCATGGTGCCCCGACCGGCATCTCCTGCACGCTCATTCGTTCCTCCACTCCGCGCGGTCCTCGGTACGAGGGCCTTCGTGCTTCTCCCCCTCGGCACTCAAGAGCCGGTCGATCCGCGCGTCGGCGGCCGCGATCTCGTCCTCCGTGAAGGGGCCGTGTTCCGCCTCGTACCTCCGCAGGGCCGCGAGACCGGCGGCCCGCAGCCGCTCATGGTCCGGATGCGCATCGAGGTATTCCTCCACCGCGTCCGCGACCACGACGTCGACGGGCCGTCGGCAGGCCACGGCAAAAGCCTTCACGCGCGCGGCGAGAGCGCCGACGATCCGCACAGGCAGGACACCGCCATCGCCCTGGACGGTCACCCGCGGCGTCCGTTCCGTGAGGTCAGTCCCGCCGCCTCGCGGAGGGCGTTGACACGGTCGGTGACGTCGATGACCTCGTCGGCGCCAGGGGGGAGGCCGCCGCCGGGCTCGCGGGGGCCGGGCAGGAAAGTGTCCGGGACGTACCCGTAGACCGGCCCTTCCGCCTCGATCGCATCCAGGCACTCACGGCACAGCCCGCTGACGATCTCCGTGGTCCGCTCGTCCGCGTCGCACAGACCGCAGGCCATGATCACGCGGGTCACCCGCGCACGGCGCACCGCCTTCTGCCGGATCTTCGCCTTCTTCGGGGGCATCTTGTTCTCCAATCGGTTGCGGGCGAGTCCGCCCGGGTTGGTGACGGTGGACGGGAGCCCGTCGGTCAGGGCCCTCGTGATGTCCTCGGGTGCGGCGCCACGGGCCAGCCACTCGGCGGCGAGCGACTCGAGGGCACGGCAGTCGCCGTCCGACAGCGGCATCCGGGCGTCGGCGGTGCGGAGATCGGCGAGGGTCTGGTAGGCGGTGCTGTACTGCTCGTCGGTCTCAGATGCAGGCTCCGACCGGGACTCCGACCGCGACTTCGATCCCTGCTGCGGCTGCGAAGGGGGCTGCGGCTGCGGCTCATGCGCAGGTTCCGCATCCTGTTCCGCCTCATGTTCCGCCTCGCCCGTGGCCTGTTCGGCCTCGTCGGCACGGGCGAGCCCTCCCATGTACTGCTCGGTGACGTCCTTGCCGTGGCGCGCCCGCACGAAGTCGTCCCACCACTCGTCCGACCTGCGGGTACGCGACCAGTACGTGCGCGTGACCCATCGCATCGAGTTGTCCTCGACGGTGATGTGCTCCTTGATCCAGCGCACATGGCCGGCGAGGGTGATCCGGCCCATCGCCGACCGCACGGCCTGCTGGCCGTAACGGGGATGCTCGGCGGCGATCGCCTTGTACCCCATCGCGTGGCCCTCGTCGAGGGCGTCGATGAAGACGGCGATCTCGCGCTCACGAGGGCTCAGATGTGCGAAGTCCGGGTCAGCGTGCGGGTCTTCGTCACCTGCGAGGCGTTTTCCGTACCCCGTTTTGGCCATCGGGTGGGACGGGGAGGGGAGGGCGGGGCTAGGGTAGGCGTAAGCCACGGTCGAACCTCTTCTTCGATCCGTAGGTCAGGCCCCGGAATGGTGTTGGCGCACCGCCGGGGCCGACTCATGTCTGTTGTTTGCCGCGAACCTAGAGCGGCTTTACGCAGCGACGCAAGCTGATCACGGAACGTCACACTAACGAGTTACGCCAGCTCAACTCACGTTCAGGCTTGGTTGGTTGGGTTTTTCAACCAGACCAGAAAACCCAGAAAACCATGGGGAAGAGCTCGGGTCCCGGGACCCGGGGCTCAAGCTCCGGGCTGAACTGCGGCGATGAACGCCGACCAGGCGGGGGCGGGAATGTGGAGCTGGGGGCCCGTGGGGTTCTTGGAGTCACGGAGGTGGATGGTGGGCGTTGCGAGGGCTACCTCTACGCAGTTGCCGCCCTCGTCGTCGCTGTAGCTCGACTTGCGCCACGTCAGCTGGTCAGTCATCGCGAACCACCATCCGTTCGATGAAGCGGGCCGACTCCTCAGGACTGAGAGCCTGCGCACGGATCATGCTAAGCCGCCCCGCAACACGGCTGACAACCTCGGGATCAGCCGACAATTCGCTGGCGAACGGCCCTTCGGCGAAGGCGAGTCGCTCATGGTCGCGCGTGTCCAGCAGCACCATGGCACCCATGAGCGCCGCCGCGATGGCCCGGTCGAACGGGAGCACTTGCAGGGTGACGTTGCGCAGGCCGGCGACCTCCAGCAGACGGCGCCGCTGCTCATCGTCCACGAACGGGGTGCTCAGCGTCGCCTCGTAGAGGATGAAGCTGAACGCCACCGGCGGGGTCCGGTCGGTGAGGATGGCCTGCCGTTCGAGGCGGGCCGCGATCCGCGCCTCGACCGTCTCATCGTCCAGGGGCGGATACCGGTTCTCGATCAGCGCCCGAGCGTATGCCTTCGTCTGCAACAGCCCCGGGATCAGCGTCGACTCGTACGACCAGTGGCCGACCGCCTCTCTCTCGCGCTCCATGAACTCCCGCGCCCTCGGCGGGAATTTTTCCCTGCTCAGGTAGTCCTTGGCCGCACTGAGCATCCCTTCCGCCCGGCACAACTCGTCGGCGACATCCAGCACCCTGGGCGTGGCCATCCGCACCCCCTGCTCCATCGCCTTGATCGTGTCCGGCGAGTAATTGCTCGCCGCGGCCAACTGCTCACGGCTCACGTTCGCTTTCGTGCGCCAGCGCTTCAACTGGTTGCCGCAGAAGCGCCACATCACCGGCGACTGGGACACAGCACGCACCTCCGACCGGTACACCTCGGCCTGTCACCCACGCGTCACTACCGACCGTAGCCTCGCGGGCACCACCGTGTGACCATGACGAGCGCAATTCACCGCCCCGGATGGGTCCCCCTCGCCGGTCACCAACTCCACCTCACCGGCGTGTACTTCGACGCCGTACGCATCGAGGGCTTACGCGGGGAGCTGGTCGCCGAGCAGCTGATCGAGGCGACGGACGACGACGCGGGACCGATCGTGTGCGAGGCGGCACGGGGACGCTGGGTGTACTTCCTGCTGCCGCCCGGCACCGTGCACGCGTACGACTGGCCCCTCGGCGTCCAGCAGTTCGGCGGCCGGGGCGAGCACACCGTCACCTACATCGGCATCCCCGCCCTGGACGGCAACACCTGGCCCCTGCGCTGGTACAGCGCCCCCACCGCCACCGCGCCCCACGTCGTGCCGGAAGTCCTGGCGCGGGCGCTGGGGGTCAGCCCTTCGGGGACGTCACGGTGAGCATCAGCGAGGTGCGCCGGGGGACGGCCGCGTCGTCGGTGGCCTGCTCCGGGGCGGAGGTGTCGACGAGCCGGATGAGGAACGGAGTGGAGCCCGTCGGGGCCTCGTCCAGGGCGCGCAGCCGGTAGCGCTCGACGCGGGCGGCCTCACGGGCCAGCGGGGTGCCGTCCGGGTACAGGTAGTGCGGGAACACGTCGTTGGCCACCCGCATGTCGGCCCGCCGCCAGGCGCCCGTCGCCGGGTCGCGGCGTTCCAGGACGAGGCCGCCCGACTCCAGGACCGGGCCCGTGTCCCTCATGATCTCGATCTGGCAGGCGACGTACAGCTGCGGGTACGCGCGCGTGTTGCCGTTGTGGATGGTGACGCTGAACTCCTGGGCAGCGCCGCCCCGTTCGAGGGTGAGCCGGCCGCCCTCGGTGGAGGCGAACATGCTGAGGGTGGTGGGCGCGGCGGGCCGCGTCGAGCGGTGGGGCGTCGGTTCGGCCGGCCGGTTCGTCGCGCTCGGCTTGCGCGACGCGGACGGCGTGGCGCTGGGGGTGGCCGTCGGCGTGGCAGAGGGGGTGGTGGTCGCGGTGTCCGTCGGCGTGGCGGTCGACGGGGACGGCTGCGGCGTCGACGCCGAGGACGCGTTGTTCTCGGGACCGCAGCCCACGAGCAGGGCCGCCGCTGCCGCCGCCACCAGGACCGTCACTCCCGCCCGTGCACGCCCGTGTTCCATGGCCCCCCGCTCCCGCCCCTGATCAAGAGCCGTCACGCTAGCGGGAAGCCCGACGCGGCAGCGCAACGGCACCGCGTCGCTTGGGACACGAACCGGCAACTCCCGGCCGCGGTGGCCGGTTACTGCACCGGGCGCATCCCCAGCGGGCCCGCGATCTCCTCCGCCATGACCTTGCCCGCCTCGAACTCCAGGGTGTCGTCGCCCATGCCCTGGTCGGTGTCCAGGCCGTCCAGCTCCGCCAGGGGCTGGTTCAGGCGGACGTGGGCCACCACCGACTGGAGTGCGCGCAGGGTCGCGGACGCGGTGCTGCCCCAGTTGGAGAAGTACGAGAACTGCCACCACCACAGGGCCTCCGTGGTGCGGCCCGCGCGGTAGTGGGCCATGCCGTGGCGGAGGTCGGTGATGACGTCGGTCAGGTCGTCCGAGATGCGGGCGGGAACCGGCGCCTTGCGGGGCTCGTAGGGGTCGAAGACCTCGGAGTAGACGTCGATCGGGTCCAGCATGCGGGCGAGGTTCTCGCGGAGCTCGTCCACGTCCGGCTCCGGGCCGGGGTCGGGCTCGTAGCGCTCGTCGGGGACGATGTCCTCGTGGGCTCCGAGACGGCCGCCGGCCAGGAGGAGCTGGGAGACCTCCAGGAGGAGGAAGGGGACCGCCGAGTCCGGCTCGTCGCCCTTCGCCACCTCCGTGACGGCGACCAGGAAGCTCTCGATCTGATCCGCGATCTGGACCGCGAAGTCGTCGGGGTTCTGGTCGGTCGCGTGCAGCGTGGCATCAGACATCTAGGAGTCGTCTCCCCTCGAAGGCGCGGCCGAGCGTGACCTCGTCCGCGTATTCCAGGTCGCCACCCACCGGGAGGCCGCTGGCCAGGCGGGTGACCTTCAGGCCCATGGGCTTGATCATGCGGGCGAGGTACGTGGCCGTGGCCTCGCCTTCCAGATTCGGGTCCGTGGCCAGGATCAGCTCGGTGACCGTCCCGTCGGCCAACCGCGCGAGAAGTTCCCGTATACGCAGGTCGTCGGGACCCACCCCGTCGATCGGGCTGATCGCGCCGCCGAGGACGTGGTAGCGGCCCCGGAACTCACGGGTCCGCTCGATCGCCACGACGTCCTTCGGTTCCTCCACGACACAGATGACGGCCGGGTCGCGGCGGGCGTCGCGGCAGATCCCGCACTGCTCCTCCTGCGCCACGTTCCCGCAGGTCGCACAGAAGCGGACCTTCGCCTTCACTTCCATGAGGGCGTGCGCGAGGCGCCGTACGTCGGCCGGTTCCGCCTGAAGGATGTGGAAGGCGATCCGCTGGGCGCTCTTGGGACCGACGCCGGGCAGCCGCCCGAGTTCGTCGATGAGGTCCTGCACCACGCCTTCGTACAACGGACTGCCGTCCTTCCTGGGGTTCCTTCACTACGTACGGTAGAGGGCTTCGGCCTGTCTTAGAAAGGCAGGCCGGGGATGCCGCTGCCGCCGCCCAGGCCCTGGGCGAGCGGGCCGAGCTTCTGCTGCTGGAGCGTCTGCGCGTTCTCGTTGGCCGCCTGGACCGCCGCGACGATCAGGTCGGCGAGGGTCTCGGTGTCCTCCGGGTCCACCGCCTTCGGGTCGATCTTCAGCGCGCGCAGCTCTCCGGAGCCGGTCACGGTGGCCCTCACCAGGCCGCCGCCGGCCTGGCCGTCCACCTCCGTGCGCGCGAGCTCCTCCTGCGCCTTGGCCAGGTCCTGCTGCATCTTCTGGGCCTGCTGGAGCAACTGCTGCATGTTCGGCTGGCCACCACCGGGGATCACGATCAGCTCCCATCGTCACTGCGTCGCTCGGGTGATTTTCCCGTTCGGCACGAGCCTACGTGGTCGGGGCAGCCGTCGCCCCAGCACTCTTTCGAGTGAGTCCGGCCGGGGCCCTATACCTGATCAAGGCCCCCTTACGGGCGGAAAAGCGGCTGAACCTCCGTCATCGCCACCCATTGGGCGGTAGGAAGGGTCCGCCACATCGACACCAGGCGTCACGCTTCGTGCACGGCGTGAACGGTACGTGCCGACCGGGGGCGGTCGGGGATCAGTCGGATCAGTCGGGCCCGTAACGGGTCGGGCACGGTCCGTGCGGTCAGTTCGGTCAGTGCGGTCAGTTGGGAGTACCGGGTGGGTCAGCCGGAGATGCAGCCCGAGGGTCGGCCTCAGGACGGACGCGGTGAGCTGCGCGGCGAGGGGGCGGGCGGGTCCCGGCCGGGGGCTTCCGGGCCGAGAGCGTTCGGGCCGGGGGATCTGAGCGGGCGGGTCTTTCCGCTCGGCGACTGGGGCGAGCCCGCGGCCCGGCTCGACGAGCTGTACCGGTGGGTGGAGCGCGGGGCGCTGGACACGGCCGCCTGGTATCTCGCGGACCGGGTGTGGAAACGGCGGTGCGCGCGGGCGCTGCGCGGCGGGGCGGCGGCGGGGGCGGTGACCGGGGCGGCGCTGCCGCTGCTGGATCTGACCGGGGTGGTCGGCGGGGTCGCGCCCTGGGGGTATCTGGCGCTGCTGCTCGGCGTGGCGTGCGTGGCCGGTGACCGGTTCTTCGGGGTGACGTCCGGGTGGATAAGGGACGTGGCGACGGCGCAGGCGGTGCAGCGGCGGCTGCAGGCGCTGCAGTTCGACTGGGCGGCGGAGTGCGTGCGGGAGGTGCTGGGGCCGGCGGAGGGGACGGCGAGCGAGGCGGCGGAACGGTGCCTGAATGTGCTGCGCCGCTTCTCGGAGGACGTCACGGAGCTGGTGCGGGTGGAGACGGCCGACTGGATGGTGGAGTTCCGGACGGGGGGCGCGCCGCTGGGCATCCAGACGGCGGTGGCGAACGGGGGTCGGCAGGAGTCGGGGCTGTCGAACGGCCGGTTTCCGTCCCCGCAGGGCCAGCCGCGCCCGAACATGCCGAGGCAGCGGCCGCCGGAGCCGAGGTAGGTGGACCGCTGGTCGGCCCGTGTCAGTCGCGTTCGTACGTCAGCTCGTCGCCGTTGCTGGTGTTCACGCGTCTCAGGGAGCCGTCCGGGAGGAGGGTGATCTCGCTGGCGGAGCCCGGGGTGCAGGCGGAGCGGGGCTGGCCGACGGTGACCGTGGACGGGCCGATGCGGAGGCTGTCGCCGGAGGCCGAGGTCAGGTCGGCCTCGAAGACGCAGTGGTAGGTGCCGTTCCCGGTGGGGCCGTCCGCGACGAGGGACAGGACCGTGTCGCCGGTCTCGCCCTGCTGGATGGTGAGTTCGCGGCTGTGCACACCGCTGGCGTTGTCGATGGTGGTGGACCACGTCCCCAGGTACGCGGTGGGGATCGCCCCGTCGGACGGGGGTGCGGTGGTGCTCGGCTGTTTCGGGTCGGTGGTGGGGCCCGTGGTGGTATGGGGTGCGGTGGTGGACGGCTGAGGCGGTGTTGTGGGGTCCTCGGCCTGGTTGTTCTTCTCGCCGCCGCTCATCAGGGCGTACACCGTGCCGCCCGCCATGAGCGCGACGACCAGGGCGATCAGTACGAGGACGGCGGTGGAGGACCGGCCGTCACGGCGGGGGTCCTGGCCGGGGCCGGGAGGCCCGTAGAAGGGCGGGGGGCCGTACGGCGGGGTGGCGCCGGCGCCCGCGTGGTGGCCGTTGTAGGGGTAGCCGTACGCGGAGGGCTGAGGGTGCTGTTGCGGGTGGCCGTAGCCGCCGGCCGGGGTGGCGGGGCTCGGTGGCGGCGTGGGGCTGCTGGGGCCGCTCTGCCCACCGACGACCACCGTGGGCAGGTGATTCACCGGGCCCCCGCTGCCGGGCTGCCCGGGCGGAGGCGGGCCGGCGCTGTCGGCTGACGCGGCCGAGTCGTCGTCGGCGGGGGCGTGTTCGGGCGTGGCGGCGGGGGCGGCACCCGCGCTGCCGGAGGGACCCGCGTTGCCGGACGGTGTCGCCGCGGCTGGCGTACCGGATACGGCCGTCGGCGTCGGTGCCGGCGCTTCCGGGTCCTCCGTGTCCAGCAACTGCACGGCATGACGGCCGAGTTGAGCGACCAGGGCGCTCGGGAGCCACGGGTCGCGGGAGCGGCCCTCGGTGACCGTGTCCTCGGCGCCGGTGCGGGTCAGGACCTCGTCGAGGCTCGGGCGCGCGGCCGGGTCCTTCTTCAGGCAGTCGCGGACCAGATCCGCGAGCCCCTCGGGGATCTGCTCCAGGTCCGGCTCCTCCTGCGCGATCCGGAACATCAGCGCGTGCACACCGCTGTTGGCGGTGCCGAAGGGGAGCTTGCCGGTGGCGGCGTAGGCGAGGACGGAGCCGAGGCAGAAGACGTCGCAGGCCGGGGTGATGCGGTCGCCGCGCACCTGCTCGGGCGCCATGAAGCCGGGCGAGCCGACGAGCGCGCCGGTGCGGGTGAGGCCGCCGTCGGTCACCGTCTGCAGGGCGCGTGCGATGCCGAAGTCGATGACGCGCGGCCCGTCGATGGTGACGAGCACGTTGGAGGGTTTGAGGTCGCGGTGGACGATGCCGGCCGCGTGGATGTCCTTCAGCGCGTGCGCGAGCCCGGCGGCGAGGATGCGGACCGAACGCTCCGGCAGCGCCCCGTGGTCGTGCCCGACGACCTGCTGGAGGCTCGGCCCGGCGACGTACCCGGTGGCCACCCACGGCACGGCGGCCTCGGTGTCCGCGTCCAGGACGGGCGCCGTCCAGTGGCCGCCGACCTGCCGCGCGGCCTGCACCTCCTGGCGGAAGCGCGCCCGGAACTCCTCCTGCCGGGCCAGCTCCTCCCGTACGAGCTTCACGGCGACCGTGCGCCCCCGTTCGGAACGGGCCAGATAGACGTGCCCCATCCCCCCGGCCCCGAGCCGCGCGAGCAGCCGGTACGCCCCGATCCTCTGCGGATCCCCCGGCCCGAGCTTCTCCATCGCTGCGCCGCCTTCCCCCCAGTGAGCAACATCCCGAGGATAGTGCGGGGCGGGTGCGGGGTGAGCTGGGCTATCTCTACGGTTCCGTAACAGGCCCGTCCAGTTCGTCGAGGGCCTCGGACAGGCGTTCCAACGCCGTCACCGCGCGGGCGAGTTCCGCCTCTCCGTACGCCTTCGCCAGGCGCTCCGCGAAGGCCGCGTGCCCGGGGTCTATCCGGGCGATCGCGGCCCGGCCCTCCTCGGTCGGCGCGAGGAGTTTGGCGCGGCGGTGCGCGGGGTTGGGGCGGTACTCGGCGAGGCCCCGGTCGACCAGCAGGTCGGCGATGCGCTGGACGCTCTGCCGGGTGATGCCCATGGTCCTGGCTATGCCGGACACCGGAAGCGGTTCGGTGAGGACCGCGCCGAGCACCTGCCACCAGGCGGCGGTGAGCCCGGCGGGCCGGGCCAGTTCCTCGGCGATGGCGAGGAACTGGCCGTTGAGGCGGAAGACACCGAGGGCGCCGCGGCTGAGCAGGTCCTGTCGCTGTCTGCTCACGCCAGTGCCTCTTGCAGCTCGGCGTACGCGTCCGCGTCCGAGTCGTGGAACAGCCGGTACCAGGCGTCGGTCGCCTTCTCGTCGTAGGCGTCGAGCAGCCGGAAGATCTCGCGGGCGAAGGCGACCGGCTCGGTCGGCCCGGCGGTGACCAGCCCGTCGTCGGTGACGGCGTCCGTCTCGGCGTACCGCTCGCCGCCCGCGTATCCGGTCGCGGCGAGGTAGTAGGGCGAGCCGCTGGTGTGCGCCCGGTCGTCGAGCAGGCCCTCGCGGGCGAGCCCGGCGGTGGCGCCGCAGATCGCGGCGACGGGCACCCCGGCGTCGAGGAAGGCGCGGGCGGCACGCGTGAAGGGGGCGAGGCTGTCGCCCTCGTCCCACAGGGCGGCGCCGACGAGGATCAGCAGCGAGCTGTCCTCGGGGCGCAGCGCGTCGAGCGCGAGGTCGGGGACGACGCGGAGTCCGCCCATGCTGGTCACGGGGTCGGCGGTGGGGCCGACGGTGCGGACCTCGTAGCCGGCCTGGACGAGGTGTGCGGTGGCGTGGCCGGTCTCCCAGTCGGCGAAGGTGTCGTAGACGGCGAGGTGGACGGGCTTGCGAGTCGCCATGACCGCTCCCTGGGGGTGAGTGGGGGTGACGCCTCCCGACGCCTCCTGATGACAGAATCCTGTCATGACGACAGCTTGCTGTCAAGTGACTTCATGGGCGGCCCCGGCCCCCGGCCCCCCTCGGCTGTCGACAACCTGTCGCGGAAACCTCCCGACCGCAGACAGGCCGCCGATGTCCCCGCCCCCCGGCCGCCGCCTACGCTCGGGCGCATGACCCCTCAGACCCCTCAGCCGAACCCCGAGGTCGGGGCCGCCGTGAAGGCCGCCGACCGTGCGCACGTCTTCCACTCCTGGTCCGCGCAGGAGCTCATCGACCCGCTCGCCGTCGCCGGAGCGGAGGGGTCGTACTTCTGGGACTACGACGGGCGCCGCTACCTCGACTTCACCAGCGGCCTCGTCTACACCAACATCGGCTACCAGCACCCGAAGGTCGTCGCCGCGATCCAGGAGCAGGCGGCGAAGATGACCACCTTCGCGCCCGCGTTCGCCGTGGAGGCGCGCTCGGAGGCGGCCCGGCTGATAGCCGAGCGGACCCCGGGCGACCTGGACAAGATCTTCTTCACCAACGGCGGCGCCGACGCCAACGAGCACGCGGTGCGCATGGCCCGGCTGCACACGGGCCGCCCGAAGGTGCTCTCCGCGTACCGCTCGTACCACGGCGGCACCCAGCAGGCGATCAACCTCACCGGCGACCCGCGCCGCTGGGCCTCGGACAGCGCCTCGAACGGCGTCGTGCACTTCTGGACGCCCTTCCTGTACCGCTCCCGTTTCTACGCCGAGACCGAGGAGCAGGAGTGCGCGCGGGCGCTGGAGCACCTGGAGACCACGATCGTCTTCGAGGGGCCCGCCACCATCGCCGCGATCGTCCTGGAGACCATCCCGGGCACGGCGGGGATCATGGTGCCGCCGGCCGGTTATCTCGCGGGTGTGCGGGAGCTGTGCGACACGTACGGGATCGTGCTGATCCTGGACGAGGTGATGGCCGGGTTCGGGCGGACCGGCAAGTGGTTCGCGGCGGAGCTGTACGACGTCGTGCCCGACCTGATGACCTTCGCCAAGGGTGTGAACTCCGGCTATGTGCCGCTGGGCGGGGTCGCCATCTCCGGGGAGATCGCCGAGACCTTCGGCAAGCGGGCCTACCCGGGCGGGCTCACGTACTCCGGGCACCCGCTGGCCTGTGCCGCCGCCGTCGCGACGATCAACGTGATGGAGGAGGAGGGCGTCGTCGAGAACGCGGCGCGCCTCGGTGAGACCGTCCTCGGCCCGGGGCTGCGTGAGCTGGCCGAGCGGCACCCGAGCGTGGGCGAGGTGCGGGGCGTCGGCATGTTCTGGGCGGTGGAGCTGGTGCGCGACCGTGCCACGCGCGAGCCGCTGGTGCCGTACAACGCGGCCGGTGAGGCGAACGCCCCGATGGCCGCGTTCGCCGCCGCCGCGAAGAAGGGCGGCCTGTGGCCCTTCGTGAACATGAACCGCACCCACGCGGTGCCGCCGTGCAACGCGAGCGAGGCGGAGCTGAAGGAGGGGCTGGCGGTGCTGGACGCGGCACTGTCGGTGGCGGACGCGCACGTGGAGTAGCGGCGCCGGTAAGGGCATGGGGTGCCCGGCTCGAACGCATGAGTGGGGGTGCCGGGCCCGAACGCGTAAGGTGACGTGCTCGTAGGGACCGCCCGGTCCTGAACGGACCTGTGTGCTCCGGTACGAGCACGTCACCGGCTTTGCGACGAGGGAGACGCCCGACCATGCCCGGCATCAGCGGCAACGTCGCCGTGACCCGCAGCACCCTGCGGCAGCAGATCGCCGACGCGCTCCGTGACGAGGTGCTGGCCGGGCGGCTGCAGCCGGGGCAGGAGTTCACCGTCAAGGAGATCGCCGACCAGTACGGAGTGTCCGCGACGCCCGTGCGGGAGGCGCTGGTCGATCTGTCGGCGCAGGGGCTGCTGGACGCCGACCAGCATCGCGGGTTCCGCGTGCACGAGTACTCCGTGGACGACTTCCGCGGCATGATCGAGGCGCGCAGCATGGTGACCGACGGCATGTTCCACGCGCTGACCGACGGACGCCTCGCCCACCTCATGCCGGACGAGCCGCGGGTCGCCGCCGCCCTCGCCGGGGTGCGGCGGCGCGGCGAGGAGGCCCAGCGGGCGGCCCTCGCCGGGGACCTCACCGTCCTGATCGGCTACGACCTGCGGTTCTGGCGTGAGCTCGGGGCGCTGTTCGGCAATCCGTACCTGAGCGATTTCCTGCACCGGTTGCGGGTGCAGACCTGGGTGTGTGTGGTGCAGCAGCTGCGGCGGCTGCCCGATCTGCGGGGCCGGCTGTGGTCCGGACACACCGATCTGGTCGATGCGCTGTCGCGCCGTGACATCGATGCCGCCCGCGCGATCGTCGAGTCGTACAACGCGCACGGGCTCGCGCTGATCGAGCGTCTGACGGGTGAGTGAGCGGTCGCGGGAAGGCGGGTACGAGCGAGGCTGCGTCGTCTTTGTCCGTATGGGTATGGGACCTGCACGAAGACGCCGTACCCTTCCCTGACCACTCTCGTCCACCGTGCTGTGTGAGGAGCCCTCTTTGGCCTGTGACCTGTGGCTGGTACCGCTCGTCGACGTGTTGTGCCACACGCCCGACAATCCGTTCGCCGAGGAACTCGCGCAGTACAACACCGTGCTCGCCGAGGCGGGGCTGCCGCCGGTGCCGGTGTACCAGTACATGCCGGGCCTGTCCGGCGAGGTCGCCCCGGTCGCGGGATTCGACTACGACGCACTGCACTTCCTGCGGCGCGCGTATCTGCTCCAGGTGTGCGGGCTGCCGGTGACGCCGGTGGACGAACTCGGCGGCGACTACGAGCAGTTGCTGGAGATGTTCGAGTCGACGGCCCAGCAGTCCCACCTGGTCTGGCACTACGACCACGCGGGCGCGTACGTCCCCGTCGACTTCCCGGCGCCGCTGTCCAGCGACGAACTCCTCGCGGGCGGCGGCCCCTTGGGCTCCGCCCAGTCCCTCCTGCGGGAACTGGAGTACGTCGCCCCCACCCTCGGCATCGACCCGGCCAACCCCCCGGCCGCACCGGAACCCCCGCGCGGCCCCACGGAACTCGAGGAACCGGCCGTCCCCGCCCCGTACGACCCCAGCCCCTTCGCCCGCGAACGCCACGTCTGGCTGGGCCTGCACGCGGCGGCGACACGGAGCCTGGCGCAGGGGTCGATGATCGTGTTCAGCTGAGGATCAGCGTCCCAGCTGGGCGAGCCCCTTCTGCACGTCCTCCATGTTCATCACCGGCGTGTAGGTGATCTCCGCCCCGAGCTGCATGAAGAACGGCTCGCTGATCACCGGCATCTGCGAGCTGTCCTGCATGTCGAAGACCAGGTAGGCCGTGCGCTTGCCGTGCTCGGAGGTGAAATAGGCCGCCTCGGGCTTGATCTGCTCCACCGATTCCTGGATCAGTTTCGGCAGCGTGCCGTTCCTGATGGCCTCGTTGGCCTTCTCGGTGTCCATGGACGCCTTGAGCATCACGCGCATCGCACTCACCTTCTTCTGGCCGACGCACGCGGGGATACGGTTTCAGGCTATGCCCGTGACGGTTGACCGGCGAGCGAGGGGTAGGGCGATCTATCCGGTGATGCCCCCGATGACGCGGTAGACGACGTACAGCCCGTACAGCGCGAGAAGCAGCCCGAGGAAGCGGGTCCATGTGGGCAGGATGCGGCGTCGGTGCGTGTTCCACATGCGCTTCAGGCGTACGACGGCGGACAGAACACCAAGCGCGGCGATGGCAGTGAACAGACAAAACAGCACGGGCCGTTCGCCGGCGGGCGCGTTCTGCACCCCGGCGTTGCCGATGATGAGCAGCAGATATGGGGCAACGTACTGGGCCGGGCTGAACTCCCGTACCTGCTCAGGGCTACCGGTTTCGGTCATGGAGGCCTCCGTGGCGTGGTAGGTGTCGGCAAGGATGTGCGCCCCACGGCAGGAGGAAAGACCGTGGGGCGCACATGGGTGTTCCAGCCCCCGGGGAGGGGCGCCATCAGGAGATCAGGTACATCACAGGGTGATGTCGATGAGCCACTCGATGGCGGTCTTGACGGAGATCGCGCCACCCAGGGTCAGCGCCTTCTTCACCCAGCCCGGGAGGGAGTTCCACTTCTCCTTGAAGTAGCCCTTGCCCTTCTTCGCCCAGTCGGTCAGCTTCTTCTGCCAGGAGTCGGGCAGCGCGTTGAAGGCCTTCTTCAAGGCCTTCTTCTTCAGCTTGTCCAGAAACCCCTTGGCGGCGAAGCCGTCAGTGCCGGCGGCGGAGACCACCTGCTGCTTGGTGAGGCCTTCCTCCCTGAGGAGCTCCTTGCCTTCGGGGGTGTCGAGGTAGCTGGCCCAGGCCTCGGGCGAGGAGAACTCGAAGGCCGCATCGAACTCCGGGGCGGCGGAAGCGGAAGCGGCAGCGGCCGTCTCGCGGTGGGTGGTGGCCTGGGCCGCCGTGGTACCGGTGACACCGAGGGTGAGAGCGGCCAGAGCGGCAATCGCACCCATGCGGATATGCCGACGATTCACTATCGTGGTCCTTCGGGTAAGACGGTGCGGGCGCTGCCGACCGGTGCACTCATGGCCTGGAAACCGTGTGCGTCGGAAGTGGCGGTGCCCGCACCCCCGGGCTTCTCTGCCGGGGGCGGTGAAGAACCTAACCCCGTGTTGATCAAGAGTTCCAGATCTTGATGCGGATATGCCCTGAAATTTTCGTTGATCCAGGACGCGCAGACGGGATGTTTTTCGCAAGTCCGGCGGACAGAAGCGGACGATCTATCGCAAGCCGTGCGCGGGAAGGCGTAAACCGGACTGGCCACTACCGCCACCCCGAAACCTCAGGTTCCGCTCAACTCGCCAGGAACCGAGGTGGATCGACCCCTGCACACCACAGCGTCGACCCCCGCGAAAACGTCACACCGTCAGGTCTGCACCCCTATAGGGCCCCGGCAGCCGCCTGAGCGATGTCCGGAAAGGACGCAAGGCATCCGCCCGTGGGCTGACAGGCATTCCTGCTGAGGGCGGATTTTTCGACCACCTGCGGTTGCCATGCTGCCGATCATGACCACTGCATCCCCGGATCCCGCCGGCTTCGCCTATCACCGCATGGGCCGGCGCACCGGTCGTCACCGCTGGTGGCGGCCGCTGCTCGGCGCTGTGCTGTTCCTGCTGAGCTGGCTCGTGACCGTGCTCATGCTCTACCTCTTCTCCTACGCGCTGGGGACGGCAGCCGGATACCCGGAACTCCCCGACGGTGGCGTGGACTTAGGGCCGCTGCGCAATACGGCACTGGACCTGACGTACATCGCCGTTGCCCTGCCCTTCATCCTGCTGGCCGTACGGTCCACCGAGCGGCGGCCCGCCGGCACACTGTCGTCGGTCACTGGACGGCTGCGGAAGGGCTGGCTGGCCCGGTGCCTGCTGGCCGCTCTCGCCCCGGTGGCCCTGCTCACGTCAACCTCCCTCTTCCTGCCGGGCGACGGTTCGGCCTCCGAGGACTCCGCGGCATGGGTCGGCTTGTCACCCTTCCTTACGTCTCTCGCCGTCCTGGCCGTCTTCGTCCCAGTGCAGGCCGCTGCCGAGGAGTACCTCTTCCGGGGCTGGCTCACCCAAGCGGTCGGGGCCTTCCTGCGCTCCCGGTGGCTCGTAGTGCTCCCCCAGGCCGCACTGTTTGCCACCGCCCACGGCTGGGGCACCACCTGGGGCTTTCTCGATCTGCTGGTCTTCGGCCTCGTGGCGGGATGGCTGACCCTCCGCACAGGCGGCCTGGAAGCCGCCATCGCCTTGCACGCCCTGAACAACCTGCTCGCTTTCGGCGTATCCGCCGCCACAGTCGGCGGGCTGTCCTCCGACGACACCGCAGCGGACGCACCCTGGCAACTGGCCCTGGCGGATATGACAGCCGCCCTGCTCTACGCCGCGATCATCATCTGCATCGCCCGCAACCAACGCCCCCAGCGCCTGGCACCTCCTGAGGTCGCACCTCCCCCACCACCTGCACCGAACCCCTGTGTCCCGCCGCCTACGACCGGCATGGCCCGCTCACACAACACCGCTTCTGATTGACGGTCATCCCGCGTGGCCGCGGGCGGCCACGGGCCCGGGACGGTGATCCGTAAGGAACGCATGGTGACCACTGGGGCGACACACGCCCAGAAACCCGTACGCCGGGGGGAGGTTGACGCACGGGTTTCGGCCAGCGGCCGAACGGCGACCGCGGGCAAGCAGCCGGGTTCGGTCCCTACGGGCCTGGCTTACAGGTTCCTGCGACGGGTGGACACCCCGTTGCGGCATGCGGGCCGCTTGCTCTCCACGATGAGGGCGGCAGTGTCGTCGTCGAGGGCGTAGCAGAGCTGGGCGTGCAGCACGGGGGGCCTCCGCGGAGGCGAGGTGCAGCGCCGCATCCGAGTCGAAGACTCCGTCCCGGCACAGCCAGAGGTCGATGGCGATGGTCCGGTCGTCCTGGCGGCGGACGGGCTTTCTGGGTACGCGGTTCACCTGGACCCGCGCGTTCGGCGTCCCGCCCATCAAGCTGCCACCCCCATCGACGCAACGGGGGTACCAGTCGGCGACGGGGGTCAGGCTCGTGGCTCCAGCATCCCGCTTCCTCCACGACGGACGCAGTGGTCACCCTCCCGAGCGGGACGGCCGGCCGGATTCACCGCACCGGCCGCCCCATCAGATCTTCAGGTCCCCGGGAGGAGAACTCACAGGAACGAGTTGATCTCGATCGTCTCGTCGCGGCCCGGGCCCACGCCGATCGCGGAGATCGGGGCGCCGGACATCTCCTCCAGGGCCTTGACGTAGGCCTGGGCGTTCTTCGGGAGGTCGGAGAACGACTTGGCCTTCGAGATGTCCTCCGACCAGCCCGGCAGCATCTCGTAGACGGGCTTCGCGTGGTGGAAGTCGGTCTGCGAGTAGGGCAGTTCCTCGACGCGCTTGCCGTCGATCTCGTAGGCGACGCAGACCGGGATCTGCTCCCAGCCGGTGAGGACGTCGAGCTTGGTGAGGAAGAAGTCGGTCAGGCCGTTCACGCGGGTCGCGTAGCGGGCGATGACCGCGTCGAACCAGCCGCAGCGGCGGTCACGGCCGGTGGTGACGCCCCGCTCGCCGCCGATGCGGCGCAGCGCCTCGCCGTCCTCGTCGAACAGCTCCGTCGGGAACGGGCCGGCGCCGACACGGGTGGTGTACGCCTTCAGGATGCCGATGACCCGGCTGATCTTCGTCGGGCCCACGCCCGCGCCCGTGCAGGCGCCGCCCGCGGTCGGGTTGGAGGAGGTGACGAAGGGGTACGTGCCGTGGTCGATGTCCAGCAGCGTGCCCTGGCCGCCCTCGAAGAGGACCACCTTGTCCTGCTCCAGCGCCTGGTTCAGGATCAGCACGGTGTCGGCGACGTACGGCGCGAGCTTGTCCGCGTAGCCCAGCAGCTCCTCGACCACCTGGTCCACGGCGATCGCGCGGCGGTTGTAGAGCTTGGTGAGGATCTGGTTCTTGACGTCGAGGGCCGCCTCGACCTTCTGCGTCAGGATCGACTCGTCGTACAGGTCCTGGACGCGGATGCCGACGCGGTTGATCTTGTCGGCGTAGGTCGGGCCGATGCCGCGCCCGGTGGTGCCGATCTTGCGCTTGCCGAGGAAGCGCTCGGTCACCTTGTCCACCGTCACGTTGTACGGCGTGATGATGTGCGCGTTGCCGCTGATCAGGAGCTTGGACGTGTCGACGCCGCGCTCGTTCAGCCCGCTCAGCTCGGAGAACAGGACCGACGGGTCGACGACGACGCCGTTGCCGATGACCGGCGTGCAGCCGGGGGACAGGATTCCGGAAGGGAGCAGGTGCAGGGCGTACTTCTGATCGCCCACGACCACCGTGTGGCCGGCGTTGTTGCCGCCCTGGTAGCGCACCACATAATCGACGGATCCGCCGAGCAGGTCCGTCGCCTTTCCCTTGCCTTCGTCACCCCACTGAGCACCGAGCAGCACAAGTGCGGGCACGCGCGTACACCCCTTCCGGGCGGGGCATGTCCATGGTCGAGGGCGTACACGGAGGATCACCGCCGCGTGCACCGCGACCGTCGTTGGCCGCCAACCGTCGGACCGGATGCCCCGGAATAGACGAAGCCCCTGGCGCAATAGCGCAAGGGGCTCTTGCACAAAGATGCTACCCGAGGAAGCGAGGCAGGGCCGAGGTGGCGACTTCCGCGACATCATCCGCGACGTCTTCGTCCACTCCCGATCAGCTCCTGGTGGTCGTGGATCCTGTCGCCCGCCGCACCGACGGCGAGTCCGTACGGATCGCGAAGGACGTGCTCAGCGCGGGTGCGGCCGGGACGAAGGTGTGTCTGCCGGACGGCCCGGAGGAGTTCGCGCGGGCGCTGCGGCGGCGGGGTTCGCGGCGGCCGGTGCTCGTCGGGGACGACCGGGCGCTGGTGCGGGCGGTGAGCCTGCTGCACCGGCAGCGGGAGCTGGCCGGATGTGCGCTGTCGCTGGTGCCGGTGGGCGGCGCGTCGGCGCTCGCGCGGTCGCTGGGGGTGCCGACGAGCGCGGTGGCGGCGGCGCGGGCCGTGCTGGACGGGGCGGAGCGGCGGATGGACCTGCTGGTGGACGACAGCGACGGGGTGGTGCTCGGCGCGCTGCGGATCCCGCCGCTCGGTGCGGTGCGGGAGCGGGGGGCGGTGGACGGGGAGCCGGCCCCTCCGTGGCCCTGGCTGCACACCTGCAGGTCCCTCGTCCGCACGCTGCTCCCGGCCCGCCCCTCCCCTCTCACCCCGGTCCCCGAGGCGGGCCCCGCCCGGCTGCGCGTCGAGGTGGACGGCGAGACCCTGATCGACCTGCGCCAGCCGGTGGAGTCCGTATCGGTGACGCCCACGGCCGCGGGAACGGCCCGCGTCGAGGTCCGCCCCCTCTCGGTCGGCGCGGAGGCGTCCCCCCTGCTCGCCGAGGCCCGCACGGTCACCGTCTCGGGCGCCCACTTCCGCTACCGCGCGGACGCGACGATCTCGGGCCCGGTGCGGACCCGGACGTGGGTGGTACGGGCGGGGGCTTGGGGGTTGACGGTTCCGGTGGGGTAGCGGCTGGGTCAGGGGGCCTTGAAGCCGGAGGTGTCGAGTGTGCAGTTGAGAGGCTCCGGGATGTCCAGCCTCTCGCCGAACGACTTGGTCAGGCGCCCCTCGTATCCGCTGCCGCTCGGGGACCAGAAGACGGTGGCCTGCTCGTTCTGCATGTCGAGGACCAGGTAGACCGGGACGCCCGCCTTGGCGTAGACCTCGACCTTGCCGGTCAGGTCGTCCTTCCGCGTCGAGTCCGAGGTCAGCTCGGCGACGAAGGACAAGCCCTCGCCGTCCAGGCGGTTGCTGACGGTCTTGTGCGTCCGCCGGTCGGCCGCGTGGATGTCCGGGCCGTAGGCGCTCTCGGAACCCGGGAACACGTACAGGAAAGGCCCGTAGCTGATGCGGTGCCCTTCAGGAAGATGCGGCCGTAGCTGATCACAGACCAGCTCCATGACCTCGAGGTAGTACCCCTTCGACCACGGCGACACGACGATGCTCCCCCTCACGATCTCGGCCTGGTAGCCGTCGGGCACGTTCAGCTCGTCGAGGACGTCAAGGAGCTCCTCGAAGTCGCTGTGGGGCTCGGTGCCGCTTATCGTCGGTCGCTCTGCCATGACTGTCATGATGCGCCCTCCCCGGAATGCGGACCAGCCACCACTCAGCGTAGCCGACCGGTCACCCTCACCCGAACAGCTCCTCCCGGCGCACTCGCCAGCGTTCCATCATGGCCGCGATCTCACCGTCGACGAACTCGAAGAAGGCGAGCGTCTCCGCCATGCGGCAGCCCGCTGGGGTGTCCGCACCGAGGCTCGCGACCCCCTCCCTCAGGGCCGCTTCCCAGCGCTTGATGACGGCCTCGCGGTTGGTGAGCGCCTCGTACCACTGGTTGCTGTGCACCCGGTACCGCTCGCGCCGTGAGCCGGGTTCGCGCTCCCGCGACACCATGTGCTGCTGGGACAGATAGCGCACCGCGCCGGAGACGGCGGCGGGGCTGACCTGGAGCTGTTCGCCCAGTTCGGCGGAGGTGAGCGCACCCGAGTCGGAGGCGAGCAGCGCGGCGAAGACACGGGCCGGCATCCGCTGCATCCCCGCCTCGACGAGCTGCGCCGCGAATCCCTCCACGAACTTCGACACCGCCTCCGGGTCGCGCCCCGGATCACCCTGCCCCACTGCTTCGCTCATGATCCGATCATGCCTCACAGCCTTGACGCTTCCTTAACTTCACAAATTTCTGAAAGAAGCGTACGTTCTGAAACATGACGAAGGCAATCAGCGTCTCCGGGCTCCACAAGGCGTTCGGCCGCACCCACGCGCTCGACGGTCTCGACCTGGACGTCGAGTCCGGCGAGGTCCACGGCTTCCTCGGCCCCAACGGCTCCGGGAAGTCCACCACCATCCGCGTCCTGCTCGGCCTGCTGCGCGCCGACTCCGGCGCCGCCCAGGTCCTCGGCCGGGACCCGTGGCGGGACGCCGTCGAGATCCACCGCCGTATCGCCTACGTCCCCGGCGACGTGACGCTGTGGCGCAACCTCTCCGGCGGCGAGGTCATCGACCTGTACGGCCGTCTGCGCGGCGGCCTGGACGCGCGGCGCCGCGCCGAGCTGATCGAGCGCTTCGAGCTGGACCCGACGAAGAAGGGCCGCACCTACTCCAAGGGCAACCGGCAGAAGGTCGCCCTCGTCGCCGCGTTCGCCTCCGACGTCGACCTGCTGATCCTCGACGAACCGACCTCCGGACTCGACCCGCTGATGGAGGAGGTCTTCCAGAGCTGCGTCGCCGAGGAGCGCGAGCGCGGGCGTACGGTCCTGCTGTCCTCGCACATCCTCAGCGAGGTGGAGGAGCTGTGCGACCGGGTGAGCATCATCCGCAAGGGCCGCACGGTGGAGAGCGGCACGCTCGCCGACCTGCGCCACCTGACCCGCACCAGCGTGAGCGCGGAACTCGCCGGACCGCCCAACGGGCTCGCCTCCCTGCCCGGCGTCCACGACCTCGACGTGCAGGGCAACCGGGTCCGGCTCCAGGTCGACACCGACAAGCTGAACGCCGTACTGCGCTCGCTCAGCGAGTCGGGCGTGCGGTCGCTGACGTCGACGCCGCCGACGCTGGAGGAGCTGTTCCTGCGCCACTACCAGGAGGACGTGACGACGACGCCCGAGGCGGTGACCCGATGACCGCGGCGACCACGAACGCCTTCGCCGTACGCCCCGCCGGCTCGCGCCAACTCGCGGGCACCGGAACACTGTTGCGCTTCGCCCTGCGCCGGGACCGGGTGCTGATCCCCGTCTGGGTCGCGGTGAACGCCCTGATGGTGCTGTCCATGCCGGGCACCCTGGCGAGCCTGTACGGCACGGCGGCCGAACGGGCCGATCTGATGCGGCAGATGGAGACCAACTCCTCCCTGCGCGCGATGGTCGGCCCCGTCTTCGACGACTCGCTCGGCGCGCTCACCGCCTGGCGGGCCGGGGTGTACGCGGCCGCGCTCGCCGCCGTGATGAGCCTGCTGATCGTCGTACGCCACACGCGCGACGAGGAGGAGAGCGGCCGGCAGGAACTGGTGGCGTCCGGCATGGTCGGCCGCAGGGCCCCCCTCACGGCCGCCCTGCTGACGGCGGCCGTCGCCGACGGCCTGCTGGCGCTGCTGCTGTTCGCGGGCCTGTCCGCCCAGGGCGCGACCGGGGCGCTCGCCTTCGCGCTCGGCATCGCCGGCGTCGGCATGCTCTTCGCGACGACGGCGGCGATCGTCGCCCAGCTGACGGAGAGCGCGCGGCTGGCGCGGGGGCTGACGGCGGGAGTGCTGGGCGCGGCGTTCGTGCTGCGCGCGGCGGGCGACTCGGCGACGGCTGATGGTTCGTCCGTCCTGACCTGGCTGTCCCCCTTGGGCTGGCTGGAGAATGTCCGCGCCTTCGCCGACGAACGCTGGTGGGTGCTGCTGCTGATCGCCGGGGCGGTGCTGGCGCAGGGCGCGGTGGCGTACGAGCTCACCGGGCGCCGCGATCTGGGCATGAGCTTCCTGCCGACCCGGCCAGGACCGGCGCACGGCCGCCTGGGCACGGCGGGCGCGCTGGCCTGGCGGCTGCAGCGGGGCAGCGTGCTCGGCTGGAGCATCGGCTTCTTCCTCGCCGGGGTCGTCTACGGCGGGATGACGGAGGGCGCGGCGGATCTGGTCGGGGACAACGAGCAGGCGCGGCAGATCATCGAGCGGATGGGCGGGCAGGCGGCTCTGACGGACGCGTTCGTGGCGGCGATGATCGGGATGCTGGGCCTGATCGCCGCGCTGTACGTCGTGAGCTCGGTGCTGCGCCTCACCGGCGAGGAGACCTCCGGCCGGGCGGAACCGGTGCTGGCGGGCGCGGTCGGCCGGCTCCGCTGGGCGGCCGGCCACCTGGTGATCGCCTTCGGTGGGGCCGCCTGGATCATGCTGCTCGCCGGTGCCGGGTACGCCCTGGCCTACGGCAAGGACGTGGGCGGAGTGCTGGGCGCGTGCCTGGTCCAGATCCCCGCGGTGTGGGTGATCGGCGGCGCGGCGGTCCTGCTGCACGGGCTGCTGCCGCGTGCCGCGGTGGGGACGGCGTGGGGAGTCGCCGGGGCGGTGCTGCTGCTGGGCTGGGTGGGCCCGGCCCTGGACGTCCCCGCCACCGTCCTGGACCTCTCCCCCTTCGGCCACCTGCCGAAGCTGCCGGGCGCGGAGATGAGCTGGGGGACGGTGCTGGTGCTGTGCGGGATCGCGGGGGCGTTGGTGGCGGTGGGACTGGCGGGGGTGCGGCGGCGGGACATGACGACGTGACGTGACGGCGTGACGTGACGGCGTGACGTGGGCTGAGGACTCGGGCGGGGCCCCCAGGGCGGCGTCGTTCAGGGATTCTGTCCGGTTTGATCACGTGATGCCGAGGGTGGCCAGCGGTCGGGCAGCGTCTCGGCTGTGTTTTGCGCGGCCGGTGCGATGCTGTCGCAGCCGGTCAGGCGGAGAGCGCCGATGGCAAGGTTGCGCAGTGCCGCCATGGCCCGGGGCGCGGTCCCGCGTCAGCTGCCTGAATCCGCATCAAGAGGGACACATCGCCTGAACGACGCCGCCGTGGGCGGGGCCCCTTTCACGTTGAGCACGTTTTGAGGTTTCCGGGGACTGAAACAAGCCGTCGTCAGTTCTGCGCGGTGAGGCCGCCGAAGGCTTCACCGCGCCACTCGGGGGGACATTGGGTTCACCTCAGGCCACGTACGCGGCAGTTTTCAGCCATCAGTTGGCGCCTCAACCACATCGGCGGCCATTCATACAGTTAGTTTTTCGCCGACCCGGTGATCACCCTGGGGGACACCGACGAAAGACCAGCACAGTCGTCGGTGAATCGGGGTGCTCACCCATTACGCGAGAAAGACGAACAAACGTGAGCGCGACCATCACGGGTACTTCCGTGCGCAGGACGGTGACGGCTGCCGTCGCCGTTGCCAGCATCGTCGGCACCGCCTTTTCGGGGACTGCCGCAGCCGCTGAATCGCCCGTCAGCAGCGCGGAGTTGACTGCCTCCATAGTCGAGAAGGCAACGGGAACCGCAGATGTGGCCTCGCCCGGCTCGTCGACGGGGCAGGTCACGGTCACCACACCTGCGACGGCAAACGGCGCCGTTACCGCCCGCGCGAAGGACGGGGGCGCGCTGAGCCTCGGACTGCCGGCCAGCAGCGACGTCACCGGCACCGAAGCGGGTAAGGGCACAGTGGTCTACCCGAACGCGTCCAAGTCCACCGACCTGGCCATCCAGCCCACCACCGACGGGGGAGCCCGCACCCTTGTCGTCCTCAAGGACGCCAACGCATCCTCCACCCAGCGCTTCGCCTTGAATCTGCCCCAGGGCGCCTCGCT
Organism: Streptomyces sp. 15-116A; assembly: GCF_025290915.1. Taxonomy (GTDB): domain Bacteria; phylum Actinomycetota; class Actinomycetes; order Streptomycetales; family Streptomycetaceae; genus Streptomyces. The sequence goes on along the minus strand of NZ_JAOCQE010000010.1, from coordinate 11,533 downwards.
GATCGAGGACGAGGCGGGCGGCTACGAGATCACCCGCGAGACCGCTGACGGTGTTCACACGACCATCGGCACCATCGACGCCCCGTGGGCCAAAGACGCCAACGGCAAGCCGGTGCCGACGCGCTACGAGCTCGAGGGCTCGTCCCTCGTTCAGACAGTCGACGTGAACAAGGACACCGCCTTCCCGGTTGTCGCCGATCCGAAGTTCACGTGGGGCATCGTGACGGGTACCGCCTACTTCAAGAAGAGCGAAACGAAGAAGATCGCCCAGAACGGGGCTCTGACCGCAATGGCGGCGTGGGCTCTCCCGCCCGGCCTGAACGCGTACGTGACCATGCACTCCGCAGCCATCACGGCAACCGCCTACAAGGCCGACGTCGCCAAGAAGTGCTTGAAGCTCAAGTTCGCGGCCGGCCTCTTCATTCCTGGCCAGTACTCTGGCGGCTACTGCAAGTAATCAGCGAAAAGGCATCGACTGGTGGACGATATGTGGTTCGTGTACTCCGGTGCGGCGGTGGTTGTGCTCTCCGTCGTCGCCGTACTGACTATCGGGAAGCCGGGGAACAGGGTGTGGAACGATCTTCCCGCGGTCGTCATGGGACTTGTCTCCGCGGTGCTCGCCTACCTTCTGGCGGTCGCAAGCGGCATTGATCAGTCCTACGCATGGGGCGGCGCCCTGCTGTGGTGTGCCGGTGTGGGCCAAGGGGCGCACATCATACGAGCACGTATGGCGGGCCGTCCGAGCCACCTGCGTCACTGATCTCAGCGGGCGTCCACCCGGTTGACTCTGTTGAATGGCCCAGCCCACGAACCTGGGCTGGGCCATTCGCGTCTCCGCGCCCCCGGCACACCGATCACGCCTCGACGACCAGCCCCTCCAGCCCCCGGATCACGAAGTTCGGCTTGCGCTTCGGGTCCTCCGTGAGGGTCAGGTTCGGGGCCTTCTTCAGCAGCGCGCCCATCGATGCCGCCAGCTCGATGCGGGCCAGGGGGGCGCCGATGCAGTAGTGGATGCCGGCGCTGAAGGAGATGTGGGGGTTGTCGCGGCGGGTGAGATCGAGGCGGGCGGGGTCGGCGAAGACCGCGGGATCGTGGTTGGCGGAGCCGAAGAGCATCGCGATCTCCGCGCCGCGCGGGATGACGGTGCCGTCGATCTCGATCTCGTCCAGCACCCAGCGCTCGAAGAGCTGGAGCGGGGTGTCGTAGCGCATCAGCTCCTCCACGGCGGAGGGGATGAGGGAGTGGTCCGCGCGCAGGGCCGCCAGCTGGTCCGGGTTGCGGAACAGCGCCCACCACCCATTGACCGTGGCGTTCACCGTCGCCTCGTGACCGGCGTTCAGCAGCAGCACGCAGGTGGAGATCATCTCCTGCTCGGTGAGGCGATCGTCCTCGTCGTGCGCAGCGATGAGCCCCGAGATCAGATCATCACCGGGCTCCTTGCGCCGCTCGGCGATCAGCTCACGCAGGTAGTCGGAGAACTCCACCGACGCCCGCACCGCCTTCGCCGCCGCCTCCTGCGACGGGTTGAGCTCGTACATCCCGCAGATGTCCGCCGACCAGGGCCTCAGCGGCCCCCGGTCCGCCTCCGGAATGCCCAGCATCTCCGCGATCACGGCGACGGGCAGCGGCTCGGCGACGTCCCGGAGCAGATCACCGCCGCCCGCCTCCACCAGCCCGTCGACCAGCTCACCGGCCAGCCGCTCCACGTACGGCTTCAGCCGCTCCACCGTGCGCGGCGTGAACGCCTTCGACACCAGGCGCCGGATGCGGGTGTGGTCCGGCGGCTCCAGGTCCAGCATCCCGTGATCGTTCAGGGTGTGGAACGGCTCGTGCTCCGGCGGGGGCGGGGTGCGGCCGAACTCCTCGTGCGTGAAGCGGTGCAGATACGTCCGCCCCAGCCTCCGGTCCCGCAGCAGCGCCGAGACGTCCGCGTGATGCGGGACCAGCCACTGGTTCGTCGGCTCGAAGTAGTGCACGCGGCCCCGCGCCCGCAGCTCGGCGTAGGCGGGGTACGGGTCGGCGAGGAACGCCGGGTCCCACGGATCGAAGGCGAGGTCTTCCGGTACGGCCATGCGCGGACGCTAGCCCGGCGAACCCTCCCCTGACCAGAGGGTCCGGAAATGCCCGCTCGGGTGGCGAGGACGGCGGGGACTGCGGGGGGGCGGGGACGGCGAGGGTAGCGGGAACTCCGGGCAGCGTTTCCGGTCCCGCGGTCGTCGGGCTCAGCCGTTCAGGATGCCGCTGACCTTGGTGACCGGAACCGTTTCGTCGGGCCGCGGGACGGTCACGCGGACCGGCTTGCCGATGTCCGACAGGGTCATGGTGAGCGTTACCCGCACACCGGCCAGGTCGGCGTCCGTGCGGGCCTGCACCAGGCGTCCCCGGCTGTCGACCCACGCGTCCGCGAAGACCGGCAGGTCGCTGCCCAGGGCGTCGCGGGCTTCGTCCATCTTCGTGCGGGTCTCCGGGGCCATACGCAGCGTGAGGGTCCGGTGGTCGAGGATGCCGCGATAGCGCACCGCGCGCACGCCCTGGACGGTCTCCTCGCCCTCCCGGGAGACCTCGCGCATGGCGGCGATCTGCAGCAGGACGTGCTCGGGGTCGTTGAGCGGCGACCGCAGCAGGTAGTGGGCCCGGGCCTCGTCCCGGAGTACGACCCCCCAGGTGTCCTCGCCGAACCCTTCGACGCCACGGATGTAGATCTTTCCGTCCGCGAAGACCTGGTCGCTGTGGTCGATGGCACCGCCGGGAAGGTCGACCGCCACGTGCCCCTTGTCCGCGGCGAAGTCGAACCCGCCGGACACGGTGAGGTCGTACACCCGGCCCCCACCCTCCAGTTCGATCTCCTGGCGGAACCCGGCGCTGTCCTCGCGCAGAGCCGCGACGGCCTCGCGTACGGCGGAGCGGTGACCGGACGACGACGCGGAGGGCGGTGACGCCGCCGTGGGCTTGTCACCGCTTCCGGCGTCGGCCGTGGAGCAGCCGGCGCACAGCAGCGCGGCGGCGATGGCGGGCACGAGGGGACGGCGCATGGACTCTCCGGGTTCTAGGGCGAGCACGCGGCCGTGGCGGCACCGCCTCGCGCGACGATCTTACGAAGAGATGCGCGTGCGCGGAGTGTGGCATAGGAAGGGAGGAGATCTGCCGTCACCGTGCTCATCGCGTCTTCGGCGGGCGGCGGAAAGGACGGGCCATGTTCGACAAGCGCAGGGACCGCCGGCGGGCCAATCGCGCCTTCGACCACGACGTGGGTGTGACGCGCTACCGGATGCGCCAGCGGGCGATCTCCCTCGGTGACGACTACTGGATCGACGACGACTCGGGCCGGCACCGGTACAAGGTCAACGGCAAGGTGCTCCGCGCCCGCCGGACCTACCGCATCGAGGACCAGCACGGTGAGCGCGTCGCCACCGTGCAGAGCCGTCCCCTGCGGATCAAGGACTCGATGGCCATCGAGGACGCCTCGGGCGACCGCGTGGCCCTCGTCAAGAAGGCCATCGTCGGCCCGCTGCGCGACCGGTGGCGGATCAAACAGGAGGACGGCGACGACCTGACCGTGCGCGGCAACATCCTCGACCACGAGTACACGATCGAGCGGGATGGCTACAAGATCGCCGAGGTCTCGAAGAAGTGGTTCCGGCTGCGGGACACCTACGGCGTGGACATCGGCCCGGGAGCCGACCACACCACGGTGGTGGCGGCGGTCATCGCCATCGACGCGATGGCACACCCCGGCGACTGACGTCCAGTCAGGCTCGTGATTCTGAGCCCCGCTTGACGTCTTCGATGAAGTCGACGAAGGAGGATGCGGGGAAGGACAGGGCGGCGCGAGTGGGTGCCTTGGAGTCGCGGATGGCTATGCGGCCAGGCAGCTCGGCGATCTCGACACAGGTGTCGCCGTCGCCGCCGTCGGAGTACGTGGACTTACGCCAGTTCATCAGAGTTCCTTCGCCAATCGATAAATGAAGTCACGGGACGCCGTGGCGTCCAGCGCGGCATCCTCGACCCTACGGAACAGCCCCCGCAGTCGGTCCAGCTGAGATTCGGCATCGATGAACGCCACGCCGGTGGGCGAGTCCCGTAGCACGGTGTCCAGCCGAGGCAGGGGGCCTCCCACGTACGTCATCGAGGCTCCCGAACCCGCAAAGCCGTCCCGGTCGATGGGGATCACGCGTACGGTCGCCTGCCGCTTCTCGATCAGGTCCAGGATCTGCTGGAGTTGGACACGCATGGACTCACGGGTGGAGACGCGGAGCCGCAGGGCCACCTCGTGGATGATCGCCTCGTAGGGGGTGGGACGGGCACCCTCGATGACCGTGCGGCGCCGCATCCGGTGCTCCACCCTGGGATCCAGCTCGCTCGCGGGCAACTCCGGGTTCATGTAGGCGAAGACCGCGCGCGCATAGTCGGGGGTCTGGAGAAGCCCAGGGACGCGGGTGATCACGATCTCGCGCAGGTACGTGGCATGGTGCTCGGCCTCGGCGGAGTCCATGAACACCGGAGGCAGCACTCCTCGGTACTCCTCCCACCACCCCCGTGTGCGGTCTGTCGCCATGGTCACGAGTGCGTCGATCAACGCCTCGTCCGTACAGGCGCAGTGAGCCGCGAGACGACGTACGCGTTCCTCACTGACCCCGGCGAAGCCCAGCTCCATCTGGCTTATCTGCGCAGAGGTCGAGTGCAACAAGGCGGCCAGCTCACGGGCCTTCAGCCCAGCCGCCTCCCGCAGTCGGCGCAGTTCGGTGCCCAACCGGACCTGCCGAGCGGTGGCGTGACTCCTCAGGGGCATCCGCCCTCCCTAACAGCCGTGCTGTCGCGCCTCGTTCGGGTGTCAGATTACGCCAAGCGGTTGCAGCGGCAATAAATGTCGCCCTACCGTTAGTGACGCGCCGCACACGCTGCGAAACCCCGGGGCGCCGGAAGCGCACCGCTCCGTCCTGCCATGACGGATGCGGCAATGACACCGTCCCCGGCCACCGCGCGCTTCTCCACACGTCACCGAACCTCGCCGAACGGAGCTGACGCATGCCCGAGACCGAGCCCTGGGAGTACTCCCTCCACATCCCCAACGACCCCCGCGCCGTCACCGTCAGTCGCCGTACCCTCCGTCTGATCCTCACGATGCACGGCCTCATCCGCCTCGCCGACGTCGCCGAGCTGCTGGCGTCAGAGCTGATCAGCAACGCCGTACTGCACACGAAGGGGCCGGCCGCACTGCGGGTGCGCTGGTCGGCCGGTGTGCTGCGGATCGGCGCGTGGGACGCGAATCCCGAACCCCCGGACCCACCCGCCCGGTTGACGGACCTCATGTCCGACGAGAGCGGACGCGGACTCGCCCTCGTCCGCTCCTGCTCCGACGTATGGGGCTGGCACCCGCTCTCGAGATTCGGCAATCGGGGCAAGTACGTGTGGTGCGAACTCGCCGCGGCTTGAGCAGGGCGCCGGGTGCCTCTGGCAGCCTCACCCCGGCGTAACCAGTCGTGCCTCGTACGCGAAGACCGCTGCCTGGGTGCGGTCGCGCAGGCCCAGTTTGACGAGGATTCTGCTCACATGGGTCTTGATGGTCGACTCGGCGACCACCAGGCGTTCCGCGATCTCCACGTTCGACAGGCCCTGGGCGATCAAGGTCAGGACCTCCGTCTCGCGTTCGGTGAGGTCGCCGTAGGCCGCCTGGGCGGAGGGCATCAGGCGGGGGGTCTCGGAGAGTTTCGAGAATTCCGTGATCAGGCGTCTCGTCACCGAGGGGGCCAGGAGGGCCTCGCCGGAGGCCACGACTCGTACACCCTCCGCCAACTGCCGTGCCGACGCGTCCTTCAGGAGGAAGCCCGAGGCGCCGGCGCGCAGGGCCTGGTAGACGTACTCGTCGAGGTCGAAGGTGGTGAGGACCAGCACCTTCGACGTGCCGTCCGCCGCGACGATCTCCCTCGTCGCCTCGATGCCGTTCAGCTCCGGCATGCGGATGTCCATCAGGACGACGTCCGGGGCCAGTTCGCGGACCTTCGTCACCGCTTCCCGGCCGTTCACCGCTTCTCCGACCACCTCGATGTCCGGCATCGCGTTCAGCAGCACCGAGAAGCCCTCGCGGACCATCATCTGGTCGTCGGCGATCAGTACGCGGATGGTCATACGTCGTCACCCATGAGGTCCGTCGCCGGGACCGGCAGGAACACCGCCACCTCGTAGCCGCCGTCGGCCGTCGGGCCCGCCGTCATCTCGCCGTTCAGCATCGACACCCGCTCCCGCATCCCGGTGATGCCGTGCCCCGCGCCGGGTGAGGGCTTGATCAGTGCTGGGTTCGGCGGCGGGCCGTTCAGCACCCGCAGGCCAAGCCCGCCGAGGACGTAGCCGATCTCCACGCGCGCACCCGCCCCGGGCGCGTGGCGCAGGCTGTTGCTCAGGGCCTCCTGCACGATCCGGTACGCCGACAGCTCCACCCCCTGCGGCAGTTCGCGTACCGCGCCCGTCACGACCTTCTCCACGTCCAGGCCCGCGTCGCGCACATTGGCGAGCAGCCTGTCCAGGTCGGCGAGGGTGGGCTGCGGGGCGTCCGGGGCCTCGTAGTCCTCGGCGCGGACCACGCCAAGGACCCGGCGCAGCTCAGTCAGCGCCGCCACCGCGTTCTCGCGGATCGTGGCGAAGGCCCGCTCCAGCTCCGGCGGCGGGTTCTCCACCCGGTACGGCGCGGCCTCCGCCTGGATGGCGACCACCGACATGTGGTGGGCCACCACGTCGTGCAGTTCACGGGCGATGGTGGTGCGCTCCTCCAGCAGTGTGCGCCGGGAGCGTTCGTGCGCGGTGACCGTCTGCTGGGCGGTCACCTCCTGCTCCGCCGCGCGCCGGATGTGCCAGACGGACACGGAGAGCAGCGCCAGCGCCGAGACGAACAGCATGGGTGCGCTGTTGGTGGCGTAGTGGCCGCCGCCGAAACCCGTCTCGGCGACGAAGCCGTAGAGCGCCGTCAGGGCCCACATCCAGGCCGCCGTGCGCGGCCGGGTTCGTATCGCCACGAAGAACAGCACCGACAGATGGCAGATGAACGCCCCCGGCAGCCAGGGCCAGTCGCCCCAGCTGCTGCCGAGGACCGAGACCACCGGGGTCGCCGCCATGGACAGCCAGAAGGCGCCGACCGGCCGGATCAGCGTCACCAGCACCGGCACCGCGCACATCACACCGGTCAGCAGCGCCAGTACGCCCTCGCCGTCGAGGCTCTCCACCGCGCCCGCCCAGAACGCCAGCAGCGCGGCCCCCGCCACCACGGCGTGCGGCAGGTAGCCCGCGTACCGCCGCAGCGGGCGCGGCAGCAGCCGGGACAGCGGCCCGGTACCGGCCGTGCGCGGCAGCGGGCGGTAGGCGAACGCGTCGTGGAACAGGTCCTGGCGCAATCCGCGCAGGGCGTTCTGGGCCAGCCGGAACTCCGGGCTGCGGTCCCCGCCCCCGGGGCCCGGGGACTGCATCTGGGTCGTCGTCTCGGTCACGGTGCCACCGTAGGCCGACCGGGTCCCCGCGGTCGTCCCCGGTGAGAGGGGTTCTCCGGCGTCCGTCTCAAGTACTACCTCAGGTCGAGGCAGGCCTTCAGTAGCCCGACGGCCGGACCAGCCCCGACTCGTACGCGAACACCGCCGCCTGCGTACGGTCCCGCAGCCCCAGCTTCACCAGGATCCGGCCCACATGCGTCTTCACCGTCTGCTCGGCGACCACCAGCCGTACCGCGATCTCCGCGTTCGACAGGCCCTGTGCGATCAGCGCCAGCACCTCCGTCTCCCGTTCGGTGAGGGTGCCGACGCGCTCCTTCAGCGGGGAGCGCGGCCGGGCGTCCAGCCGGGAGAACTCGGCGATCAGCCGGCGCGTGATGCCCGGCGCGAGCAGCGCGTCCCCGGCGGCGACGACCCGCACCGCCTCGGCGAGCTGCTCGGCGGAGGCGTCCTTCAGCAGGAAGCCGGAGGCGCCGGCGCGCAGCGCGTCGTAGACGTACTCGTCGAGGTCGAAGGTGGTCAGCACCAGCACCCTGATCTCCGGGGTGGCGGCGGTGATGCGGCGGGTGGCCTCGATCCCGCCCAGCTCGGGCATGCGGATGTCCATGAGCACGACATCGGGGGCGAGCTCGGCCACCTGCGCGACCGCGTCCAGTCCGTCCACCGCCTGGCCGATCACCTCGATGTCCGGCTGGGTGTTCAGCAGCACGGTGAAGCCCTGTCGGACCATCTGCTGGTCGTCGGCTATCAGTACGCGGATGGTGCCGGTGGTCATACGGGGGTGTCCTTGGGTAGCAGGGCGGTGATCGTGTAGCCGCCGTCGGCCGAGGGTCCGGCGGTGAGGCTGCCGCCGAGCATCACGGCGCGCTCGCGCATGCCGAGCAGCCCGTGCCCGGCGCCGGAGGACGGCGGTGCCTGGCGGGTGGGCCGGGTGTTGGCCACCTCCACCCGCAGCGCGTGCGGCTCGTAGGCGAGGGCGACGCGGACGGTGGCGCCGGGTGCGTGCCGCAGTACGTTGCTCAGCGCCTCCTGCACGATCCGGTACGCCGACAGCTCCACGCCGGGCGGCAGCGGGCGCCGCTCCCCGGTGATCTCGGTGGTCACGGTGAGTCCGGCGGCCCTGGTGTTCTCCACCAGCGCCTCCAGCCGGTCGAGGGTGGGCTGCGGGGCGTGCGGGACGCCGTCCGCGTCGGCCTCGTGCCGGTCGGGGCCGGGGTGCTCGGAGCGCAGGACGTCCAGCACGCGGCGCAGTTCGGTGAGCGCCTCGACGGCGTTCTGGCGTATGCCGGCGAGGTTCTCCCGCAGCTCGTCGGGCGGGTCCTTCACGAGGTGCGGGGCGACCTGGGCCTGGATGGAGATGACCGACATGTGGTGGGCGACCACGTCGTGCAACTCCCGTGCGATACGGCTGCGTTCCTCCAGCAGGGTGCGCCGGGCGCGTTCCTCGGCGGTGAGCGTGGTCTGCTGCACCAGCTCGGCGCGGGCCTCGCGGCGGCCGCGCAGGGCGGTGCCGAGGAGGACGACGACGGAGCAGAGGATCACGGCCAGTTGGCCGGTGGGCTGATAGTTCGGCCCGCCGACCAGGCCCTGGACGACGTACGTGACCAGCGCGGTCAGCCCCAGGGCCGCCACGGCGGCCCGCGTGCGGACGCGCAGGGCCAGCAGCAGCATGACGAACAGGTGCGCGATGAGAGCGGCCGAGGTCCAGGGCCAGGTGAACGCGTGCCCGTCGGTGGCCATCCCGGCCCGCACCGCGGACGCGCTGACCATCATGGCCGCCGTCGACAGCCACCACGCCGGAACCGGCCGCCACAGCGCGAGCACCATCGCGCCCGCCTCGGCGACAGCGATCAGGAAGGCGGTCCCCTGGTCCAGCCTGCCGTAGTCGCCGAGCTGGGCGGCGTCCCCGATCAGCACCCCGAGCGCGGCCAGGCACACCACGCCGTGCGGCAGCCACCGCACCCACACCGAGGGCGGCAAGGGGTCGGCCCGCCAGGTCCACAGATCGTCCCGCAGCACCCCCAGCCACCGCCGGACGAGCTCCGCCCCCTTGTTCGTCACGCGGTCCAGCCTAGACATGGTGTACGCCCTTCACCGGCCGGTTCTCCCGCACCACCCGGGACCGCCCGCGCGGCCCGCCACCGCCCTGTTCCCAGGTCCGGAAGGCGGCCCAGCAGACGCCGAGGGCGAGGACGAGGACGGGCAGCCAGGCGAAGCGGGCGGCGACCCAGCCGAGGTCGTCGGGGCGGGTGTGCAGGCCGGGCATCCGGCCGAGGAGCAGTGCGGTGGCGGTGGTCGCCATCAGCGCGGTCTGGTGCCACAGGAAGAGCGTCATCGCGGAGAGGTTCACCAGCGCCACCGCCGCCCACGCGAGGGGCCGGCGCATGGCGTGGGCGAGCCGTGCGCGCAGGAGCAGCGCCAGTCCGCACTGGGCGAGCCCGAAGGTGACGGCGGCGAGCGTCGGCGGGTCGAGGTCGGAGACCTCGGCGCCCGGCACGCCGACCATCGACGCCGGGTAGCCCGCCCAAGCGACGAGCGCCGCCGTCACCGCCGTACCGCCGAGGAGGAGGATCCATCCCGAGCGGCGCCGGGCCAGTTCGCCCCGGGTCCAGGCGGCGCCCAGGCAGTACGGCACCAGCCAGCCGGCCGCCACATTGATCCAGCCGAGCTCCTCGGGCGCGCCGAACCCGAACCGCAGCAGGTCCACGTGCAGGACGACCGCGAGCGGCCACAGCGGATGCAGCCGGGTCAGGGCCGGGGTGGCCGCGGTGAGCACGGCGAAGACCAGCAGGAACCACAGCGGGGACAGGGCGAGTTTCACCAGTGTGCGGGTGGTGGTGAGGTCCGCGCCGGACAGCAGCAGGGTGACCGCGACGACCGTCCACAGGGTGAGGACGGCGGCGACGGGTGTGAACAGCCGGGCGAGGCGGGCGCGCAGCCAGTGGCGGTACGGGATGCCGCGGGTGCGAGCGGAGGCGTAGGAGCGGGTCGCCACGTGGCCGCCGACCAGGAAGAACACGGCCAGCGTCTGGAACATCCAGGAGACGGGGGCCAGCCACGGCAGGTGCTGGAGCGGGCTCGCGGTGCGCAGCGTGCGGCCGTCGGCGACGAGGGCGGTGACCAGCCAGTGGCCGAGGACGACACCGAGGACGGCGAGGGCGCGCAGCGCGTCGACGGCGCGGTCGCGGTGGGCGGGGGTGGCGGCGTCGATACGGGCGATCAGGTCACGCAGGGGCATGGGTCACCGCCTCGGTGTCGCCCAGGACGATCCTGGTCAGGTTGGTGAGGGAGAGGGAGCCGGGTGCGAAGTAGTCGCTGTGGCCGCCCTCTCCGGCCGCGAAGACGCGGGCGCCGAAGGCCGGGGTGACGGGGTCGGTGCCGAAGCCGACGGTGGTGCCGAAGAGGTCGGCGCTGAGGTGGGGGACGTTCTCGACCCAGTCGTCGGCACCACGGGCCGCCCAGATACGGGCGGGGGTGCGGAGGGCGGCGGCGGTGTCGGTGCCGGTGCCGGGGCTGCCGAGGAGGGCGATGTCCTGCACGGCGTCGGCGGTGGTGGGGGCGGCCTCGGCGCAGACGACGGAGCCGTAGGAGTGGCAGAGGAGGGAGATGTGGGGGTGGGGGGCGGTGGTGGCTCTCCGTACGTCCCGTATCAGCGCGCCGAGTTGGGGCGCCGCTTGGTCCGCTCGGTCCGTCGAAGCGACCGTCGTGCTGATCGTGCCGGGGGTTTCGTAGCCGAGCCAGGCGATGACGGCGGTGTGGGGTGCTGCGCGGGTGAGGCGCTGGTGCAGGGACTGGGCGGCGGTGCGGAAACGGCCGTAGGTGTCGAGGCTGGTGTCCGAGCCGGGGACGAGGACGGCGATGTGGGTCGCTTGGGCGAGGTCGCCGAGTACTTCCGTGACCAGGCCGGGGCCTCGGCCGTCGAAGGTGAGGAGTTGGCCGGTGGTGAGGGTGCGGAGGGCTGCCGCCCGCTTGGCGGCGCCGTGGGCTGCCGCCATCTGTGCGGCTTGCGTGGCGTTGGTGCGGTTGGCTGCGTAGATCTCGTCGAGCGTGGTGGGGGTGGG
>NZ_JAOCQE010000001.1 GCF_025290915.1 Streptomyces sp. 15-116A | reverse complement strand
ACCCAGGCCCTGGTCGCGGCGGTCGCCGCCGAGCACGACCTGCCGTTCCTCGTGATCTCCGCCGGCACCCGCAACCACTTCGCCATGGACTTGGGTCTCGACCGCTCCGACCCCTCTCGTTGCCTCGACGCGCTCACCGAGGGCGAGGAGGTCAGGGTCGACCTCGGCGACGTCGCCGGCCGGGCCTTCGTCAACACCGTGTCGTTCGGGGTGTACGCCGATGTCGTGCAGCGTCCCGAGTACCGCGACGACAAGGCGGGCACGGCGCTGACTCTCATGCCGGACCTGCTGCTCGGCGAGCATGTGCGACGGCTCGATGCGCGGATCGACGGCACGGAGCTCACGTCCCAGCAGGCGCTGCTCGTCAGCAACAACCCCTACGTCTCCCCCGACGAGCTCGGCGGCGGAGGCCGCCGACCTCGGCTCGACGGCGGCGAACTGGGAGTGCTGGGCATCCGGGTCGAGGACGCGTCGCAGGCCGCCGACGTCGCCGTGCGGGGCTCGCAGTCCGCGGGGCTGAGCGTCATGACCGCGCAGCGCGTCGAGGTGACCACCGATCAGGAGGAGATGCCCGTGGCGGTCGACGGCGAGGCGTTGCGGATGCCCACCCCGGTGGTGTGCACGCTGCGCCCCGGTGCGCTGCGGGTCCTGGTGCCACGGGACCGCCCGGGCGTCGTCGTACCCGCACCGCCCGTGGACTGGCGGCGGATCATCGACCTCGCATTCGGCCGCACCGGGCGGACGACGGTCGGGCAGGCCGGCGCCGAGCGGTCCGGTAGCTGAACGGCCCCTGGAGCTCGCCCGTGCAACAGCCACCGCCTTCACGCCGTCGGAACCAGTGGCTCTCCGAGCGCCGCCGATCCGCGGTGAGCGCCTTCGTCGCCGCAGGCGCGTCAGCTCTTCTCCTCGGTGCCGACGGCGGCTGGGCGCGGGTACGGATCTCGGGCGCGGATCTGTCGGTTCTGCTGCTGCTCGCCTATCTCGTCCCGTATCTCATGATCACTGTCATCGCCTTCTCGACCGCGTCTCCGGAGCGGGTACGCACCTGGGCGCGCCGTTCGGCGCGGGGCACGGTCCTGCAGCGGTACGTCTTCGGGACGGCGCCCGGGCCGGGGGTGTCCATCTTCATCGCCGCCGCCGCGCTCGTGGTGGCGGTGGCGTGGCTTCCCGGGCACATCGGCTCCGCATTCGGACCGGTTCCCCGAGCAATGGTGGCGCTCACCATGGTCGCCGTGGCGTGGATCTGTGTGGCCGTGTCCTTCGCGGTCGCCTTCCAGGCCGACAACCTCGTGGAGGACGAGCGGGCGTTGGACTTCCCCGGTGAGGACAGCCCGGTCTGGGCCGACTACGTCTATTTCGCCTGCTCGGTCATGACGACCTTCGGCACCACCGACGTCACGGTGACGTCGCGGGAGATGCGCCGGACGGTGACCGCCAACTCGGGCATCGCGTTCGTCTTCAACACCATCACGGTGGCGAGTCTGGTATCCACCCTGGACAGCATCTGACGGTCGGTCATGCCAGCCTGTTCGGAGGACATTCGATGGTCCTGGGGTCGCGGCCGTGGTGTAAACTCAAACTCGATTCGAGATCGGAAATGTTGTCCGAGGTCAGCCGTCCGGAATGACGAAGTGAGGAACGAAAAGGGATGACGAACCGGGAGCCCGAGCCGGGCGCGACGAGCGCAGCGCCACCCGTAGGCGAGAAGACCTGTGACGTCGTCGTCATCGGTGCGGGGATGGCGGGGCTGATGGCGGCGACGACGCTCGTCGGGGAGGCCGACGTCATCGTTCTCGAGGCCGCGGAGCGGGCGGGCGGACGCGTCGAGACGGTCCGGAAGGGCGAGTACTGGATCAACGTCGGGGCGCAGTTCACCGAGGGAACCGGGCCCTTGATCGACGCTCTCCACCACCACGGCATCGAGATGGGGTCGCTGGCCGGCAAGCGCGTGGCGCTGGCGCTCAATGGTGGACTGGTCGACACGGCCAAACTCTCTGCTCTCATGTTCCGCACGCGGATGAGTTTCATGGACTGGGTCGGCATGGCGATGGTCGGCGCCCGAATTCTCTCGGCCGTCCCCTTCCTCGAGTCGAACAGCAGCCTTGCGAAAAGGGTGCGTGCCAGGCTCGACAGGCGTCTCGCATCAGATCTCCTGCGCGGCGTTCGCTCTCGATTGACTCATGACATGGTCCGGTCATGGTCGGGCCAGTGGATGGGATGTGAGCCCGGGGAGACGGCAGCGACCCAGCTCGTGACGTCGATAGGAGTCTCCCTAACGGACCCGGCGAAGGTGCCCAACTTCGCACTGCCCGTAGGGGGCAACCAGACGCTGACCGACATCCTCGCTGCCGATCTCGGCGAACGCCTTCGGCTCCGGTCGGCCGTCCGTTCCGTGGAACAGGACGAAGACGGGGTTGTCGTGGACTATGTCGCCGCGGGCCGGCCGGTGAGGGTGCGAGCGAAGCGGGCCGTCGTCGCGGTTCCCAGCGATGTCGCGGTGCGGATCCTGCCGCGGCTTCCCCAGAGATACCGCAACGCGTTCGACGACATTCGTTACGGTCGGTACGTGGTTGTCGGCTTCTTCACCGAGGAGGAGGGGCCCCAGCCCTGGGACGATTTCTTCGGCGTGTCCACTCCGCAGCTCTCGTTCCAGGCGATCTTCAACCACGCCGCCGCCACTCGGAAGGGCGGCGTACGGAAGCCTGGCGGTGCGCTGGCGTGTTTCGCCGGCGGCGCCGTGGCCGACGACTTGTTCGAGCTCTCCGATGAAGAGATCGTTGCTCGGTTCACTACGGACCTGCTGTCGGTCTACCCCCAGCTCGAAGGGAAGCTCGGGGAAGGGATCGTGCGGCGGCACCATCGTGTGGTGCCTTTCTGGGCCCCCTGGAGGCGCGCATCGCTGCCGACGCTGCGCGAGCCCCTCGGGCCGATCCACCTGGCCGGCGATTACCAGCTCGACATGCCTTCGCTCGCTGACGCGGCGACCTCGGGCGAGAACGCGGCGAAGGCGGTTCTTGCGAGCCTGAGGCGCTGACCTCGGTCCCCAGCCGATCCACAGAAGCGCAGAAAGGGAACCTGCCTTGAACAGCGAGCGATACGACATGGACAGGGTGAGGGAGCGGCGGAAGGCGAAGGGCGTCGCATTGCGGGTGTTCTTCTTCGTCTTCTTCGCCTACGGCTTCCTCTACATGGTCGGCATGCTGGGTGAGCAGGCCCAGAAGTAAGTAGACGGGAATGGTCGCTGTCCTCGTGCTTCTGTCGCTCCTGTTCGTGTGGTCCCTCGTGTCGGAGCGGATGACCCGATGGAGCATCACGGCACCCATCGCGTTCGCGGCTGCCGGGGCACTGCTGACGGGCGGAGACCGTCCGGCCGTCTCGCTCGACATGGAGACGCACACCTTCCAGACGTGCGTCGAACTCGTGCTGGCGGTGATGCTGTTCACGGATGCCACCGAGACCAGGGACTACGAACAGCTGGGCAGGTCGGTGGGCGAGGGCCGCTTGCTGGGCCTGGCCCTGCCGGGCTCCGTCATCCTGGCCGTTCTCTTCGGCGCCCTGCTGTTTCCTGGCACGAACTGGTGGCTCCTGGCTGTCGCCGCGCTCGTCGTGATGCCCATGGACCTCGCTCCGGCCCTGAAGTTCCTGAGAGATGAGCGGGTCCCCCTGCGGGTGCGAGCCGCCCTGAACATCGAAGGCGGATTCAACGACGGTCTCATCTCGCCGCTCTTCGTGTTCTGCGTGGCCAATCTCGTCACGTCCGAGGGGGACTCCTTCGCCGATCTGGTCCTGAACGCCCTCATGGGCGCCGGGTACGCGATGCTGGCCGGCGGAGCCACGGGCTGCCTGGCTTCCTGGGCGATGCGGTGGTGCCTGGGCACCGGCTGGACGGCGCCAGGCGGGCTGCGTCTGGCCCATCTCGCGCTGCCGTTCCTCGCTTACGCGGCCTCCGTGCTCATCGGCGGCAACGGATTCGTCGCTGCCTTCGTGGCAGGGCTGTGCTACGCCCGCACCGCACACGGTCTCGGCAACGACAACCTCCGACTCGTGTACGACGTGGGGCATCTGATGGCCCTGGCGGTCTGGTTCACCTTCGGCGCTTTGGCCGGGGAGGAGTTCGCCCATGGAGTCGGACTTCCCGTCCTCGCCTACGGGCTGCTCGCCCTTACTGTCGCCCGGATACTGCCCGTAGTCGTCGCGCTCGCCGGCACGACCTTCAGCGGGGCCGAGCGTGCAGCCATCGGATGGTTCGGCTCGCGTGGCGTCACGTCCATCGTCTTCGCAGTCCTGGCCTACACCCAACTCGAGGATGATGACGCGGCGTTTATCGGCAATGTCACCTGCGCGACTGTCCTCCTCAGCGTCTTCCTGCACGGCGTCACGACGGAACCCGTCGCCCGGTGGTTCGAACACCATCCCCGAAACCCGACCGTTCCAGCGGGCCCCACCAGGTGACAGGTAGACGCCCCGGCCGGGTCGTGTCGGCCGGGGCGGGGGTGTGGAGTCGGTGCGGAGTGCGGGGGGTGCGGCCCGTCCAGGAGGAGCGCGTCGTGCACGACGCCGATACCGCTCCGGACGTCGGCGTGGGTGCGGCCCGGGGAGGCTGCAGGAAACGCCGTGCTCGACCCGAACGGCTCCGACGCCAGAGGATCTGTGATGACACCCGGTCACCACAGATCCTCTGGCCACTTCGGGAAGCAATTGATCAGGGAGTGAGCACCAGCCGGATCGGGTCGCCGGTCTTGTTCTCCAGGCGTGAGACGGCGTCGGCCGCCTCAGCCAGTGGAACGCGGGCGGAGACGGACGGGGCCAGGTCGATCCGTCCCGCGGAGACCAGGTGGACGAGCTGTTCCACATGCTCAGGCGCGGAGCCGTAGTGGCCGCGGATCTGGTTGAGCTGGAAGCAGAAGCCGAGGCTGTCGTCGACGGTGATCGGTTCCGGCGTGAGCCCGGCCAGGACCAGCACTCCTTCGGTAGCGAGTACGGCGGTGGCCTGGGCACGAGCTGCCGGGATGCCGGCGAAGTCGAGAGCGACCTGGATGCCGCGTCCGCCCGTGGCCAGGTCCACCGCCTGGGCGAAGTCCGGCGAGGCCGGGTCCAGGGCGAGGTCCGCCCCGAAGGCGAGGGCGCGTTCGCGAGCGGTGGGCAGCGGGTCGACGACGATGATCGGGGCCGCGCCGACCATGCGGGCGATCCGGATGCCGTGCGCGCCGAGGCCACCCGCACCCCAAATACCGACCGCCTGTGCCGGCCGCACCGCTCCTGTCTCCAGGATGGCGGCGTAGGGGGTGGAGACGGCGTCGGGGGTGATCGCGGCCTGGTCGAACGGCAGGTCGTCCGGGATCGGGACCAGGGTTTCCTGGCGGGCGATGGCGTACTCGGCCCAGCCCCCGTCGTAGTCCACGCCGAGCGTCAGCGGTTGCCGGCACACCGAGCGGCGCAGGCAGCCTTCGCATGTGTCGCACGCCTGCCCCGACTGGAGCACCACCCGCTGACCCGGTGTCCATGTGCCCCGCGTGTCCGGGCCGATGGTGTGGACGACGCCCGCGACCTCGTGGCCGAGCGTGAGCGCGCGGCTGTTCCTGACCGCTTCAACCGGGAAGAGAGGGCTGAGGCTGCCGTCTATCAGGTGGACGTCCGACAGGCACACCCCGGCGGCCCGCACCTCGACCAGGATCTCTCCCGGGCCGGGGACGGGCACGGGAATCTCTTCTACGGCGAACGTACGCGTGTCCAGGTGAAGCCGTCCGGCGAGCATCGTGTTCATGGCGGAACCTCTATTGCTTCGATGGGGGAGAGCACGGTCATCGTGCACTTTGTCGAGTGACTATGTCGCTTAACCGTGTCGTCTGACAGAGTCGCCTGTCAAGCTCCTGACGAGGAACGTTCTCCACCCTGCCCTAGTTCCGTCATTCGAACGTGTCACTCGGCACAGTCGTATGACTTTGTCACTCGACAATGTCATCTGTATGTTGGTTCACGAACGACAGATCATGCTGAGGAAAGGCACGCTCATGACTCACGCGTCCGGCTACAGGACCGAGGCGATCCCCGAGCGCCCGGCGCTGCCCCTGGTCGGCCACGGCCTTGGTACCCCGAGCGGGGCCGATCTCGTCTTCCACCTGATGAAGGAGTTCAAGGAGATGGGGCCGGTGTTCCGGCTCCGTGCCTTCGGGACCAAGTACATCTACGTCGGCGGCCTGGATCTGGTGACGGAGCTGTCGGACGAGACCCGGTTTCGCAAGAACACGCCGCCGGACCAGGTCGCGGCACGTGCGATAGCCGAGGACGGCCTGTTCACCGCCTTCAACGACGAGCCGAACTGGCGTAAGGCGCACGACATCCTGATGCCGGCGTTCTCCCTCGGTGCGATGCGCGGCTACCACGCGACCATGGTCCGAGTGGCCCGCTCCCTGATCGCCAAGTGGGACCGGGTCGCAGGGGAGGACTCCGTGGACGTCGGTGGGGACATGACCCGGCTGACCTTCGACACCATCGGGCAGTGCGGCTTCGGCTACGACTTCGAGTCACTCCGCCGGGACGAGCCGCACCCCTTCGTCGCCGCGATGATACGGGCGCTGAGCTACACCCAGGACAAGGTCGAGTCCATGCCGGGCATGGAGGTGTTCAAGCGGAAGCAGACCGAGCAGTTCCACCGGGACGTCAAGCTGATGAGGGACGTGGTCGACCAGGTCATCCGGCAGCGCAGGGCGTCCGGCGACACGAGCACGGAGGACCTGCTGGGCCGGATGCTGCACACCCCGGACCCGGTGACAGACCGGCTGCTGGACGACGAGAACATCCGCAACCAGGTGA
Organism: Streptomyces sp. 15-116A; assembly: GCF_025290915.1. Classification (GTDB taxonomy): domain Bacteria; phylum Actinomycetota; class Actinomycetes; order Streptomycetales; family Streptomycetaceae; genus Streptomyces. The sequence goes on along the minus strand of NZ_JAOCQE010000001.1, from coordinate 118,468 downwards.
TCACGTTCCTCGTCGCCGGACACGAGACCACCAGCGGCGCCCTGACCTTCGCCCTTTACTACCTGACCAAGTACCCCGCGGTACTCGCGCGGGCCCAGGCCGAGGTGGACGCCCTGTGGGGAGACACCGACGCCCCGGAGCCCGAGTACGGAGACATCGGCAAGCTCACCTACATCCGCCAGGTGCTCAACGAGAGCCTGAGGTTGTGGCCGACCGCGCCCGGCTTCGCCGTGGAGCCCATCGAGGACACCGTCATCGGCGGCAAGTACCTTGTACGCAAGGGCGAGACGCTGCAGGTGGTCACCCCGACCCTGCACCGCGACCCCGCCTGGGGCGAGAACGTCGAGCTGTTCGACCCCGAGCGCTTCTCGCCCGAGCGGGAGGCGGCCCGCCCGGTACACCTGTTCAAGCCGTTCGGCAACGGTGAACGTGCCTGCATCGGCCGCCAGTTCGCCCTGCACGAAGCCACCCTGCTCCTGGGTCTCCTGGTGCACCGCTACCGGCTGATCGACCACGCCGACTACAAGATGAAGATGAAGTTCGCGCTCACGCTCAAGCCGGTGGACTTCACCCTTCAGCTGGCCCGGCGCACCAGCGCTGAGCGCCGTCTGCCTTCCGTCACAGCGAGCGGTTCCACCACGGACCGGGACGCGCCCGCGGCCCGCCGGGGCATCGGCACGGCAGTGACCCTTCTCCACGGCTCCAACCTGGGCACCTGTGCGGGCATAGCCCGCGATCTGGCGGCCGACGGAGGCGAGCACGGGTTCGCCGCGTCGGTGGCGTCGCTCAATGACTACGTCGGCAAGCTGAGTTCGGCCGAGGGCCCGGTGGTGATCGTGGCCGCTTCCTACAACGGCAGGCCCACCGACGACGCCGCTGACTTCGTGGCGTGGCTGGAGGGACTCGAGCCCGGCTCGCTCGACGGTGTCACCTATGCCGTACTCGGCGTCGGTGACCGTAACTGGGCAGCCACCTACCAGCGCATCCCGACCCTCATCGACGAGCGCCTGGCGGCAGCCGGTGCCACGTCATTGCTGGAGCGCGGTGCGGCCGATGCCTCCGGTGATTTCGCGACCGCGGTGGACCGGTGGACGCGCGACCTGTGGACCGCTCTGCTGGAGCGGTTCGGCGAGCCGGTCGCCGGAACCGTGACGGCAGCCGAACCGGAGCAGGACGACCAGAGCCTCTACGAACTCGAGGACACCACCGACTCGGTCATCGGCGGACTCGCGGCACGGCACGGCGTGGAGCCGATGGAGGTGCACGACGCGTACGAGCTCGTCGACATGAACCACGAACTCGGCCGCTCCAAGCGCTTCGTGAGGCTGCGGCTGCCCGAGGGCGTCACCTACCGCACCGGCGACCACCTGGCCGTCCTGCCCACCAACCCGGAGGCACTCGTTCAGCGGGTCGCCGGCCGTTTCGGTCTCGACCTGGACCGCACCGTCCGTGTGCGTGCCCGCCGGCGCAGCCGCAGCGCCCTGCCCGTCGACCGCCCGCTGACCCTGCGCCGGCTGCTGACCGACTTCGTCGAGCTTCAGGACCCGGCCACCCAGGAGCAGGTCGCCGTGCTCGCCGAGCACACCGAGTGCCCGCCGGAGAAGCGCCCCCTGGCCGAACTCGCCGCAGCGCCCCCCGAGACCTTCCGCGAGCAGGTGACCGACGCCGGAACCAGTGTCCTGGACCTGCTGGAGCGCTACCGCGCCTGTGAGCTGCCCTTCGAACGCTTCCTGGAGCTGCTGCCGGTCCTGCGCCCGCGCCACTACTCGATCTCCTCCTCCGCCGCGGCCTCTCCACGCGAGGTGGACCTGATGGTGTCACTGCTCGCCGCGCCTCACCGGAGCGGTGAGGGAACCTTCCACGGCATCACCTCGCACTACATCCAGACCCTCACGGCCGGTGACACGGTGCAGGCCCGGGTCCTGCCGTGCAGCGAAACCTTCCGTCTGCCCGAGGACCCCTCCGTGCCCGTCATCCTGGTCAGCGCGGGCACCGGCCTGGCGCCTTTCCGCGGGGCGGTCCTCGACCGGCTGCACACCGGGTCGACCGGAACGCTGCTGTGATACTTCGGCTGCGACCACCCCGACGTCGACTACCTGCACCGGGAGGAGTTCGAAGCCGCGGAGGCGGCCGGAGCGGTCAGCATGCGCCCCACCTTCATGCACGCGCCCGAGGACGGCGCCCGCTTCGTCCAGGACCGCATCGCTCGCGAGAGGGAAGAAATCTGGGCCGCACTTGAGGCAGGCGGCCGGGTCTACATCTGCGGTGACGGCCGCCGCATGGCCCCTGCGGTGCGTGAGGCGTTCATGTCGATCTACCGCAAGCACACCGGCGCCAGTGACCAGGAGGCCACCGCCTACCTTGAGGCCCTCATCGAGTCCGGCCGATACATCGAGGACGTCTGGGCCGGCTGACCGCGGCCACCCCGCTCCATTCAACCCCCACGGCCACCGGCGCTCGTCGCCCGTGGCCGTGGGGTCGTGTCGTGAAACGCGCCCTGCTTCCTCCACTTGAGTCGGCTACCACATGCTGGGCCACTCGGGGAAGCGGCACAGGGAGGCGGCCGGGGTGACCCACTCGGACCACGCCACCGGCGGTTCCGGTCAAGCGACCCTCGCGAGCCGATGGCTCACCGTCGTCGCATCAGCTGGTCGGCACGTCCACGAGATGCAGCTGCCCCCCGGCCAGAGCCGTGGTCGCAGACACCAGAGCCTGAAGCCCGGCGCGTTCCGAGTCAGCGTCAGGTGCCGAGAGGCGCTGCAGGGTAAGGCCGTCAAAGCCGGCGAGGAAGAACCTCGCGATGGTCTCCGCCGGCTGGGCGAGACGGTACCCGGTACGCTCCGCAGCCTCGGCCATCAGCCTCGCGGTCACCTCGATCACGCCACGGAGGTGGGCCTGGCGGACCTCACTCAGGCGTGGAGTGCGCAGGGCCAGCATGGTCAGCTCCGTCAGCAGACGGTAGGTGCTCGCCTCATCGCGAACGGTGCGCCACAGAGCGCCCCCCAGCGCGGCGATCGTCTCCTCGAAACCAGCGCTCGTGGGAGCCGCTCGCTCGACCTGCGCGATCAGCTCCTCGGTGAGGTGATCCATGACCGCTCGGTACAGGTCCTCCTTCGTGCCGAAGGTGTAATGGACCGTGGCCTGCGCGACGCCCAGCTCTGCGGCGATGGCGCGTGTGCTGCCGGCGGCGACGCCCTCCCGGCTCATCAGGTCGATGGCCGCCTTGATCAGCTGAGGGCGGCGCTCAGCCGCGGAAACATGAGCCATAGGCTCAGTATAGAGACTCAGTCCAATGACTAGGTCTGCTGACCTAGTCGCCCCTGGAATGAGAGGAAAGGTTTCCCATCTCCGGCGGGTCAGCGATGTGGAAGGCTTCACGTGCCGGGCGCAGCCCCCTGGGCACGATTCCGCCGCTCATCAAGTAGGGGTGGACCCACAGGTACTCGCACAGCAGCGGCCAGGACCGCGTAGAGCGGCCACTTCTGGAGAAGCTGAAGGCCGGCAAGGATCTCGCGCAGCAACTACAGGACTTGTGGCCGCTGCTGACCAGAAGAGGGTTCGAGGTCGTCGTGCGCCGGGCGGCTGTGGGTTGCGGGATGGCTTCTGCTGCCACCGAGCCATAGGGCGTTGAGGGCAATGCAGCACCTCCTCCAGTACCGATCCCCCTGTGCGGAGAGAGAGGTCGTCCTGGGCGTGGACGCACGGCGCGCCCTTGTCGCCGCCGCGGTCTCCCTGCTGGGGAAGATACTGGCGCCGAGTCCCTTCCGGCGACGACGGCCGGCTATCATCTGCTGCTCGTCTGGGCTCGCAAGCGGGGACGGTGCGCCGGGCTGGTGTTGGAGGGCACCGGCACCCTTGGCGGGGGCCTGTCCCAATGCCTGCTCGCTCAACACGTCCAGGTGTTCGAAGTGGACCGGCCCAACCGCGGGGCCCGCCGGCTGCTGGGGAAGTCGGACCCGCTCGACGGGCAGGCCGCCTGCGAGCTGTGCTCAGCGGTCGAGCCCGGGCCGGGGTGAAATCCGGCGTCGGTCCGGTACGCCGGGTATTCAAATTCGCCAAAGACTCCGCGGTCAAGGCTCGTACCCAGGCGATCAACCAGCTCAGGGTCGTTCTGGTCCCAGCCGACCCCGCGCTGCCCGAACGGCTGTCCAGCCCGGGCGACCGCGAACTGTTCCACCGGCGCACGCCTCGGCCTGCGCGACGACGGGAGCGACGAGGATGCGGTGGCCCAGGCCAGGGGGGCGAGTGAGGCAGTGGCCTGAGTGCGGGCGGCGGCAACGCCTCCGGCGGGTGACGCCGGGGGCCGGGGCGGTCATGGCGACGGCGGGCCGCCGTCGGTCACCACCCCGCCGATGAGATCGCGGACGAGAGCGGCCGCCTGAGTGCGGGCCTGCTCCGGCTCATCGGTCTCCGTGATCGTGATGGACAGCTCGGTGAGCGCTCCGTAGAACGCCCGCGCGACCAGGTTGGCCGGGTGGGGCCGCAAGCGGCCAGCGGCGAGAGCGGCGTCCACGATGTCGAGGACCAGGCCGCCGAGGTGGAGCTGGTCCAGTTCGCGCCACCGCTGCCAACCCAGGGCGATCGGCCCCTGCTGGAGCACAATGTGCCGGTAGGCATGTTCGGCGCAGACGTCGAGGAACGCGTCGACCGCCCGGTAGGCGCGCTCACGCGGATCGGGTACGGCGGCGATCTCCGCCCGGATGCGCTCACTGGCCTGCCGTTCCAGCTCCTCGAAGACGGCCTCGAAGAGTCCGGGCTTGCCCTCGAAGTGGTGATACAGCGCGCCTCGCGTCAGCCCGGCGGTACGCACCAGCTCCTCCGCGGAGACGCTCGCGAAGTCCCGCTCGGTGAAGAGCCGCAGCCCTGTGTCGAGCAGGGCGCGGCGCGTGTTCTCCGCGTATTTCTCGCGCACTGTTTCCATACGCCATGGATATCACATACATTGTGCATCTCAGATTCACTCTGTATGAACGGTGGCCGTGATGGAGAAGTCAGTGGACGTCGTGATCGTCGGAGCCGGGGTGGCGGGCCTGGTGGCTGCCCGTGACCTCGTACGGGACGGCACGGACGTACTTGTCCTGGAGGCACGCGACCGCGTCGGTGGCCGGCTTCTCAATGGCGAGCTCCCCGGCGGCGCCCCCATCGAGGTGGGTGGGCAATGGGTCGGGCCGACCCAGCACCACGCCATGGAGCTGATCAGGGAGCTGGGCCTGCAGACCTACCCGACGTACGGCGACGGCGAGCACATCTGGGAGTTCGGCGCCACCCGCTGCCAGTACACGGGCCGGATCCCCAAGGTGAACCCTCTGGTCCTCGCCGACATCGGGCAGGCCCAGTACCGGCTGGACCGGATCGCGCGCCAGGTCGCCGCGACCGATCCCTGGCGGGCGCCTCAGGCCGAGGAACTGGACCGGCAGACCTTCGACACCTGGCTGCACAGGACCGCGCGCACACCAGGCGGCCGGAGCTTCTTCCGTCTGATCACCGAAGCGGTCTTCTCCACCGAGCCCGAGGACATGTCCGCGCTCTGGGCCGCCTTCTACGTCGGCGCCGCCGGCGGCCTCGACCCGCTGATCAACGTCGTCGGCGGGGCCCAGCAGGACCGCGTCGTCGGCGGGACGCAGCGCATCGCGCTCGAACTGGCCGAGGAGCTCGGCGACCGGGTCCTCCTCGAAGCGCCCGTCACCGACATCGACTGGCAGCCCACGGCGGCCTCGGGCGTCCGCGTCTCCACGCGCAGCGGTCTGACCGTCCGCGCCCGGCGGGCTGTGGTCGCAGTGCCGCCGCCGCTCGCTGCCCGCATCCGCTTCACTCCGGGCCTCCCCGGTGACCGCGACCAGCTCGTCCAGAGGATGCCGATGGGCCGGGTCATCAAGGTCAACATCGCCTACGACGAGCCGTTCTGGCGCCACGCGGGCCTCAGCGGTCAGGCGAACAGCACCCACCGCCCCTTCGGCACCGTCTTCGACAACACCCCACACGACGGCTCGTGCGGCGTGCTCGTCGGTTTCCTCGAAGGCCGGCACGCCGACGCTGTCTCACGCATGGACCCCGACGAGCGCCGTGCCCAGGTGATCAACGACCTCGTCGGCTACTTCGGCCCCAAGGCCCGCAACCCCATCGCCTACATCGAACGCGACTGGGCGGAGGAGGAGTACAGCCGCGGCTGTTACGGAGCCTTCACCTCGCCCGGCACCCTCACCCGCTTCGGCCCGGCGCTGCGCCGTCCGGTCGGCCCCCTGCACTGGGCCGGTACCGAGACCGCCACCCGCTGGCCGGGCTACATCGACGGAGCCGCCGAATCCGGCCACCGCGTCGCCGACGAGATCCTCCCCAAGCTCTCCTGACCCCGACACGTGAGCGAGGCCCCACCATGAACACCGCCCCCGCCACCCTCGGCACCGACCACGACCTCGATGCCCTCGTCGCACGACTCGCCACCGGCGAACACGCCTGGGCCCGCACCCACCTCGCCGAACGGCGCGAGCTGCTCCTCGGCGTGGCAGCGGCCACCGCGGCCGTGGCCGACGAATGGGTCCGTACCGCGGCCGGGATCAAGCGGCTCAACCCCTCCTCCCCACTCGTCGGAGAGGAGTGGATGAGCGGCCCATACGCGGTGCTCACCTACCTCCAGGCGCTCCAGGAGACCCTGCGACGCCTCGACGACGGAGCCGACGTCCTCGGCGACACCCGGATCACCCGGGCCCCGGGCGGTCGGCTCGCCGTCCGGGTCCTCCCGTACGACACCTACGACAAGCTGCTCCTGAGCGGCTTCCAGGCCGAGGTCTGGACGACCCCCGGAGTCACCGCGGACCAGCTACGGGCCACCGCCGGCCTCACCCAGCGGACACCACGGCAGACCAAAGGAGTGGCGCTGGTCCTGGGAGCCGGCAACATCTTCTCCATCCCGCCCCTGGACGTGCTGTATCAGCTGTACGCCGAGAACCGCACCGCCGTCCTCAAGCTCAACCCCACCACCGACCCGCTCGCCGACGTCTACCGGGCGATCTTCAAGCCGCTCACCGACAGGGGCCTGGTCGAGATCGTCACCGGCGGACCCGAGGTGGGCGCGGCACTCACCGCGCACCCCGGGATCACTGCCGTCCACATGACCGGCAGCGAAAGTACCCACGACGCCGTGGTCTGGGGAACCGGCGAGGACGAGGACGCCGCCAGGGCCTCGGGCACACCGAAGCTGACGAAGCCGATCACCAGTGAACTCGGCGGTGTCTCCCCGATCATCGTCCTGCCCGGCTCATGGTCCGACGCGGACCTGCGCTACCAGGCCGAACACGTGGCGACCATGCGTCTGCACAACAGCGGCTGCAACTGCATCGCCGGCCAGATCCTCATCCTCAGCTCCGACTGGCCGCAGAAGAACGCCTTCCTCACCGCCCTGCGCCGGGCACTTTCGACCGCACCCGCCCGCCCGGCCTGGTACCCCGGCTGCGAGGCCCGCGTCCAGACCGCCCGGGACCTCCACCCCGGAGCGGAGAAGCCCGGCGGCACTCCGGAACGCACCCTCCTCACCGGTCTCGACCTCGCCGATGACAACGAATCAGCCTTCACGACGGAGTACTTCGGTCCGGTCCTCGGCGTCGCCGAACTACCCGGAAGTGGCGCCCAGTTCCTCGCCGCCGCGGTCGCCGCGGCCAACGACCGGCTCCACGGCACCCTCGGAGCCAACCTCATCGCCCACCCCGACACCATCAAGGAGCTCGGCCGACGCATGCGCGACGCGATCGCCGACCTGCGCTACGGCACCATCGCCGTCAACGCCTGGACCGGCGTCGGCTACGCGACCCCGCGCGCCGCATGGGGTGCCTTCCCCGGCCACACCCTGGACAACGTGCAGAGCGGCATCGGCATCGTCCACAACGCCCTGCTCCTGGACCACACCGAACGCACCGTCGTCACGGGCCCGTTCAGGCCCGCCCCACGATCCGTACTGCACGGCGAGTCGTCCATCTCCCCGAAGCCGCCGTGGTTCGTCACCAACGCCACGGCCGCCCGCACCGGCCGACTCCTCACCAAGTTCGCCGCCAACCCCCGATGGCAGGACCTCCCTGCCCTGATCACCTGGGCCCTGCGCGGCTGACGCCGCTGCCACGGGCACTGCGGCCGATGCCGCACCCCCCCCGAGTGCCCGTCACGCTAACCACTCACCTCACCGATCCAAGAGCCGTCCGTCGTCACAGCCCACCACCGACCACCGCCACAGAAAGAAGAGGTTCTTCCATGCCCCTGACACCTCACGTGCCCGCGCCTATCTCACTGGCGACCTGGCAGCAGGGCCCGCACAACCGATACACCGCCGGCAGGATGCGCGAGGTGGTACCGACCGCTCGGGTCGCCGCCGGACCCCACCCGATCCCGCTCCCCGACGGCGAGCAGCTGACCCTCGACCTCCCGGTCACCTCACCCTCCGCAGGGACCACGACGGTCGCCGACATCGTGGCACGTACGTGTATCGACGGCCTGATCGTGGTGCACCGCGGCACGGTGCGGCACGAGTCATACCCCGGCGACCTCACCCCCGACCGCCCGCACATGCTGTACTCGGTCAGCAAGTCGATCATCGGTGTGATCGCTGCCGGCCTGGTGGCCGACGGCCACCTCGACGTCGACGAGCTGATCACCGCTTACGTACCGGAACTGGCCGGTTCGGGCTACTCCGGGGCGACGGTCCGCGACATCCTCGATATGCGATCGGGGATCCGGTTCTCCGAGGATTACCTCACCCCCGGCTCCGATGTGAGCCAGATCGACCAGGCGGTCGGCTGGGCACCGCGCGAGGACGACCGGGCACCCGCGAGCCTGTACGAGTACCTACGGCTGCTGCGGGCCGAGCGCGAGCGCGCGCACGGGGGTCCGTTCACGTACCGATCGTGCGAGACGGACGTCCTCGGATGGGTGTGTGAACGCGCCGCCGGGGAGCGGATGCCCGAGTTGCTGTCCCGACGGCTGTGGTCCCGGCTGGCGGAGCAGGACATGGACGCAGCCGTCGACCGCAGCGGAACCGTGTTCTTCGACGGCGGGCTGGCCGCCACTCTGCGCGACACCGCCCGCTTCGGCGAACTCGTCCGGCGCGACGGAGGCCGGCAGAACCGCATCGGTCTGGTGCCTGCTCACTGGATCGAGGACTGCCTCACCGGCGGACCCGACTCCCGGCAGGCGTTCGCGGACGACCCCAGCAGCATGGGACTGTTCCCTGGCGGGATGTACCGCAATCAGTTCTGGGTGCCGTACGCCGAACGCCGGGTCCTGCTGTGCCTGGGCATCCATGGCCAGATGCTCTACATCGACTTCGACAACGAAGCAGTCGTCGCGCAGCTCTCGTCATGGCCGGTGCAGGTCCAAGAGGACTACCTCCAGGACGCCTTCGCGGCGGTGGAGACCATCATCGCCGCACTCTAGATTCTGTCCGCACCCGCTGGTGATGCGGCCGGGTCCACGACGTGGTACTCGCACGGAGGCACTCGCGCGGCGCGGCCATCGCGGCGGTCCAGGTATCGGGGGGCCAACCCCACATAGCCGCTTCGTCAGTCCGTTTCCCAGTCGAACGAGCCCTGGCCGGACGGGCCACAGCCCCGCCCGGCCCTTCGGCTTCACGGGGCAGCGGGAAACGTTCATCTCCTCCTCGAACGGCCCTGGATAGGACCCGGCAGGCCGGAGCTGAGTGCCGTCCTTCAACCAGACGAGGCGGATCATGGTGAGGCTTGTGCCCCCTAGCTCATCGATGCTGGGGGAGCCACCTATCGCCCGGGGTTGCCATCGAGTTGACGTGGCAGGGCCCTGTCCAGGCGCCCTCGCGCCGCTGTGCCGGTCGGCAACTATGTAGATCGCCACCGATCCCTTGGCGGCGCACCTGTACGCCGACGGTCACGGGGCTAACCGTCATCGCCGATCACGAGTGGGTGGCGAGCCAACGCCTTGTCCGTCTGTCCTTGCCAGGCTGAGGGCCAGTTCGGACGAAGCCAGCCGGCAGTGATCGGAACGTGCCGTCATACGGGGAACGATGCCGCGGTTGCGAGGTGCCGTCCCGGACGGGGGCTGACTCTTGAGATCTTTGACCGAAGTGTCTAGTCACGGGCCTGTCGACTGTCGTCGCGGGATGGTGCCTGCTGTCACCGAGCCATAGGGCGTATCCCTATAGGTGCCTTGCCGATGATCAGGCGCCATCACAGTTCAGACTGCCCGGGCCAGTGTCGGCTACTCAGTACGTCACGACGCGGGAGGCGAACCACCATGACGACCAGAGAGCGCACCACCTCATCCAGTACGGATCCTCCCGTTCGGCGCGAGGTCGTGCTGGGCGTGGACACACACGGTGAAATCCATGTCGCGGCCGTGGTCTCCCCGCTGGGGAAGATCTTGGGCACCGAGTCTTTTCCGGCGATGGCGGCCGGCTACCGGCGGCTGCTGGTGTGGGCCCGCAAGCGGGGGACGGTGCGCCGTCGGAGTGGAGGGCACCGGCACCTTCGGTGCGGGCCTGTCCCGCTACCTGCTGGCCCAGCACGTCGAGGTGTACGAGGTGAACCGGCCCGGCCGGTCGGCCCGCCGGCTGCTGGGGAAGTCGGATCCGCTCGATGCGCAGGCTGCCGCGCGAGCCGTGCTCAGCGGTCGCGCCCGGGCCCGGGCCAAGTCCGGCGACGGTCCGGTGCACGCCGCCCGGATCTTCAAGCTCGCCAAGGACTCCGCGGTCAAGGCCCGCACCCAGGCGATCAATCAGCTCAAGGCCGTCCTGGTCATCGCCGACCCCGCCCTGCGGGAACGCATGTCGAGCCTCGGCAACGCCGAGCTGTTCCGCACCTGCGCGCGCCTCGGCCCACCCGACGGTGGGGGAGACGAGGACGGAGTGGACCTGGCCACCCCTATGACGTTACGCATGCTCGCCGAGCGCATCGGACAGCTCACCGGGCAGATCGACGAGTTGAACCAACGCTTGACCCAGCTCGTCGAGCACCATGCCCCACAGCTACTCGAACCGGTGGGTATCGGTCCGGACAGCGCCGTCAGCCTCCTGATCACCGTGGGAGACAACCTCGAGCGACTGAACAGCGAGGCGTCCTTTGCTGCCCTTTGCGGAGTCAGCCCCCATCGAGTACTCGTCGGGGCGGCGGCGCACACGCCGCTTCAACTACGGCGGCGACCGCCAGGCCAACGCCGCCCTGCACCGCATCGTCTTCTCCCGCCTGCGCCACGACCCGCGCACCCAGGCGTACTACGAACGCCGAACCCAGGAGGGCAAGACCCGACGTGAAATCATCCGATGCCTCAAGCGATACGCAGCCGGCGAGGTCTTTAACCTGGTCAGACCGGTGTCCCGCACCCCCGCGTTATAGGGGCGTCTGTGAGACATGAGAGGGTCTGACGCGTGAGTGAGACACCGTCGAACACCTTGCAATACCGCTTTGACGGGCCAGAAGAGGCTCCCGTCCTGATCTTGGGTCCCTCCCTGGGCACCACCTGGCACAGGTTGGAGGGACCGTCCAGGGGTGTCTAAGCCAGTCCAGCGCGGGCATGAAACCGCAGGTCAGGGTGTCCTGGTCCGGGAGCGGCTGCTCAGTTGGTGATGACTGTGTGATAGATGGGTGATACGGCGAGGCCCCGCCGAGGACCATCCTGGTGGGGCCTGTGCACGGAGCCGTGAGACGACGAAGCCGCACCGGAGCTCTCCGGTGCGGCTTCGTCGTGAGGGCGGCTGCGCTGTCGGGCGCGTGTGGTCGGTTCCTCATGCGGCCTGTCCCGTGTGACGCGTTTGGGGGTGCGCCTACTTTGCGATTGCACTCGCCTATGCGCCTAAGAAGCCGGTTTCGTCAGGTGTTCCGTTGTGCTGAGCTGCGGATGGTGCAGTCGAGGACGAACGCTCGGACGTTCAGGTTCCTACTCTCGTTGAGCCGAGCGGCCTGGGCATCGTAGGTCTCCTTCAGGCCGGCAGGTGTCTGCCTTGCAGCTGGCCGCTTGCGTTCCTTCGCCGTCCACTGGTCGGTGGGGAAGAAGGCGATCAGGTAGATGCCGTTGCGAGTGCCCAGCGCGGCGAGGTAGTCGTCGGCGAGCTGGGTTTGCATGGCGGTTTTGATCTTGTCGTGCCAGTTGCCCTTTACTTCGATAGCGACCTGGGCCACGGACTCTTCCTGCCGCTGTGGTGAGGAGTGAGTCGCCGCAGCGGTGGGCGCCTGCAGGAGCAGGTCGATGCGGTCACCTGCACCCTTGATGTTGCGGTACACCTGCACTTCGCGGTTGATGAGAATGCCGCCTTCGACGAGGTCTCGTCGTAAGGCGTAAGCGAGGTAGTCGGACACCAGGTTCTCGTCTTTGGGAAATCGCAGCCGTTGCTTTCCGCTCTGGCCGTTCGGCAGGGTTTCCAGCTCGGTTTCGTTCCACAGAATTGCCGCGGGGAGAGTCCCTTGGGCCAGGTCTTCCTGCATTTTGTTCAGGAGAGCGATGACGACGTCCATCAGATCCGTTCCGTCCCTGACAAGTCGTCGACGTGGGTCGTGGATCAGCTGACTGAGTTCGTCGGGGGTGGGGCGGACCCAGGAACCTTCCCGGTGCGCTTGCACGGCTTTCTGTGCCGCCGCTCGGATAATGCTGGTCTTGGGCCAATCGGCCGCCAACTCTCGTAGGAGACGGATGGCCTCACCGGTGCCCCGCGAGGCGAGGTGGTCGAGTACGACATCAATGTGCGTCTGCGCAGCAGTCGCACCCGGCGGGGACGAGCCAGCCGAGTCCGTCGAGGGGAAGCGGCCCAGGAGGATGCGGGCGATTTCGGCCAGTGCCGGTTCGGACAGTTTGAAGAGCCACGCCTGAGTGCTGTGAGAGCGGGAAAAGGCGCCGGAAACGGCTACGAGCGCGGTGCCGTCGGTACGAAGACGGTGCTCTGCTGTCGGCCAGATTTCTGTGGGTGTCTCCAACAGGAAGACACGCAGATAAGCGGCGTCCAGACGCTCGTCGCGTGCTGGGTTGGGCTCGCTCAGCGGCGCACCGAATCGGTCCCGTACTTGGTGGCAGACACGGGGGCTGCCTTGACGTAGAAGGATGGTGAGGACACGAGCGAGGACATCGTGGCCGCCAGGGCCGATGGCGGGAGCCTTTTCGTGAGCTTGCGCGGTGAGGTCAGTGAGTGTCTGCAGCAACCTGGTCTCCAGCTCCGGTGTCCAGATGTAGGAGGCCAGGTCGAGGACAGGCGAGGTCTCTTCCGCCTCGTACAACGCCCGGACCAGCGTGTCGTAGGTGGTCTCGAGTTGCAGCGCGGCGTGGAGGAGGGCCATTTCCAGCAGCTGGCCGCGCGGGCCGACGTGGCGGGCCGCAGTGCTGGTGAGGGGGAAGGCTAGGAGTGTCGGTGCCCAGGCTTGCCATTGGCCTGAGGGCAGCGTGGCCAGTATCTCGCCGTCGTCGTTGAGGAGTGCTGTGAAGGCAAAGATTGCTGCCCATGGACGGGCGGGAAGGCTGTTGGTGCCGATCCAGCTGCTGTCGGTGGGCAGGCCGTTCGTGACGAACCTGCGTGCTACGGCCAGCAAGCGGTGTTCATAGCCGTCGGCGAGGATGACGGTACCGGGAAGAGACAGCAGATCGGTGAGCAACTCGGTGGCCGCGAACCTGCCTGTGTCCGGATCGCATTGCAGGTTCCAGCACAGGGACACGAAGCTGTCGTGGTCGCCCGACTCCGCCTGTGCGAGAAACTCGCGGGTGGTGGTGATGTACTCGTCGCGGCCCTGCCATGGCTTCGTTCGCGACTGACGTCTTGCCGCCTGGGCCCTGAGCTGGTCAGCGCGAGGGCCGTCGATGGGAATGGCCTCAAGGTCTTGAGCGAACACCTGTGACCAGACTCTGGTGCCTTGAGTGGACCATGCCGTGTCCTGCCCGGCGTCTGTCGTCCTGGCCATGGACCACACGTGCTGCAGCATGGGCCAGGCATGCGGCGCCTTTTCGTCGCTGAGGCTCTGTTCGAATTTTACGAGCCAGGCGAGATCTGTGGCGTCGAGCAGGCTGGTGCGCTGTTCTCGTTCAGGGCCGACGGATGTCTCAAAACGCGAGCGGACGGTCCGTGTGGAATGCGGGTCCCATCCCTCGGCCAGCTGGAAGGCATCCTCTGCGTCTTGGGCGACGTCGATGAGGTGTCGAGTGAGCGTGCGGCGCAGATGGCGAGCGTGCTGGTTGTCAGGGTCGTCCAACGGTGCGCACAGCGGCGCGGGAACGGACAACTGTGGGTACGTCTGCAGGTAGATACGCAGCCACACAGCCACAATGGGAACACGCGCCTCGGCTTCCGGCCCGCTCAGTGCGCGGTCGAGGAGGCCCTGGACCATGGCTGCTTCGTCGGACCAGCCGGCCCACAAGGAGTTGGGATTCATGAGATGCGATCCGGCCCAGCCCAGAAATGGCGCGATCTGGTCCTCCGAGAGAGAAGCAGGCAGACGGCGGCAGAAAGAGGTGTAAAGGCTGGGATCGGTTCGTGGCGGTGTCAGGGCTGCGAGGAGTTCATCGAGGGTGAGCCAGGGCTGGCATGTCTGAAGGACAGCGCCGCGCAAGCCGTCGGCGGGATCGTGCTCGGGCTGTTGAGCTAGTTCGGCGAGGATGGGCCTGAGCAGTGGAGCAGCCTCTGTCTGGTCCAGCATGCCAGCACATTGGGCAGCCAGGCGGCGCAGCCGGTGAGGATGCTGGGCATCACAGGCAATGGAAGCTACTGCCTGCAAAAGTTCCCCGACCTCGTTCTCGGCGATCAGGTTGAGGATGAGTTCGAGTTCGTGTGTGATGTGGGGCGCGCGGTTTACGGCTTCGTGAAGAGCCTGCTCCAACTGGCCGGCAAGGCCGGGGTGTCGCAGGGGCGCCATATGCCACCAGGGCAGGCCGTCGCCAGTCGTGTCCTGTCGGGCTTGGCGCAGCAAGCCATCGACGATGAGTTCGGCGCAGTGCGGGTCCTCGATGTAAGAGCTGTAGGAGGCTATGGCCTGCGGGTCGACCTCGATCAGCCAAGGGCCGAGGTCTGGACGCAGGGAGATGAGCCAGGCAGCCAGTTCATGAAGGTCTGTGGGAATGCCAGGCTCGCCGACCTCCCCCCGGTGGACGAGAAGTCCCTGCAGTTGTTCGCGGGGGACTTGGTGGTCGGTGAGGTATTGAGCGGTGAGGTAGGAGGCGATGGAGGCGTGAGCAGGACCAGCGGCTGCAGGGCCGCGGTTGCTGAACAGCGAGCTGTTCAGGACCCCCTCAACGATGGGGCGCTCGATCGTGAACGTGTCACCGGGGGTGCCCTCTCGTGTGCCGAGGAAGGTGTCGATGGCCAGCAGAGCCTGGCCGGGCTCGGTACGGCGCCTTGTGGTGATGCCCTCGGCGCCGGTGAGCACGCAGTAACAGGCGAGGCGGGCTGCGGTGGCGAACCTCTGGGACCGGCTTCCAGCAAGGTCGTCAGGGGCACGGTCATGGCCTTGGTGCATGACGGCATGCGGGAGGGCGAACGAGTAGAGGCTGGCGCGGCTGGCAGGCAGTGTGCTGTGTTCCAGAAACGTGTCGAGCAACAGGTCCAGAGTCAAAGGGGTACGCGCGAGGGCTTGGGCGCCGGCGTCGGTCACAGCTTCGAGAAAGAGCTTGGGATCCACGCCCTTGGCGGAGGCGGCTGCGACCAAGTCGCTTCGGCGGAGAGGTGCCAGTGTGTAGGTGCGGGCTTCGTCGATATCGAACGCGGCGATCACTGCCTGGCTCAGGACGTCGGTGTAGGCCATGCTGCGGCAAGCGATCAGTACTTGTAGCCGACGGCAGTCATAGGTGGCGGCCAAGTCGGTAAACCAGCCAGCAATTTCTTTGCCGGTGGCGCGGCATTCATCAACGCCGTCCAGGACGAGAAGATGCGCATGCCCTGCCTCGGCATCGGCCGAGCTGGCAGCGGGCGTATGTCCTCTAGGGCCAAGTCGGCTGAGTACCGCATCAGCCTTGCGAGTCAGGTCCTCCCAGGACCGGACCTGGCCGAGATCAACCCGCACTTGTGCATCCCAGCCCCGGCTCGTCGGGGTTGCCTCGAGAACGGTATTCAGCGCGGATGACTTGCCGATGCCAGCTTCCCCGAGCAGCACCGCAGAAGCGGAACAGGCGTCAATCAGCGGCACAACCGACGGAGGCTGGCGATACCAGCTCGACGTGTCCATGAGGAACCCATGGGAGTCGACAGGGAGGTCCTCTCCCACAGGGACGCAGAATCTGTCCAGTCGCATACGGCACCCCTTCAGCCAAGGACACCGAACCTACCGCCGCAGGGCTACGCCTGGCACTCCGCTCATCCAGCAACCCGCGCCTGACTCTGGCGGACCAACAGCCGCCTGAGCCGCCTGCACGCAGCGAACGCCGAGTGCAGTCGCCACCCACGCAGCTCAGAGCAGGTGAGTCACAGCCTGCCGACCGGGGGCAACGCGGTGGGGGCCCCTATGTCTTTGGTCAAGGTGGTCGGGGCGGTATCGGGTGGGTCTGGCAGTGTAGCTGTCGTGAGTGATGACGTGTCGGGACTGCTGCACCGCATCGTGTTCACCTAGCTGCGCTTCGATGCCCGCAGCCAGGCGTATTACGAACGCCGACCCAGAAGGCGAGACCCGGCGTGAGGTCATCCGATGCCTCAAGCGACATGCCGCCCGACCTGCGCGAGGAGTGTGCGCTTCCTCGCTGCTGGTACGCATTACGAACCGACGGACTCCCATGGCAGGGCGGGCTGCTGGGGAAGTCGACACAGGGTGCGCCGTAGATCGTCGCGGTTGAACTCGATGCCGGCTGTCAGCAGGGTGCGGGTGTGTAGGTCGAGTGCATCGAGGAGGTCGTCGGGGAGGCCGACTGCGATGGGAATCTGCCAGGCGTCCTTGAGGAAGGCGTCGAGTTCCTGCTCTTCAACCCGCAGGTGCACGTGAATCGACCACGGTTCAACCGACTTCATGGGTACACGGACGGAGCGCCCACGCGCTCCGATGATCCGATTCCCTGCGAGTTGAAGTGCACGCAGTACGGCCATCTCCGAGACTGCGGCGATCAGCATCGCGCGGCTTTCCGTTTCCAAAGTTTGCTCATCCCTTCTTTGCCGCCTCGAGTGTGCGCCGTGCATCAGACTGTGTTGGATTGGCTTTCATGTGGTGAGGACGGCGGTTGCGTTTATCCGGTTACTCCAGTGGCGTTGACCGCTCACCAGAGGCATCTGTGGTCATCGCCCGCGGACTCGTGTGGCACGTTCGCGCTCTTCAGCCTGGTCAAGTAGCTCCTTTTGTTGTGCGCGGCCCGCTGCGGCGACCGCGCGCAGCGCAGGTTCTCGGTCGGCAAGAGCGGTGAAGTAGTCCAGAAGCTGAGAGTGCATCCGCGAGCGATCCCCTGACCAGGAGTCGCACCAGGCGACAACCGCCGCGATCCTGTCAGCGCTCGCTCCCCGCTCCAACAGGAGGGGACCGATCTGTTCTACGGCCGTGTTGCGCTGCCCGAAGAGGGCGTCGACCAGCTTGTCAGGGCTTACGGCATGTTGGTCGAGCAGGTGCTGGGCCAGCTTGGTGTCCGAGCCGACGAGATGGATGAGGGCGCTGTGGCCGACGCGGGGCAGGCCCATGCAGTGGATGGCCAGACGTAGCCGGTGCGGACGTGGGAGGTAAGCGAGGATGTGATCGCTGTCGTGCGGGAGCGGCGAGGCGTACCAGCCCTGGGCGGTCATGTCCTTCAGCCGCTCGTGGAACCATGATTCGAAGGTGTCGGCGTCATGCTCCGCGAGGTGCGTGAGGACTCTGCCCGCTCGCCACTGGTTGTGCGGGGGTAGGTGATCGATGCGCAGGTTTTTTATCGCGCGGCGCCATGATGTCTGCCATTCTGTCGGCAGGGTGGGGCCGTGTGGTGCTCCGACCGAAAAACTGATCGCTGCGCTCGCGGCGATGGCAGGGACGGTGTGGACGAGCAGGCGTTGCATGACATCGTCCGGCTCGTGGCGAATCAGCGTCTCGAGCAGTGCCGCGTCCTCGGCCCGCATCGAGTCGATCACCAGCTCTCCCGTCTGATCCACCACGCTGCGCGCGACGACGGCGCTGATGACAGTGGGTCGGGAGGCCGCATCGTCGAGGGCCGCGAGCAACACGGACGGCGGCACGGTGTCAGGAGCCGTGGTGAGCCATTGCGTCAGGGCAGTTCCCAACAACAGGGTCTCACCTGATTCGGCGGCTGCCTGGTACCAGGCAGCCGGGTCGTTCATCAGCTCGGCCATGCGGATGGCTGTCAGATGGCCGGTGTAGTCACCGACGACCTGTGCCTGCTCGGCCAGTTCGCTGAATCGGGCCACTCCGGCTCGAGGCCCCAGAGTAGTCAGCTTCTTCGCGAGTGTCTGCGCTTGAGTGAACACTTGCTCGGTGGCTGCCTCGTAGTCATGGGTGAATTCGACGCTTCCCCATTCACAGAAGGACTGAAGATCGGAGTCGACGTCGAATGTCGGCAGCTTCTGGCCAGCTGTTTGAGCCCGGCCCCGGATCCGGGCGAGTTCGCGGTGAGCGCGCATCGCTGCTCCCGGGCTGTTTTGCAGCAACGAGTGGAGTGAAGCAAGAATGCGGCGTCCTCCCTCGACCCCCCACCGCATCTGCTCGGCGGAGGGAGGCTGGCCACGGGGGGCGATGCCCAAGCCGAGCCGGACCCATCCCAGCGCCATGTCGAGCAGGGCGACCAGCGCGACGGGCGGACAGGGGACGCTGTCCTCGCTTTCCGTATCGCAGGTCAGAAGCGGGACTGCCTGCTCCCATAGACCGAGTAGCTTCGAGAGATTCTCTGCGGCGTCCACGCCGTGGGCGAGTGTGACTTTGTTCGGTGCCCCTGGATCCGGCCAGTTCCCTGATACCTCGACGCTGAAAATGCCCGCCAGGGCCTCGGTGGCCACGCTCCATTGCTCGCCCGAGGCGCGATGGCGGCGCATCCAGTCGAGCACCGCCCGCAGCAGACGGGCGCGGATCTCAAGGGACGTACCGAAGTCGGGGTCGATCACGCCGGCCAGATCGCTGAGCACGCGCAGCGGGTGATCCGGAGTGGAGTTCCGACGCCGCCTGTCTCCCACCGCCAGGGCCAGCAGTCCTCCGATCGCTTCCGGCAGCAAGAACTGACGTGCGCTCTGAATGAGTTGGCGGGTAGCTGCATCACCGAGAGGGTCAACGAGCATCCCATACAGCTCTTCGGGTTCGCGAGGAGTGGCCAGCACGGCCAGAGCCCCGTTCACCGCGAACTGGGCCGCCCGGGTGTCCAATCGGGCATACTGCGCCACGACGGCGAAGGTGCCGACGTCCCAAGACGTGGGCGCCGAGAGCGAGTGGATCCACTTCTCTGCTTGAGCCCGTGCCTGCGAGGAAGGGGATACCTCGGCTGCGGACATCACCGCGGAGGCAAGGTTAAGCGCGTGGTCGGGGAAGGCATCGACCAGCGTGGCCCACGGCCGCCGCACCGGACTGGTGAAGAACCAGCGCGCTACCAGCGGCGCGCACAGGGCCGGCTGCAGACGCCAAACGTCTTCCACCGACTCCACCAGGCCATTGTGTGCAAGACCCTCCACCATGCCAGACAACTCAGCGGGAGCCACTCCGACCAGGGGCGCGAGGGCGTACAGCATTTCCGGCGATACGCCACCCAGGGCGGCCACACAGGCCAGCGCATCCAGCACCGTGTGTGATGTTGTTGCCTCACTCAGGTACCGCTCGACGTGCGCTACGTGCGCTCTGCCGCTGAAGACGTCCCCGCCCTGCCCACTGGCCAGCAGCTCGCACAGCGTCACCGCCCACCCCGGCCGCCCGTCCGCTTGGTCGAGTACTGCAGCCCGGGACCGATGACCGGTGACACCCGCCGAGGTGACCAGCGTGTTCATCTCCGTCCGTTCGAGAGGGCCCACGTTGATGACCAGCGCCCCGGGCAGCCAGCCAACCACCTCAGCGAGCCGATCCGGCCAGGTCGTTACCACTGCGGAAAACAAAAGACCGGTCTGTCGACGGGTGTGTCGCAGGACACGCACCGCATCAGGATGAGCATGAGCATCGTCCACGACCACTGCTCTCGGCAGCACCAGAAGCAGGTCGTCATGAAGGTGAGCCAGCGAAGCGGGCTCTACGTAGACCACCTGATCTCCGAGCTGACCGGTGAGCCGAGTTTTGCCCACCCCCGGAACTCCAACGAGCACCACATCCTGGCAGGCATCCACCGCAGCCGACAGGGCTACAACCTCGCTCGCTCTGCCCACCAGAGGCGGTGGGCTCGCCACCAGAGGTGCCTCCAAAGGCTCGTCGAGCAAGGCGCCGAGTCGGCCCTCGATACCCAACAGACTCCGCCGCCATGCCGCATCACGCACCAACTGGTGAACGAACCACTCCTGGGCGTACACGTGGGCTGGAGGTAGCCCTCGGTCCGAGCACAGTTTGTCCAGAGCCCTCCGGGTGCGAGCGTCGACGGGGCGCGAGCTGGCTACAACAACCAGGTCGACCTGCAAGCCCTCCTCCTGCATCCGATTCAGGCCGTTGCGCACGTTGGCGATCGGATCACCAGTAGTGACCATAAGGCGCCCCCGCGCCTGAGGATTGCTGTCGGAAGGAAAGTAGATGTCTGCGTCACGGCCGAAGTCATGACCGCCCTCGACCGCCGACAACCCCGGATACCGGGACTGCAACAGGGCACAAGCGCACCGTTCGAACTCTGCTGGATGGACAGATTCGTTGAGAGCCTGCCGCACACGAGCCGGAAGATTCACAACCCACATGCTACGCACCGTGTGCGTTCTACGGTTGTGGAAAGCCGCTCAGCCAGACGGCTCGCCGTCTGCTGGGAAAGCCGGACCCGCTCGACGCACGGGTCGCCGCGCCGGCCGTACTCCGCGGTCGTGCCCGGGCCCGGGCCAAGTCCGGCGACGGCCTGCTACCGGATGCTTCTCTTGACTTCGGTGACGATGGTCCCAGGGTTGCATTGTCCTTCGGCCGTGCGGCCGGCGCTCTGGCTGAACTCTCTCCAGACACGCGGGTGCTCGGCGGTCACGGGCTGCCGTTCACCGGTCATGCCCTGGACCAGGCAGTGGCCGCTGCGCTCGAGGTGGTGCTCGAGCCACTCTCTGGACGCGAGGAGACTGTAGGCCCTGCCGCTCGGGCGGTCCCATGTCAGGTACTGCACCTGCAGTTGCCCGTCGGTGTCGTACCAGAAGGGGCGGTCCGGGTCGCGCCGCAGCCTGCTGTCTCTCAGGAGTGGGTCACTGAGCAGCGTCACGGAGACGGATGCGTCGAGGGAGCAGTCCAGGCTCTGTCCATTCCAGTTGTAGGTCTGGTCAGTCGGAATAGCGGTGACGGGTTCCCCATCGGGGTCTGTGGCGAACACCATCCGGCCCTGCGGCTGTGCGGCGAGGGTGCGCTCCAGCCAGTCGTCCTCGTCATCTTCCATCGGACCGTCCGCCCACTGGTCTGCGAGCTCCAGGAGCAGCTCTTCCCGGCGCTTTTCCCTGCGCTCCCGCCAGATGGCGATGGCGACGCTCTCCTCCGATGCCGGCGGTCTAGGGGTTGGCTCCGGAGTGGAGAGATCGTCGTCCTCTGGGACAGGGGAGTCGTCCTCACCGTGATCGGGTTCGTCGTACTGAAAGGTACTCACATGCCAGGAGTCGGGTTCCGGATCGGTCCAGGGACTGGGGATGGTGGGGAAGTCGGCCAGGAGAAGGCTGTGGCGATCGTGCCCTTCGGGCATCAGCCGGTTCGTGAGCGAACGTCCTTCAAGCCACGTCAGCAGGCTGGTGAGTTGGGGGGCGGGCACGAGCCAGCTGTGGATGCGGTGCCATTGCTCTGCCTGGCCGCGGGTGACGTTCCATCCTCGGCCGTCGTGGTCGTCCATGGCCTGTTCGTAGAGGACGATCCACTGCCTGTCCTGGCTGTCGGTGCGGATGCCCAGTTCGTCGAGGTCGGGCAGGTTGTCCGGACGGCTGATCCATTCGTCGACGCCCTCGTCGTCGGGCAGGTCGGGGACAGGTGGTGCCAGCGGATGTGCGGGGTCGGCGGTCGCGAAGGTGGCGTGGTCGGCTTCGTCTGGACTGTTGTCGTCGTCGGTGTCGGAGAAGGGGTGTCGGGCCGGAGGAAGGGAGGGGTCGATATCGAGCAGCGACAGTCGTGCCGCCCCCTGGTATTCGGCGGTGTCGTGCTCGGTCCGCCGGTGGGGGTGCCGGTGGTTCGCCAGGCGTTCCACGAGCTCGTGGAGTGCCATCCACTGGTACTTCTTGCCGATCCGTTCGCCCTTGTGTGACTGGCGGGAGCCAGAGTGGCGGGAACGCATGTTGTCGAATCCGGCGAAGAGTTCAGGCGTCCAGCCCAGGTCAGCGACGCGGGCGAGGACCCAGCGTGCGGCCCACTCGGCGTCGACGTGGGCAGCGGCGAGGCGTTCGTCGTCGGCCGGGGGCACTCGGCAGGCCCGCAGCAGCGCGTACTGGTCCGCGTCGAGGATGTCCCTCGCCTTCCTCCCAGTGAGGAGTTGTTCAACGGCAGCCGGTGTGCTCAAGGCGGGCCGGACGGACTCCGGAAGGCTTTGCGCGAAGGCCGGGATACGGGCGGGGTCGACTACGACAGGATCGTCGGCGCGCTGCCACGCCGGCCGACGGGGATAGTCGGTCGACAGCGGCAGCAAACTGAAATGGCGCACGGCTGGCCGAACCTGGGAGTCCGCAAAGTCTCCCAGCGGTGAAAGGGACGAGCGGAGCGAACCCCACAACAACTCCTTCTGCTCCCCCCATGGGAAGAGCCCGTCGAGGTCCTCCTCCGCAGGAGCCTGCCCAATCTGAGGACAGGCGTGCGGATGCCTGACCGCGTCTGCTTCCTCGCTGGTAACGGCTCCAGCACGGTGCGCCAAGGTGATAACGCGTGTAGCCGCTTCGCACAGCAGCGCGTTCCGTGAAGCGTGCGCGGGCGAATCAACGGCACCGTAGGAGTACGTGAGGAGCCGCCGGGCGACTGTACCGAGGAGGTCGTGCTGGCCGTCGTCCTCGCCGCGACGGGCCAGGACTCCGTAGCCGACCCACGCCAGACGCTCGAAGAGGTAGGGATCGTCGATCTTCTCCGCGTCCTCGTGGAGGAATCTGTCCAGGAGGGAGACGAGAACGTCTCCGTGCCCCAGGAGCAGCTGCACCAGGGCCTTGGTGGCCCGGTCGCGCAGGAACCGGTTGGAGGACGTGAGGGTCCACACCAGTGTCGTGGCGGCCAGCCGGACGACTTCCTCGTGGTCGGCTCCGGCCGTCTGCACCGGTCGGCGGGTTCGGTCCCCGAGCCGAGGCCGGGCCGTGAGGGATGCAGGGTGGAGATGGCGCGGGGTGGGGTACTGCTCGGCCCAGCGCAGCAGCCGGTGCAGTGCCGTGACGTCCCACAGCAAGGAGTAGGTCGCGACGCCCCACCACGCGTCGCGCTCGGGCCGCTGTTTTCGCAGCAGCACCCGGTGGAGACGGTCGGCGTTCAGCAGATGCCCCGGCTCGGCGGTGACCGCTACCGCAACCTCCAACACGTCGGAATTGCGTCCGTGACGTGCGGCGGTCTCGTTGAGAAGTTGGATGGTGCGTTCGTTGACGCTGCGTGTGCTGCGCAGCGGAAGCGTTTCCAGAAAGCTGCGGGCCAGCCGGTAGCCTCGTACGTCCGCGCGACTGCCGGGGCCAGCTGTGGCCTCCGCAGATGTGGGAGAAGCGGCCAGCAGGTCGATGAGTTCCGACCCGGTTTGCTCGGGCAGGAGAATCGACGCTGCTTCCTGGTAGTTCGGAGCAGCCTGCTCCAGCCAGCTCTGCAGCGCGGAATCGGCGGCCAGTGGGCGTCCCTCGCACAGCACGTCGATCTCGTCCTGGTGGGCAGCGAAGACCGACCGTACAACGCGGTCGTCACCGAACGCCTGGTAGGGGAAACCGATACCGGTTGCCTGGTCGGCCTTGTAGGTCCGCTCGTTGGACACCAGGCCCTGGGCGAGGAGCTGCCCGAGCATCGTGTCCGGCCACACCGTGGCCGCCGGAGCGTACGCGTCGACAAGAGCGCGGGCTTCCTCACGCGGCAGCACGGAACGCCGTGCGGCGGCCATGCGCGACGCCAGGGCGTCCACCGCACGGTGTACGGGCCGCTCCAGGGGATCGAGTCCGAGCCGGGAGCAGATGGTCTCCGCACGGTGGTCGACATAGGCGTCGAACACCGCGCTTCGGTCACGCGGATGGCCGCCCGTGCCGCCACGCTCCAGGCTCTTGCTCAGACTGTCTGCGTACAGCTTTACGAACAAAGGGTTGGTGAAGACCGAGGCCAGCAGGGGAGTGTTGGGAAGAACCGCCGCCACACCCCGCAGGTAGCTCTCCAACCCTTCCATCTCCCGTCCTGCAAAGCCGGGGTGCGCGGAGGCTGGCACATCGAAACGATCAGGCACGACGATCGGCTTGAAGGTTGAGCGGCAGGACACCAACAAAGCGATGTGCCGGTACCCGGCCAGATGCACCTGCAGCGCGAGCAGTTCGCTCTTCCAGTTCCCGGCGTCGTCGGAGTCATTGAGCGCATCGATGATCAACAGGAAGCGGCAGCCGCTGGCCGCGCCAGCGGCGTCCATCGCCTGCAGGAGGTCCCGCTCGGCAAGCGGCCCCAGGCCACGCTTCTGCGCGATCTCACTCAGCGTGTTGTGCCCGGTGAGCTCCTGCCCGAACACCACCAGCGCCGGACGGCCCTCGTCCACGGCCCGTCGCGCGGCGTCGACCAGCAAATGCGTCTTACCCTGCCCTGCCTCCCCCACGAGCAGCCAGGTCTTCTTCTCCGCTGCCTGGGCAGCGGAACTCCGCAACAAGCCGTCCAGGCGCTCGCAGGCGTCGAAGGCACGAGCCAGAGCGCGCTCGCACACCCATTGCACGCTTTGCACTGCGGTCACCGGAGCGTTTACGCCCCGTCCGGCCGCACGTGTGGCGTCGTCGCTTTTGGACTCTTCCTCGGCGAACCGGTCAGCCAGGTCCTTGAACTCACCCAGCCGCTCCAGCATGTCCTCCACCACAGCAGAACTCTGCTCGGCGGGGAAACCGGACGTTGCGGATGCAGCGGACAGGTCGTGGACCAAGGTGTGGGCGCCTTCCCGCAACGCGGGCGTCCACGCGTGCACCCACCGCGCCAGCGCCTGATGGTCGGGGCTGCTGGCTGGCGCGGGATAGCTGTCGTACCAGCGTGTCATCTCGGAAAGGAGTGTTACCACAGCGGCCTGCAGATCCCGGGATCGCTGGACGCCCTGCCTCAAGAACTTCTGCGGCAGGGCGCACGCATCCGCCACGTGCGCAAGGGGCAACGTCACATGATGCTCGGGTGTGTACCGTGCCTCGGCCAGACGCTCAGCAAGCGTGACCTGTTCCCTGAACCACTCGCTGCCCAGCGCCCGTCGTTCGAAGAAGAACCACTGACGTCCCTCATTTCCAGGGCGGGTCAGCCGCTCCAGCAGCTCGCCGCCACCGACGTAGCGGATGTCCACGTCGGCAAGGCCGGGCAGGTCCTTCTTCCACTGGGCGACGTTGCTGTTCCACCGCTCCCTCGCACCGGTACGCGCCTTCCCGCGCGGGGTGACAGGGGTGGG
Organism: Streptomyces sp. 15-116A; assembly: GCF_025290915.1. GTDB lineage: Bacteria > Actinomycetota > Actinomycetes > Streptomycetales > Streptomycetaceae > Streptomyces. The sequence continues at coordinate 92,917 of NZ_JAOCQE010000001.1, read as the reverse complement.
GTCGGAGAGGTCGAAGGGAGCGAGGAACTCAAGCCGGACAATCTTCCGGTTCGCGACGTTCTCGCCGACCGTCTTGGCGCTCTTCTTCGCCTGAGGGATGAGATCGTCGATGTTGTGGACGAACTTGACCTGGTATCCGTGCGCAGCACTGCCGTCGGGCGCCTGGTCATACCATTCGACGCCGCCGTCCGGAGCAGCAGTCTTGATCGTCTCCCAGCCCGGAGGCGCCGGCGTCCGGAGCTGGAAGCAGAGCTCCTCGAACGCGCGATGCTGGCTGCCGTCCCACTCCCGGATGCTCTGCCAGCTGTGTGCCCTGCTGTCGTTCGATGCCACTGCCGTCCTCTGACCGTCCCGCCGCCCCACTATGCGCGTGTCGGATCCCAGCGTAGAGGGCTGCGCTGACACACCAAGTTTTCCTGGGTCGATGGACCGGATCAGGCGTAGGAATTCCGTTGTAGCCGGTGCTGACCCGAGCGCTGCCGGCCATGACGGTCAGGAGTGGACGGTAGTCAACGCCTTGTCAGCGCGCTCAGTCATGTTGAGCATCGGTTCGGTCGAAGTCATCCGGCAGTGATCGAGTCATGCCGCTGTACTGGGATCGATGGGACGGTTGTGCAGTGCCGTCCCAGGCGGAGGTCTGACTCATGAGATCTATGACCGAAGTGTCCAGTCACAGACCTGTCGACTGTCGTCGCGGGATGCTGCCTGCCACCGAGCCACAGGGCGTGTCCCCAATAGGGGCCTTGCCGAGTTCAGGCGCCATCACGGTTCAGACCGCCCATGCGGGCCGGTGCGATCCGCCCAGCACGTCACCACCCGGGAGGCGAACCACCATGACGACCAGACAGCGCAGCACCTCCTCGAACACGGACCCGCCCGTGCGGAGAGAGGTCGTACTGGGCGTGGACACGCACGGCGAGACGCATGTCGCCGCCGTGACCTCCCCGCTGGGGAAGGTCCTGGGCAACGAGTCGTTTCCGGCCACGGCGGCCGGCTATCGGCAGCTGCTCGTGTGGGCCCGCAAGCGGGGGACGGTGCGCCGGGCCGGCGTGGAGGGCACCGGCACCTTCGGCGCGGGCCTGTGCCGCTACCTGGTGAACCGGCCCGATCGGTCGGCCCGCCGGTTGCTCGGTAAGTCGGACCCGCTCGATGCGCAGGCCGCAGCGCGAGCCGTGCTCAGTGGTCGCGCCCGGGCCCAGGCCAAATCCGGCGACGGACCCGTGCACAGCGCCCGGATCTACAAACTCGCCAAGGACTCCGCGGTCAAGGCCCGCACCCAGGCGATCAACCAGCTCAAGGCCGTCCTGGTCATCGCCGACCCCGCCCTGCGGGAACGGCTGTCGGGCTTGGGCAATGCCGAGCTGTTCCGCACCTGCGCGACTCTCAGCCCACCCGATGGTGGGGGAGACGAGGACGCGGTGTGGCCCAGGCCACCCACATGACATTACGCATGCTCGCCGAACGCATCGAACAGCTCAGCGGACAGATCAACGAGCTGAACCAACGCCTGCCCCGGCTCGTCGAACGCTACGCGCCGCAACTGCTCGTACCGGTGGGCATCGGCCCGGACAGTGCCGCCACTCTCCTGATCACCATGGGGGACAATCCCGAGCGACTGAACACTGAGGCGTCCTTTGCTGCCCTTTGCGGAGTCAGCCCCATCGAGTACTCCTCTGGCCGGCGGTGCACGCGTCGGCTCAACTACGGCGGCGACCGTCAGGCGAACGCTGCCCTGCACCGCATCGTGTTCACCCGCCTGCGCCACGACCCGCGCACCCGGGCGTACTACGAACGCCGCACCCAGGAGGGCAAGACCTGCCGTGAGATCATCCGATGCCTCAAGCGATATGCCGCCCGCGAGGTCTTCAACCTGGTCAGACCGGTTTCCCGCGCCCCCGCGTTATAGGGGCGTCTGTGACGCTTCCAGGGTGCGCCTACTTTGCGATTGCACTCGTCGGGGCAGCAGCCCATGTATTCCTGGCGTGCGTTGTCAGTGCCCCCTTGTACCGTCCGGATGTGCCACGCAACCAGCGCTCCTTGAGCGACCAACAAGCCCAGTGGGTACTTCAGTCCATCGCTGGCGGCCACGTCACAAGGGCGGAGGCTGCAGAGGAACTGGGTGTATCCCGCGCGGTGATCGACGGCATCGTCGGGGGCCGGAGCTACCGTCACCTTTCCCGGCCTACGCCTCTGCCGCTACCACGACCGCGCACCTACCGCGGCAGCGCAGAAGCACCAGAGCGCAGAGCCTTGCGGGAGGCGCAATTCTGGACATCAGTGGACACGTCACCGGGCGAAGCTGAATGCTGGCCCTTCCTCGGCCCGCTCAATATCGACGGCTATGGCCAGTACTACGCCGGACGGACCCTGATCGGTACCGTCAGTGCCCATCGAGTTGCGTATGTGCTGGCTCATGGCCTGGCCTCGAACCTTCCCGCACACAGGCTCGTCCGGCATCTATGCGCCAACCCCCGCTGCTGCAATCCGGCACACCTGACGGTTGGCTCGCAGCGCGACAACATGACGGACCGCTTCCGCCTTCATCGGAACCGGCCTGGCCCGCACCCGGTGCGAACTTTGACTCCACCACCCCCCGGCGGGTGGAGGGTGATGAGCGGCGACCTGAAAGAGCTGGCACGAAAGGCACTCGAGGCGGAGTTCTGGCGGAAGATCGACCGCAGCGGCGGCGACACGGCTTGCTGGCCCTGGATGGCCGCGAGCCGGCATGACTTCGGATACGGCTTCGTGTATTGGGAAGGTCGTCACACACAGGCTGCCCGGGTCGCCTATGTCCTGCACCATGGTCTGACCCTGGCGAGTCTTGGCAGCGATCTTGTTGTCCGGCATCTGTGTCCGGGAGGCAGTAATCCGGGCTGCTGTAACCCGCACCATCTCAAGGTGGGGACACAGAAGCAGAACATGCATGATCGTCTGGCGGAGGGCAAGTACGAACGGGGAGACGACCACTTCGCGACCAAGGTGTCCAACCGGGAGGTCAGGGCGTTACGGGAGGAGTACTGGAACGCTCCTCATGGGAAGCGGCCTAAGCTCGAAGTCCTTGCCCAGCGGCATGGCGTGTACTGGGGGACCATTCATCGTTGGTTGCGCGGAGCCGGCCGCCAAGAAGCAGGTGGCCCCACCGGCGAACTGGAGCCTGAGGCGGAGGCACGAACAAACCATGCACGCGGCGAAGCTCACCGCATGGTGAAGATCTCAGACGCCCGGGTGCGCGAACTGCGCGAGACTTACTGGAACATGCCCACAAAGCAGCGGCCGTCCACCGTGTCGCTAGCCGCACGGCTGGGCACAGACTCCAAGACCGTGTGGAACTGGTTGCACGGAAAGTCGCGGCTTTCGGCGGGTGGCCCGACCAGCGACTCTGTGGAGAACAGTGGGCAGCAATCCGGGCAAGAGTTCCTACCTGATCGGCAGTCGTGACGAGCTGTACTAGTGTCAGCGGGGTCCCTCGGGTTCGATCACCGCCGTTCGGCTCGGAACAATCAATGGGCTGGGTAATAAATCGTCGGCCAATCACTCCCCAGCCGGTCACTGGGCCTGCGAAAGCCCACCCGCGGGCGGGTCGGGGCAGGCGTGTCTCCGAGCAGCGGCTGACGGCAGGCGCAATCCGAGCGCGGCGCGGGCAGGTAAGCGAACACCAACCGTCGTACGGCGCCGGAACCCTCTGGCCTACCTCAAATCAGCACGGCCGACCGGTGCGGTCTCACACAGTGGGCCCATGACAACGGTCCGCACCGTGCGCACCTACAGGCAACTCGCCCTGCTTCCCATCGGGTTCGCGAGCATCATGTACGGCGACCTGCTCTTCCGGGACGACCAGCGGGGGCTGGGTAAGTTCCTCTTCATTAGCGGATGGGTCGTGGCACTTTCCGGGATGCCAGCTCTGAACCGCTACCTGAAGGCAAACCATCTCCGTGAGGGCATCCTCAAAATCTTCGTGATCCTGTTCATCGTCGGGAGCTTCGCGGTCCCCGGCCCGATCGTCAGTCTGGTCAAGGTCTTCGACGGCACGGCGCAGCCGGTCAACTACCGGCAGGCCGCGCTCTCGCTGGCACTGATCTACATCGCGCTGACGATCCTGTCTCGGATCGCCGAGCCGAAGGACCACGCCCTGGAGCGGCTCGCGAGCCGTATCCAGCGAGCGGCTGTCTTCCGGGCGCTGGCGAACGTGACCGGCATCTTCGCCGTGGTGGCCTTCCTGGGGGCACGGTTCGTCGCCACGCACCCGGTGCCTCTGATTTCCACTGGCCTGACGCTCGTGGTGGCCGCCGCGGTGGTCACCCACAAGACATTCGCCCGGGCGCGGAAGCTGTGCACGCAGATCCACGCCGACACGCAGACCCTGCTGAGAGACCTCGACGAGCTCGACCAGGCACGCAGCCGCAGCACGACGAGCACGGCGAAGCCCTGGATCCGGCGGCTGCGCGGCGAGCGGCAGGCGGGCGGCGGCCACGCCGACGAGCAGAAAGCGGCGCTGCGGGCTTGGGACGCCGTCAAGCTCGGACTGTCCACGCCCGTGGACACCGGCTACCGCAGCGTCGGCCTGCCGTTCCTCACTGACGAGGTGGTGGCTGAGATCGAGGCGAAGGTGCGGACAGCCGTCCACGGCGGAAGAGCCGGCCCTGCGCGGGCGGACCTGGAGGCCATTCAGCGGGCATGCTCGGGGCGCGTCGACGTCCTGGCCTAGACGAGTAGTTCCGTATGTGGGGGAGGGTGTCCAGCATCGGGTTGTGACGACCGAGGCCAAGGACTCCGCGGTCAAGGCCAGAGTGCCGCGAACAGGACGACGGCGCGAGACGGGCAGTTCTCAGCACAGCGAAGGCCGTTGTGAGAATCCGGACTGTCTTCTGCCGGATCTGCCGTATCGCACGACGACGGGAGAACCGCTCCTCAAAGTCGACCACATCGACAACTATGCGGCAGGTGGACGCGACTACCTGAGCGCCATGATTGCCCCCTGCCCTAATTGCCATGCCAACCAGACTCGTGGCGCAGACCAGGATGAGCTGAGGGAATGGCTCCGGGTGGTGGCTCTGCAGCGTCATCAAGCGCTGCGAGGCAAGGCCGGGACTGAAGCCGGCTGCCCGAGGCCGCGCACCTCGGGCAGCGGTAGACGCGCCCGCTAAGGGCTGTCCCGCAAAGATCTTGAAGTCGCCTCGGGTATGGTGGCCGCGGTGCGGCCCGCTTGCCTAACCAGCGAGAACGAGGTTGTGCATCCGGGCGATGCCGAGCATGGCGTGGTGGACGCCGTCGCCTTTGAGGCGGCAGTCGCGGAGGATCTACCAGGTCTTCATGCGGGCGAAGACGTGCTCGACGCGGGCTCGGACCTGCTTGTGGGACTTGTTGTGTTCCTCTTTCCAGTCCGGGAGGCCGCCCTGGTCGCGCTTGCGGCGGTGCGGGATGACCAGTCCGGTGCCCGGGTAGCCGCCGTCGGCGATCGTGACCGTGTTGCCGACGGCGTCCTTGGCGCCGGACTCCTCCCATGCCTTGCAGTCGTTGCGGTTCCCGGCGAGCGGCCGGCCGACCACGACGACCAGCCGGGTGTCGGCATCGATGACGACCTGGTGGTTGGTGGAGTACCGGTAGTTCTTCGACCGCTCGGCGATGGTGTGGTCGCGGGTGGGGACCAGGGTGCCGTCCACGATGAGCACGGTGTCCTTGGCGAACCGCTTGCGGGGCTGGAGTGCGAGTAGGGGTCCGAGGTGGTTGATGACTCGGCCGGCCGTCGACTTCGAGACGCCGAACAGCGGAGCGAGCTGCCGCAACGTCAGATTGGTGCGCCAGTAGGTCGTGACCAGCAACACCCGGTCCTCCAGCGGCAGACTCCATGGCCGGCCTCGGTGGACCACGTCTGCTCCATCGCGCCGCAGCGTGGTCAGCAGCTTGCCGAAACTGCGTGGGCTCAGCCCCGCGAACAGGGCTATCCAGGACGGCTCCGATGCCGTGATCACCCTCGCCACATCATGATCATCACTCAGACCGGCCCAACGACGAGACAATCCCACAGTTACGCTGATCGGGGCAGTCCACAGGGCGCAAGACCGGGGGAAACCGTGAACCGACCACTGCTGTTCCTCGACGTGGACGGGCCGCTCAACCCCTACGCGGCCAAGCCGGAGAGGCGCCCCGACGGCTACACCACACTCAGAGTCCCCCGAAACGATGCCCATGAGGACGACAGGGGCCCCTCCTCCCGACGACGCCCCCTGCGTGTCTGGCTCAACCCAGAGCACGGACGAACCCTGCTCCAGCTCGGCTTCGAACTGTACTGGGCCACCACATGGATGGACGACGCCAACCGGTGGATCGCACCGGTCCTCGGCCTTCCGGAATTTCCCTTCGTGGACTTCGGCGACGTCCTGCTCCAGGAACGCCGTGATGGAGTCCACTGGAAGACCGGACCGCTGGTGGACTACGCAGGCGGCCGTCCTTTCGCCTGGGTGGACGACGAGTAGAGCGAGCTGGATCAGACGTACGTGACCGCCCACCATCAAGGCCCCGGGCTCCTCCACCACGTCAACCCGCGGATCGGCCTACGGGAGAACGACTTCCGCACACTCGCCGACTACGCCCGGTCCCTGAACACCTCACGAACCACCTGAGCACCTCACCGGCTCTTCAGGCTGCTCCGTACTCAGAGCCAAGATCATTGCGGGACAGCCCCTAGGGACACGTGCGCCGGAAGTGCTGCGTCTACTGCTGGAAAAGCACAGGGATCACGCGGGCTGGGCCGCCGGACATGCGAACGATGGTCCAGGTTGACCTGAGCCCTTGTGTCCGGGCTTCTTGACGTCGACGTGGACCAGTTCGCCGGATCGGACGCGTCAACGGCGGCAGATGACCTGCCCGGCGAGCTGGTTCCGTCCGTGCCGGGTGAGGATACGGTGCATGGTCGCAGTAGGCAGTGCGAGGATCGGGCCGACGCGGGCCGGGTCCGTTTCGGCAGGAGTTCTTGGGTGGATCATCGCGGTCGGCCCGGAGAGCTCGGTAACCGAGCGGCTAGTGGCGCGTTATCCCGGTGGGGTAGTGCACCAGCGGCACGACCATCTTGTGGCTTCACGCACCCGCTGTGTTCGCGCGTGCCGAGCCACCACCCCCAACCGGGCCAGGCACCGGTGCGCCGGGCGCCGATCACGTCAGGGAGGGCTGTGTCCCACGGTCGTCATAATGGCAACCAGGCCGCAATGCCCGTCCAGCGCGCCGGGGCGAAGGAAGATGGATCGCCGGAGCCAGTCGGCGCGGGCCCCTACTCCACCGGCGGAGGGGGGGACAGTCCTGGAACACCGCTACGGAGCGGTGCTGTTGTCGCATCTGCTGACGGGAACCCCGGTGCCCGGCCTGGGGGACGCCGTGACACCGGTCCGGATCCGATTCCAGGCGCGCTCCGTCAGCCGTGTGGACGACATCGTTGTTGTTGGGACAGCACCGAACAAAACGGAAGTTGCCGTGTCTATTGGGGTGCGCCGGCAGCCGAAGCTGGTGCCGAGCGAGGCGGACTCTGTCAAGCTCATCGGCGACTTCCTGCACGTCGCGCGTGCCAAGCGGACGTTGGTGGACAGCGGCCGCTGGAAACTCGCCTTGGCCGTGGTGCCCTCTTGTATTCCTGCCCAGCAGCTCAAAGCGCTCGCCGAGGCGGCCGCTGCGGCGGGCAGTTGGACGGAGTTCCAGGATCGGCTGCGCCGTCCGGGCGGTGTGCAGGCAGCGGTTCGCAACCGGCTGACCCAGGTAGAAGCCATCGTTGCTTCTCTGATCTCCGAGCCGTCGACACAGGCGTCACGGGAGACCTGGCGGCTGCTGTCGGCCCTGCATTTGATCGAGATGCGCCTGGAAGGCGCCGACTGTACGGACCGGACGTACAGCGTCGAACGACTGCGGGCCGTGACGCCACAGCGCGGCAATGACGCGGCGCACACCCTGTTCGCCCATCTCGCGGAGCGAGTGGGTGTCTACGCTCCAAGCGGCGCCGTGGTCGATATCTCGCGGTTGCACGCTGACCTTCAGGGACTTGGCTGTTTCGCCCCAGCGCACCTGCCTTCCCTCGCTGATGCTGACCTAGCCCCTGCGGCAGCCCGAACGCCACGGCCGAGCCGACGTTGTGCACGCCCCAGGTTGCGGTGGAAGACTCGTCTGTTGTCTGGGGCAGCACACCAGCCCCAGGTGCATGATGACACCGTCGTGGTCGTCGACGGCTGCTGGACACTTGCCTTCGATGCAGACTCTGGCCGCCAGCGCTGGGGCAAGAAGACCGGCGGCGGACACAGCCCGGTGATCGCAGGCGGAGCGTGCTTCGCCTCGGACCCACTGGGCCATGCCCGGGCATGGGATCTGCGTTCCGGCCAACGCAGTGCGCCGCTGCGCCTGCGCATGCAGGACGGCCTGGCCACGGCATCGAACGGGTTGCTATTTGCTGCGCACCCCATGACCGGGCTGAGTGCCTACAACGTCGCCTCAAAGGCGGTGCTCTGGTCCGGCGCTGGGAAACACCACGTCACTGCTGCGCCCCAGGCCCATGGCAGCATGGTGTTCGCGCTCATGAATACCCCATCGGCACCCGCATGCGGGCAGCAGGTCTTTGCTGCATTCGATGCGTTGAGCGGGCATACGGTGTGGAGCTGGTCGAGCGGCTCGTGCGCCGTCGCGCACTGGAGTGCCGGCGATCGAGTTCTCATGGCCTTTCTCGACACGCCGGATGGCGAGCGGCAGCTCGTCGCCCTCGACCGCGCCAGTGGAACGCTTCGATGGCACCAAGAACTTACGGGTGAAGCGGCAGCCGCCCCGGTGCACGCAGGCACGACAGTTCATCTGACTACGCGGTGCGGCCGGGCGCTGGCCTGGGACGCGCAAAGTGGGCACCTGCTGTGGGACACTCAGGTCGCCCGACGCATCAGTACGGCCCCCTTGGTCGCCGACGACGCCGTCTACATCGCCGCATTCGACCCCGGGCGGCTAGTAGTTCTCGATCCCCTCTCCGGCCGAGAGTTGTGGCGCAAGAGCGCAGGCGGCGCCTTCACCACCAGGCCGTTCATGGCGGGTGATCGCATCTGGGCCAGTGACCGTACTGGGGTCCTGCACGCGTGGGATCCGCGCACCCACCGGACTGCGGCCCAGCTGCCAGTGCGATGGAGCGAAGAAGGCCGTGGGCAACCCGCCGTTCAGGAGCGCATGATGTTCGTCTCCACCAGCGGCGGTTGGCTGCAAGCGTGGGAACTGCGGTGAGGACTCACCCGCCGTCGCCAAACAACCGCATCCCCGATCTGAGCTGGTGCGGCGCCGCACCCGGGAGGGCGGGACCCGGCATGAGATCATCCGATGCCTCAAGCGATATGCCGCCCGAGAGGTCTTCAACCTGGTTAACTGATCGTTTCAGAATGAGTTCAGTCGCGAGTCTTGTGCTCGACGATCTTGGTCGGCAAGGTGTCCCTGGTGCGCGCTGATCTTGTTCCTGACGACCCGTGGGAGCGGGCGGCCCCGTTGCTGCCGCCCGCTCCCGAGCGGCGCCGTCGCCATCCCGGGCGGTTGCGTGTTCCCGACCGAACGGCGCTCGCCGACATCCGGGCGGTGGCTTCAGCGTCGGCGGTGTCGGTCTTGCCGCGGCGGCGCCGGGTGGACCGGTCGGGCTGGTTAACCTCCACGACCGGAATCTGTCGGGTCGCGAGGTAGCGGGCCAGGCCCGCCCCATAGGAGCCAGTGCACTCCACGCCAGCCCGCAGCACTGTTCCGCATGGGCGTGCCCAATGGAGAAGATGGCGGTAGCCGGCCGCCGTGGCCGGGAACTCCCCGCTGCTCAGCAGCCTGCCAAGGTGGTCAACGACGGCGGCGACGTGCACGTCCTTGTGGGTATCGACGCCGAGCGCCTCTTCGCGCGGCCTAGCCGCGGCCTCGACAGCGTGAACGGCAGGAAAGGCAGCAGGCATGCCGAGGGTGGTCACAGTGCTCCTGTTCGACGACGTACCGATAGTCAGCGCCGGTCGGTGAAGCGGTCAGAACTGTGACGGTGACTTCGAGGACAAGGCCCCTATCGGGACACGCTCCGTCGGCCCGGTACCGGTACGTGTCGCTCCGGCCGGGCTGACAGATCAAACACAAGGCACAAGCGGCCAGTGAGAGTACGAGTCAAGCCGTGGCCGGAGCGACACGGCCACCATCCTCACAGGGGGAGTAGTCCTCGCGTGAGTCGCCGACCCGGTCGCACTCGGCGAGGGTGCCGTCCAGCGGCACGAAGTCGGGGTCGGCCTCGCGCAGGACTTTCAGCAGGCCCGGTTCGCGTTCGGCGAGCAGGTGGATGACCGCGGTGGTGTAGGCGTGGGCGGTGGATTCGCTGATTCCGAACCAGGCGGCGATCTTTGCCAGGGTGATGTGCTCACGCAGGTGCACCAGTGCCACCATCGCGCGCTGGGACGGGCGGAGCTTGCAGCGGCGGTCACCCTCACGGGTGACGATGAGCATGGTTACCCGCTCGACCAGGGCATGAGGCAAGACGAGTGAGGCAGGACTGGGAACCAACGAGCTTCCTGCGCTGATGAGTTGAGACGTCGAACACCTCTCTCGACGGCACGGGGGCTTCGTGCGTTGCGGGACGCCGGCCGGTCACCCGATCAGTGGCCACTCTGGAAGAGCTCAGTGGTACGGCGTCCGAGTGCTCCCGCGGCGTCACGCACAGGACGACCTCTCCAAGCCGTCTGCCCCCTGCATTTTGGCCAGCCCAGATGGATGATGGGAAAAGCTCGCTGCTGCGACCCGGCTGAGGACTCGGCGTGCCAAGATGACCCGATGGACTATGACCTGACGCGTCTAGGGTGGCGAGAGTTCGAGCACCTGTCTCAGACACTGGCCAAGTGCGTGCTTGGCCCCGGTGTTTCGGTCTTCGGGGATGGCAAAGACGGCGGTCGAGAGGCGACGTTCACCGGTCAGATTCCTTACCCCAACGAGCACCAGTCTTGGGATGGCTATGGGGTGATACAAGCCAAATTTATGCAACGCCCTAAAGGTGGTAGCTCTGGTGCCGAATGGCTTGAGCGTCAGATTGAGGCGGAATTCAAAGCGTGGCTTTACGCATACTCCAAGCGCGGTCGCTTGCCAGAGTATTTGATCTTTACGACTAATGTGTCTCTCTCGCCCGTCCCTGAGACCGGTGGAATCGCTCGTGTTGATCGACTTATAGCCTCCTACGTCAACAAGTCAAGAATCCCCCTGAAAGGCTGGGCCCTATGGCATGGAGACGAGATTTGCCGGTTTCTAGACATCTACGAAGGTGTCCGTCGGGCCTTCGCGCATTTCATCACCCCGGGTGATGTTCTTTCACGCTTGCTCACCACGGTCCCCGACGCGGATTCCGACACCGCCGAATTGATCCGTGCACATGCCGGCAGGGAACTCCTTTCTGATCAGTGGGTACGCCTAGGTCAGGCCGGATCGCAGGCAGACAATCAAAAAATTAAACTCGGTCCGGTAGTGGTCGATCTTCGCGCCACCTTTGGAGAGCGTGATACTCGGCCGGAAACGGAACGGGCTCTGATTTATCAAGACGGGCCAAAGTCATACTCTACCCGTGTAGCCGCGTATATTCTCGAACGTGGCGATACGGTTCTACGCCCGTCGCGATTCGCTTTGAGTGAAGCGCGCAACGTCGTCTTAATTGGCGGTCCTGGACAGGGAAAAAGTACGCTCGGGCAGCTGATCTGTCAGATTTATCGCGTTGCTCTTCTTGATGAAGAAGGAGAACACCTGCTCACAACTGAGGCTCGCACAGTTCTGCATTCCCTCCGTCGTGAGTTTGCAGAAATCGGGCTGCACCCGCCCCAGGGTCGCCGGTGGCCCATTCGCATTGCCCTCAACCAGTACGCCAACGCCCTACTTGGCGGCGAGGACGTCAGTCTCATGTGCTTTCTGGCCGACCGGGTGGGCCACCGAAGTTCCGTGCCTGTTACGGGTAGCCACATCAAGCGCTGGTTGCGGACATGGCCGTGTTTGTTGATCTTGGACGGACTTGATGAGGTAGCTTCCCGCCGCACGCGCGAGGAAGTGATGTCCCGCATATCTGATTTCCTTCTTGAAGCCCGACAGATCGATGCCGATATCCTCGTGATTGCAACAACGCGCCCGCAGGGTTATAAAGGCGAGTTTTACTCTGGCGATTACGAGACGCTTACTTTGGTGCCCATGGCGGACAGCGACGCGCTGCAGTACGCCGAAAGGCTCGCCATCGCGCGCCACGGTGATGATCTTGACATGCGTGACACTGTATTGGAACGAGTCAGAGCAGCGCTATCCGAGGATGGTACTGCTCACCTAATGCGCTCGCCGCTGCAAGTGACGATCATGTCTCTGCTAGTCGAGCGGCGCGCCCGACTGCCGCAGAACCGCTACGAGCTTTTTGACGCCTACTACAACACCATTTACGCCCGAGAGGTGGATAAGCCGGGCCCAACCGGACAGCTCCTTGCAGACAATAGGCTCCAGATCAATTGGCTGCACCAGCATGTGGGGCTGTCGCTACAGATTAGCGCAGCCAAGTCGCAGGAGTTGGATGCGGTGATCGAAGATGGCGAACTTCGAGAAGATATCCAACAGCGACTACTTCAGGAAATCGAGGACCAGGATGCTGCAGAGATCCTGGCTGACAAGCTGCTGGAAGCGGCAACCGAACGACTTGTCTTGCTCGTTGCTCCGAATGCGGGTTTCATCGGCTTTGAGGTACGCAGCCTTCAGGAATATATGGCTGCCCGAGCGCTAATCTCCGGACCTGAAGGCGAAATTGTCCCGCGACTCGAATCTCTTGCTGCTAGCTACTCGTGGCGCAACACCTGGCTGTTGGCCGCTGCAGGTATCTTTACGCACCGTCCGCACCTGCGCGGAGACCTCGTCAACGCGCTACGTTCGTTTGACTCCAGGGATGCAGTGACGCTGCTTCTACTTCCTGGAGCGCAGCTCGCGCTCGATCTCTTGGACGACGATTTCAGTCGCCATCACCCGCGCTTTCATAATTTGCTAGTCGACTATGCAACTACGCTAATCGGACGGCCTCCGCGGATCAGTATTCTGCAACACGCTGCACATAGTTTTGCTTCGGCAGCACAGCTTCATGAGCAAGCCCGTATCCGAATTGAGCACGCGATACGAGATGCGCTGAGTGCACGCGACGCCCGATTGCTGACTGCCCTTGGAGTCCTTAGCTGTATGTCCCAGGCCACGGGTCCCGGCAGTTCATGGGCTAGCCGACTGCTTGCTGCGGCTATTGCCAACCTGAGAGCCGAGGAACGCTCGGCCTCAATAGTTCTGTCCAGTGCGTACCTCTCAGGGATGGTTCCCAATCTCCCTCCTCTCGATTTCAATGTGGTCAAAAAATCTGATCTCGCCGAATATGTGCGAGACCACCTATTGTCAGAGGACCTGGTGGAGCTTGGCCCTGCCCGACGTTTCCTTGCAGCGCTTGAAAGACACCCCGTTCATCAGGTCCGAGTCGAGGATATTACTATTCCTGTCGTTGAGCCTTCGATCCCACTGGATAGTGAAGGGGTGCTCGCCGTCATAGGAGACCAGCAAGTTATCGAGGCGTGCATCAGTGTAGTCAACACCCAGGATGTCACATCCTGGCAGATTTCCATGACTTTCACGCAGCTTCTCGACTTGCTCGCTCACCCTTTATTGCTCCCTCCAGGCGAGGTCAAAGTGGCCGGGTTCGGCTGATCGCCCATGAGCTGGACGGGAAGAGGTTCAGCACCCATCAAGGTGCGGTCAACAGTGGGTTCGTACTTGGCGAGCCACTCGGCGAAGCGTGCCGGCGGTCGGCTGCGATCGGACATGGCATGGGTGCGGCGGAAAGGTCCACCGCGGGCCTGCGGGGGTGCTCCGGCGTGAAGCGTTTTGAGTCAGCTACACGATAGGGGCAGTGCTTATTGAATATTTCGGGATGAGGTTTGGACTCTTCACATTCTTGCTGGACGGCGGTGAGGGCCTGGTCCGTGGGTGCGGAGAGGCAGGGCCAGACGGCCAGCGCGGCAGCCAGGCGTCCATGAACAGTTCCGTAGCCGGGTGCTCTCCGGGGCCTGACCGTTGAGTGCCCCTCCCGTGGGGACCGTCTGCGGCTTAACATCCGCGAGTTCTGGCACTTGGGGAAAGGCGACGATGCTTCCGCTACGAACGTGGCTGGATCTGTGGTGGGCGAAGATCACGGACTTTATGGAGCCCGACCAGTCCCTGATTTACCTGCGCTGCGTGCTCACCGCTGTCGATGCTCCGGAGACGGCGCGACTGCTCGGCAAGCGCAGTGGTGCGAGCCGGGAAGCCGTTCTGGAACAGATGAGGTCGGGGCCGTACGAGACCTTTTCGGTCAGTCAGTGCGGCGGCGCACGGAAGGACGCCTTCGACAAGGCGCTCACCGACCTGGCGGAGATTCAGGACAAGCACCGGGCAGCCGCGCGTGAGACAGAGTGGAACTGGTGGGCGACCTGCCTGCTGATCGTGTGTCCGAGCGTAGTGGTGCTGGCCATCGGTGGGCCGGTGGCGTTGGTCGGGGCCGTTGCGGCGGCGGGGGCGGCGCTGTTCGTTCTGTTCTGGCGTGGCACCGCGGTGTGGTTCAACGTACGGCAGGCGTTCGTCGCCGCGGCGTGGAAGGGGGCGTGGCTGGCGCAGCGCGTCGAACTGGGGATGTCTGCCGTGCGTTGGGGCGAGGCTCTTGAGAAGGTCACCCAGCCGCTGGTCGCTCAGGTGGTGCGCCAGTCGCTCGGCGAGGACCCCGACTCGCTTTTCATTCCGGGGGAGTACGAGGGGTTGCGGGCGCTGCGGGCGCCGGGCTACTTCGTCGAGAATGAGGTCACACGGCAACTGCGGCGCAAGCTCGCACACATCGACTACGGCACCATCGCCGTGTGTGGGCCACGAGGCACGGGCAAGACCAAGTTGCTGGAGCAGTGCGTCAAGGACGCGGATTTCGGGGTGCTCGCTCAGGCGCCGGCCACCTACGCCCCGCACGACTTCCTGCTCTCGCTGTCCGTGCGGCTGTGTCAGGAGTACGTCCGCGACGAGGGCTACGACGTCCCGGAGTTCACGCGGCTATCAAACGTGCGTCGTCGGTTGCGTCGTGTCACCTCGGCGGGAGCGCGTCTGACACGCTGGGGATTCTTCGCCGTTCCGGCCACAGCACTTGTGGCTCTCGGACTGTCGGAGTCCGCTCGTTCACTGTATGCGCAGTACGCCGACTTGCTGGCCAATCAGGCGGGCACTCAGAAGGACCTGATCCAGGCCCAGGTGCTGGAGCTCTGGAAACGTCATTCGGTTGCTGGCAGCGTTCTGGCCGTCGTCGCGGGCGTCGCGTGGTGGAAGGCGCGGCGGACGGCATGGCTGCCTCGTCTCGTGGGCGCCTTGTGGCATTTCGGGAGCACCCCCATCGGTGTGGGACTGGCGCTAGTGTCACTCGGGAGCATTGTGCTTGACCGTCAGGTGCAGCAACAGGTACGGCACTTGAGCTTCGGCACCATCCTGAGCACCCTGTTCCTGATGCTCGCCTGGGCCTACTGCCTGAAGTGGCGCGACTCGGGTAGCACCCTTGTGGTGGGAACGTGGCGCGTTTCACCGAACATGATCTTCGGGCCCTTGGCCGCCGCCGCCGCGATCGCTCTCCTGCTATACCTCATCCGCAACGCTCAGACCTACTCGATTCTGGCCGATCCCGAGAACCCGCTCCGGCTCGCGGGCATGATCGGCGGAGTCCTCTTGGCCAGGGCGGGTGGCTGGCGCCCGCGGCCTGCGGAACCTGAGCTGGTGACCAGATGCCGCGACCATCTGTACCGCCTCCAGACGATCCAGATGTCCACGAATGCGCTGTCCACCGGCGTCTCACAGGTTCTGACCGTGGGCAGCTCGCACACCACGTCCGTCTCCACCGTCCCGCCCAGCTTCCCGGAGCTGGTGGAGGACTTCCGCGACTTGCTCGGGCGGATCGCGATTGAGCAGAAGTCGAAGGGCAGGATCGTCGTGATCGCCATCGACGAAGTCGACCGCCTCGGCTCATCCGCACACGCGCTGGCGTTTCTCAGCGAGATCAAGGCCATTCTGGGAGTCCCACACGTCTACTACCTGATATCGGTGGCAGAGGACGTGGGCGCCGCCTTCGTCCGCCGGGGCCTGCCGCACCGTGATGCCACGGACAGCTCCCTGGACGACATCATCCATGTGCAGCCGAGCACCCTGAAAGACTCCCGGGCCCTCCTTACCCAACGCAGCGGTTCCCTGACCGAGCCCTACATACTGCTTGCTCATGTCCTGTCCGGCGGCATACCGCGAGATCTCCTGCGCTACGGGCTCCAGATCCGGGAGATGCAGGAGATGACTCAGTCGTTGGAACTGAGGTACATATCCCGCCACCTCATCCTCGACGAGCTGGCAGAAACGCTCGCAGGTTTCCGCATCCTCTTGAGCAAGCACCAGTGGACCCGTGACACCAGCGGCATCCTGCATGTCTTCCGCACCCTCGGCGGATACCTGCGTGAACCCTGCGTCTGTGTGGAGAGAGAACTGCGCATCACCCTGGAGAAGTTCGCCTTCTACGGCACCGCCGACCACACCGGCCCCGTCGCCCAGCACGAACTGGGAGACGATGCTCGACTTTTGATCGAGGAGGCATCCGCGTACGCCTACTTCTCCCTTACTCTCATTGACATCTTCAGCTCCGAGGGCCTTGAACGCCGTACCCGGCAGGCAGCCGGCCAAGGGCCGGACGGCGCTCCGGAACGGCTGGCGGAAGCGCGTCAGGAACTCGGTGTCTCTCCCTTCAGTGCCCGCCCGCTAATCGACAGTGTCCGCAAGGCGTGGTCACTGCCCCTGGGACCAGTCACCGTCGGCCACGAGCCGTGGACGGGCAGCAGAAACTGCCCCTTGCACGACGATGACGCATGACGCATCTGTCCGCAGCGCCGCGTTCGAACGCTGCAGGCACGCCTGCCCAAACGGTGGGGCCACGGCCCGGAAGCGGCGGTCATCCGGCGGCGTCGTGCAGGCGGCCTGGTCGAGGGCGGTGATGCGGCCGCGGGCCAGGCGGAGCAGGCTGCGGTCGGTGAACTCGTGCAGCACCTTGGTGCAGGTCTTGCGGGAGGTGCCGACGAGTGCGGCGAGCCGTTCGGGGTGAGGGCGATCTGCGGGTGGCAAGTGCCCGGCCGATGGACTGTCGGTGCGGGTGGCGAGGGTGGTCAGGGTGGTGGCGACACGGCTCGGTGACAGATGAGATCTTTTGAAGTTGTCTACCTGATGGCGCTGAGCTGCAGAGATGTGCCAGTACCTGCCTCTGACCTGCATCGTTGTGCATTCAAGGCATTCCTCCACGGCGACTCGGGTCTGGCCGTATGGTGGGACTTGGCATGCGGCGGGGGCCCGTACCGGGCTCGGTGCGGTTCCGCCTCGACGGGACGTGAGGGGGTGGAGGGGGTGCCTGTCCGCGGTGGTCGGCGCGCCGTCTTGGTCACGACGGTGCTGGCCCTCGCGGTCTTCGCCGGTGCGCTGTCGCTGCTGAGCTGGAACCGGGCGAACCAGGTGGCCGGGGTCGTCTCCGCGGTGGTCGGCATGGCCGCCCTGGGAGTCGGCGTCTGCGCGCTACTGGCCCCGACCGGGAGCACGTCCGTACAGGTGTCCAGAACCGGGCGTGCCACGGCCACCGGTGGCGGGGATGCCAACACGGGTGCTGTCGCCTCCACACCAGCCGGTGAGGTCTCCGTCGAGGAGACCGGTGACGCGCGGGCGGACGGCGGCAGTGCGAACACCGGTTACCGGCGGCAGGAGTAGCGGCGCATCCGATGTTCTTCCTCAGACGTGCTGCGGTGCGCAAGTCGGGTGGATCCTCCGCCGAGGGAGCCGGAGCCTTCGCCAACAGCGGCGTGATGATCGACAGCTCCGTGCAGGTGTTTGCGGGACGCGCCGCTGTCTCAGGGTATCTCCTTAAGGTGGAACAGGCCCTCGCCGCCGCCGACTTCCGGGGGCGTGAGAGCGAACTCGCCCAGCTGGCCCGCTTCAGCGCGCACGATGTCCCCGTAGACCATCCCGGCGCCGGCTACTGGCGCTGGGTGGCCCCGGCGTGGGCGGGGAAGTCCGCCCTGCTGGCGCACTTCGTCATGCACCCTCCACCCGGCGTCGATGTCGTGTCGTTCTTCATCACCTCCCGCATGGCCGGGCAGAACGACGCCGCGGCCTTCTGCGAGGTCGTCCAGCGGCAGGTGTACGCCATGCTGGGCGAGGCAGAACCGCTGACCACCCCCGCCACGCGAGACGAGCTGATGCTGCTCGCGCTGCACCGCGCCGCACAAGGGTGCGCGGCGCGCGGCCGACGGCTCGTGCTCGTGGTGGACGGGCTGGACGAGGACCGCGGCGTGACCGCTGGTCCCGACGGCCACAGCATCGCGGCGCTGCTGCCACGCGTCCCCCCGCACGGCATGCGAATCCTCGTCGCCGGCCGTCCGCATCCGCCGATACCGGGGGACGTGCCCGCAGACCACCCCCTGCGCAGCACGCGGATCGACCACCGTCTGGAGCCCTCCCCGCACGCCCGCGCGGCGCGCCGGGACGCCGAGCGGGATCTGGTGCGACTGCGAGACGGCGCTGGACTGGGCTGGGACCTGGCCGCTCTGACCGTCGCGGCAGGAGGCGGGCTGAGCGCCCACGACTTCGCTGAGCTGACCGGGAGCCCGGCGCGGCTGGTCGAGCGCGAGCTGTCCGCGGTGAACGGCCGCAGCTTCCGCCGGCGCTCTGGGCACTGGACATCCGCCGGTCCGCACCTCTTTCTCTTCGCACATGAAGAGATCCGGCGCGGCGCGGCGGAACTGTTCACGGACCAGGAGCTGGCGACCCACCGCAGCCGTCTGCACCGGTGGGCGGACTCCTACCGGCGCGCGGGGTGGCCGGAGGAAACCCCCGAGTACCTGCTGCGCGGCTACGCCCAACTGCTGCACGAACAGGGGGACACATCTGGGCTGGTGGCGCTGGCCTGCGATACCCGGTGGCAGGAACGGCTGTGGCAGGCGTCCGGGGCGGCTCTGGAGGCGCTCAGCGCGGTGTTAGCCGCGTTCGATCTGGTGCTGGCGGACGGCGTGCGCCGCGGCGATCAGGACGTGTCCGTGGCCCTGCGACTGGCCGCCGCGCGGGACGGGCTGCACGATCGGACGGCGCCTCTCTCCTCCGACCTGATCGCCCTGTGGGCCCGGTGCGGGCACCCCGTGCGCGCCGTTCATCTGGCCGAGTCGCAGCGCGACGCGTGGGACCGGGTGGCAGCCCTGAGCGCCATCGCCGGCGCCATGGCCGCCGCCGCACGCCTGGATCAGGCGGCCGCCCTGCTCGACGGAGCGGACAGCACCGAAGCCCGGGACCGCTTCCTGGCGGCGATCGCCAAGGGCCTGGCGGACTCCGGCCGGACCGCCGAGGCCCTGCGGACGGCCCGCCGTATCACCGACCCGGAGCTCAGGGCAGAAGCTCTGGTCGCTGGCATCGGGGCACTGTCCACGGTGGCGAGGAGCGCCGCGGCGGCTCAGGAGACGGCCGGGATCCGGGCAGCCGATGCGGTTCCTTGGGCGCTGGAAGCCGTCGACGCGGTCATGGCAGTGCCCAACACCGTCTCCCGGAGCGCCCTGGGCGCCTCACTGGCCGCCGCGCTCTCCTGGCTCGGCGAGCATGGCCGAGCCCTGGCGCTGGCGGAGCGTGTCGTGGCCAGTTCGGCCGACTCCGGCGACACGGTCCGGCGGGCGCAGTACCTCGCCCTGTTCGCCCGGGGGATGTCCACGGCACCGGGGCTCGCCGCGCAGGCCGCCGAGTTCGCCGTGACGTCGGCCCAGCTGGCAGCGGACGTCAACGACCCCGACGGCGTGAGCTGGGTCTACCCCGAGGTTGCTGCGGGCCTGGAAGCGACTGGGCACCACCAACAGGCGATCGACTTGGGCAGCCGTTTCCTGAACAATCCGGAGGAGAGCCTGGTCGAGATCGGCATCGCGGCCGCGGAAGCCGGTGACCTCGACCGAGCTCTGGAGCTGACTGAGCGGATCACGGAACCCGTCTACCGGGCGCGCGTCCTCAACGCCGCTGGCAGGACGGCGGCGGGGTTCCGTGACGCGGTGCAAACGCTGCGCCTGGCCCGGGACGCCCGCGAGGCCACCGACGAGGTGCCCTACCTCCAATGGCGGGTGGCGCTTTCGGCCGACACCGCCGACTTCCTGCTGCGGGCGGGCCAGAAGGAACGTGCCCACGCCGTGGTCGAGCGGGCGACGAACTTGGCGCAAAGGGATCGAAGGCTCGGGGTAACCACCCTCATCAAGCTGGCCGTCGCAGTTGGCCAGTCCGGGCAGCGGGACGACGCAGCCCGCCTCATACACCGCGCCGAACAGGCCGCCGCCGCGTCCGACGGTTACGCACGCGTCCTCGACCTCGCGGAGGTAGCCGAGGGCCTGCACCACACGGGTCGCCCGACGGAGAGGGACGAGCTTCTGCGCCGCGTACTCCACGAAAGCCGGACCCTGGCAGATCCTGCCGAGCGCGCCGAGGGCCTGCGACGAGTGGCCGAGGCATTCGGCCGCACCGGGAATCCGGACGGAGCAGTAGAGCTGGCTCAGGAGATCCTGAGCCTGGCAGGAACCGCCCACAGCCCCTCCCGCCGACGCTGGGACACGTACGCCGCCGCCGGTGCCCTCCTCGCGGCGGGCGATATCGACGCGGTGCTCAGGCTGGAGGGCAGCCTGCCGAAGGACGCGGTCGACGAGATCCTCACCGGTGTCGTGAAAAGGCTCGTGGACGCCGGTGATCTGGCCGCAGCAGAGCTGATCACCAACAGGCAAGCAGACGAGCGCGCCCTCGGCTACCTCGCGGCGGGCGCCGCAGCCACGGGAGACGTCACCCGCGCCGCCGCGCTGCTGGAGGAGATCAGCACTCCTGTCCTGCGCGAGGCGTCCACGCCGGCCGTCGTCAAGACGCTCTGCCAGGTGGGTGCCCGCGCGGCGGCCCGCGCCCTGGCCGATGCCCTCACCGCGCCCGAGCACCGCGCCAAGGCGCTCGCAGCGATCGCCCAGTCGCTCGGCCCCTGCCCCCAGGGACGCCTCGTGCTGGTCGAGGCACTGTGCTGGGGCCCATGGGAACAGGTGACTGAGGAGATCACCGGTGTGGTGCCGGAGCACCTGCCCCTCCTGGCGGACCTCGTGCCAGCGGAAGGCTAGGGTCCGCCTTCAAAGATCATCGGGTAGTGATACATGGTGGGGGTACTCCGTCATAAACTCACTGACCGGCAGTGGAAGTTGCTGGCTCCGCTTGCGCTGGCATAACCAAGTCCCCCTGTGCCGATGGACCAGCAGCTCGGTGAAGATCAGGTGCAAGAAGCCCGTTGTAGCCGGTGCTGATCTGGGCGGTGCCGGCCATGAAATACCGGTCAGAAGTGGACGAAAGCCAACGCCTTGTCGGCGTGCTCA
This sequence comes from Streptomyces sp. 15-116A, assembly GCF_025290915.1. Classification (GTDB taxonomy): domain Bacteria; phylum Actinomycetota; class Actinomycetes; order Streptomycetales; family Streptomycetaceae; genus Streptomyces. The sequence continues at coordinate 71,474 of NZ_JAOCQE010000001.1, read as the reverse complement.
GTCAAGTTGAGCGTCGGTTCGGCCGAAGTCATTCGCCAGTGATCAAGTCATACCGCTGTATCGGGATCGATGGGACGGTTGTGCGGTGCCGTCCCGGGTGGGGGTCTGACTCGTGAGATTTTTGACCGAAGTGTCCAGTCACGGACCTGTCGACTGCCGTTGAGGGATGTTGCCTGCCACCGAGCCACAGGGCGTGTCCCCATGGGGGGCCTTGCCGACGATCAGGCGCCATCACAGTTCAGACCGCCCGAGCAGCCCGGTGCCATCACCCTGCACCTCACATAGCGGGAGGCGAACCACCATGACGACCAGACAGCGCAGCACCTCCTCAAGGACGGATCCGCCGGCTCGGCGCGAGGTCGTCCTGGGCGTGGACACGCACGGCGAGGTACACGTCGCCGCCGTTATCTCCTCGCTCGGGAAGATCTTAGGCACCGAGTCCTTGCCGGCGACGGCGGCCGGCTACCGGCAACTGCTTGTCTGGGCCATCAAGCGGGGGACGGTGCGCCGGGCCGGCGTGGAGGGCACGGGCACTTTCGGCGCGGGCCTGTCCCGCTACCTGCTGGCTCAGCACGTCGAGGTGTTCGAAGTGAACCGGCCCGACCGGTCGGCCCGCCGGTTGCTCGGCAAGTCGGACCCGCTCGATGCGCAGGCCGCCGGACGGGTCGTGCTCAGCGGTCGCGCCCGGGCCCAGGCCATCCGGCGACGGACCTGTGCACGCCGCCCGGATCTACAAACTTGCCAAGGACTCCGCGGTCAAGGCCCGCACCCAGGCGATCAACCAGCTCAAGGCCGTCCTGGTCATCGCCGACCCCGCCCTGCGGGAGCGGTTGTCAAGCTTGGGCGATGCCGAGCTGTTCCGCACCTGCGCGACCCTCAACCCACCCGATGGTGGGGGAGACGAGGACGCGGTTGCCCAGGCCACCCACATGACATTACGCATGCTCGCCGAACGCATCGAACAGCTCACCGGACAGATCGACGAGCTGAACCAACGCCTGACCCGGCTCGTCGAACACCACGCCCCACAGCTGCTCGAACCGGTGGGCATTGGCCCGGACAGCGCCGTCACTCTCCTGATCACCATGGGAGACAACCCCGAGCGACTGAACACCGAAGCGTCCTTTGCTGCCCTTTGCGGAGTCAGCCCCATCGAGTACTCCTCTGGCCGGCGGTGCACGCGTCGGCTCAACTACGGCGGCGACCGCCAGGCGAACGCTGCCCTGCACCGCATCGTGTTCACCCGTCTGCGCCACGACCCGCGAACCCGGGCGTACTACGAACGCCGCACCCAGGAGGGCAAGACTCGACGCGAGATCATCCGATGCCTCAAGCGGTATGCCGCCCGCGAGGTCTTCCACCTGGTCAGACCGGTTTCCCACACCCCTGCGTTGTAGGGGCGTTCGTGTGTCAGCTGTCGGGGGCCGGCCGGACGAGGCCGCTCTGGTAGGCGAGCACGACCAACTGCGCCCGATCGCGTGCGTGGAGTTTGGTCATCGCGCGGGAGACGTGGCTGCGCACGGTTAGGGGGCTGAGGAGCAGCTGGTCGGCGATCTCGTGGTTCGATCTGCCCAGTGCAGCGAGTGCGGCATCCGCACCGTGGCCGCGGGCGACTCCCTGCTCTCACCCACGGCCACCCGTTCCCTGATCACCCGCTTCCTGGCCACCCCGGCCGACCACATGCCCCTCACCGCGCCGGAACGCCTCACCCTACTCACCGAACGCGAACGCGAGATCATGGCCGGCCCCGGTTGGCGACGAGCGAAACATAGACCGTGATCGCCGGTTGGCCAAACCGGCGATCACGGCAATCCTTGGAGGAGCTCGTCAGCCCCCGGGCTTGGTGTTCGACATGAACACAGAAGGCTGCGCTGGGGCTCCCACACTCCAAGGAAAGCGAGTAGTCCTGTCTTATCCGATCAAGAAGCTTGCCCCCAATGCCAAGGGGAAGGTCCGGTACCGGTTCGTGGTCGACGCAGGGCCCGATCCCGTCACCGGGAAGCGTAAGCAGCTGACGCGTACCTTCGGCACGTTGAGGGAGGCGAAGGCGGAGTACGCGAGCATCGTGCATCGTCGCTACGAGGCGGAGCAGGCGCCGTTCAGTCAGGTCACGGTGGGCGAGTGGCTCGATCAGTGGCTGGCCATGAAGGCGGAGGATCTGGAAGAGAGCACTGCCTACAGCTACACCATGACCCTGGCCCGGGTCCGCGGAAGGCTCGGGCACATCAGGCTCCAGGACCTCACCGAGGACCACGTCGAGGCATGGATGCGATGGGCGCTCCAGGAGGGGCGTGGGCGGGGAGGGAAGCCGGGCACCGGCCTGGGGGCGACCTCGGTCGAGATGTCGCTGGCCCGGCTGAAGGAGGCGCTTGACCGGGCAGTGACACGGGGCCTGGTCCGGGTCAACGTCGCTCGCGAGGTGACCGTTCCCCGTAAGGCACGCAAGGCAGAGCGCAGGGCCAGGGCGGCAGTGCCGCCGTGGAGCGTCGCGGAAGTACACGCCTTTGTCCGTGCGATCGCAGGCGACCGCCTGCAGGCACCGTTCCTTCTCGCTCTGATGGGCCTTCGGCCGGCGGAGATCTGTGGCATGCGCTGGACGGACATCGACCTGGACGAAGCCACCGTGTCCATCACCAACACCCGGACGGTCATGGGGAACGACATCGTGGTGGAGAAGACCACCAAGTCACCCGCTGGTGAGCGGAAACTTCCTCTGCCGGCTCCGGTTGCGGCTGCCTTGACCGCGTTCCGGGATGCTCAGGCAGACGAGAAGACGGTGGCCGGGCACGGGTACGAATGCAGCGGCTACGTTCTCGTAGACGCCCGGGGCAGGGCGCTCAACGGACGCCAGCTGCGTGAGCGGGCCTACAAGGTCATGGACCGCAGCGGGCTGCGCCGGGTTCGTCTGTACGACGCCCGTGCGAGCTGCCTGACGTACCTGGCGAACCACGGGGTCCCGGACCACCTTCTCGCCCGGTGGGCCGGCCACGCCGACGCCCGGACCACGAAGCGCTGGTACGTGAAGCCGGATGTGGAGGATCTGCGGCCGGCGGCGGAGACGTGGGGAGGTCTGGCGAGTGGGTCCGCCCCCGTTCACGAAGAGAATGTGAGATGTGGGAGCGTGAACGGGTGAGTGAGAAGAACGTCGACAGCATGCAATACCGCTTTGACGGGCCGGAACAGGCCCCGGTCCTGGTCATGGGGCCGTCCCTCGGTGCTACATGGCACAGGTTGTAGAGACTGTCCGTGGGCGTCCACGTCAGTCCACGGTGTGTGCGTAACAGCAGGTCAGGGCCTTGCGGTCCGAAGACGTCGGTGTAGTTGGTGACAGACGCGTGACAGCGACGTGAGACGACGAGGCCCCACCGGGGATCCGGCGGGACCTCGTCGTGACTTGTCTAGTGCGTCGGGTGGCACCCGCTGCGGGCGTCGTTGTACTCCGGATTTCCGCTCTCGAGCACACGGAGCAGGGACGCCGTGACGACGCGCGTCTTACGGCCGATGCGTAGCACGCGGCACGGAAAGCGTCCGCTGCGGACCAGCTCGTAGCCCTTTGCTCGTGAGAATCCTAGCGCCCTTGATGCATCCTCCACGCTTCCCGTTCCGTCCCAGGTGGCGCTGATGTAGGTAGGGCTGTAGCGAGGACTCAGTGTCCCGTCGATCTCCGTGGGCATTCCAGCTTCTTCGGTCTTGGCGGCGGGTGTCGTCCGTGTGTACGGAGGGCCCCCGCCGCGGGTGGTCGCGGCTACCACCAAGAATCCGCGCCATTGCCGGTTTGGCTAACCGGCGATTCGGAGCTATGTTGCCCCGCATCCCAATAGAGGCCCCGTCTAATGGTGTGAAGCACAACGCTGGGCGGAGCGGCCAGCGTTCAGGACATCGCGATACTCCTCAGCACTGCGACGGACGGCATCAGTCGGTCGGGATGCAACGCGAACACGCCTGTTTCCAGCGCCTCGGCGGCCGGGTCGGAGCTCGCGACTCGTGCCAGGCTGCGGCTCGGCGGTATTAGCGGTGGAACTCGGACGGTCTGCTACGACAAGTTCGCGCCTGCTGTCGGACTCACAGGCCAGCCCGGATGACTCACCAACCGAACTCCATCTGAATTGGGATGCCGTCGGTGGTTTCAGTTTGGATGGCCGGGGCGACCTCGATGGGCACGCCGAGCTGAGTAGCAATAGGGGTGTACAGGTCTGTGGTGACCTCTGGGGTGCGCAGTGAGATCAGAAGGGCGTAGCTGACGGGCAGGCCGATCCGGTCGCTCCGTTTGTTTGCCTTCCACCAACCGCCGACGGGATAGACCGCGAGGGCGCCACAGTCGGCGAGTTCGGTGGCTGTTCCGCGCCAGATATCCGCATGCAGGGAGCCGAGGTTGCGGAACCGGGGGCCGACCAGCCAGCGTATGTCAGACTCGAATGCCTTCGGGTTGCCGAGTCCGTCGCTCTCGTGTTCGGCATGTTCGGCCAGTCTGCGTTGGAAGGCGTCACTGGACTCGGTGGGGCCCTTGATGGCGAAGCGAAGGCCGTGTGAGGCGTAGCTGTAGCGGCCGAGCATGCCGCGCCGGCCGGGGTTGGGTTCGATCATGTACGCGAGGGTCACGCGCAGGTCCACGGGTGTGTCGGCCAGTTCACGCAACTGTTCAAGCGGCCACGGCAGCTCATGGAGCTTGAGTTCGGCCAGTCGGACCTGCCCGCCCTTGAGTCGTTTGAGGGGCACCAGGGCGTCTTGAACGATCATCGTGACGGCGTTGGCGGCGCTGCTGCGGATGCGCTCGGCGGTGGGCACACCCCAGCCGTAGCGGCGGATCACCTGCCGCATGATCTCGCCCTTGGCCAGTTTGGGGGTTCCGGTCCTCTTGAACAGGCCCTGCTCGACCATGGCCGGGGTCCACTGGGCTTCGTGTACCAGGAGCGCGCGGACCGCTTCCGGCCGCAGTCCGGGGTAGGCGCTCATCGCCGTTGCGGCCAGTGCAGCCGCCTGAGCGGTGGCGGCGCTCGTGGCGTTCGTCCAGGCCAACTGCCTCGCGGGATCGTGGTGGGTGGTCGCCACGCTTACCAGTTCATGCTCATCCAGGTAGCTGTCGTCCGGGGCGACGAGCAAGTTGCCACCCTCCAGGACGATGTCGGGCTTGGTGACAGCTGCGTTGGTGAGTGCCACCGAGGTCCGGCTGAACGGTGAAAGGCTGCCTGGGGCGACCAGCGGTCGGTACCCGCGGAATACGGGGATGTTGGGGACGGCGTCCAGGTGCGTGCAGGCGCCGACGGTGAGAACGTTGTGTGCCTGGGCGGGTTCCTCGATGCGCGACAGGTCGGAGAGCAGCAGAGGGTCGAGTGCCCCCTCCTCGGTGCGCATTTGCTGGGGCACGGCGCCGCGAATGTTGCCGGCGCTGACGATGATCAGCCGTGATGCGTCCGGCTCCGGCGCTCCGATGAGTTCGATGCGGTCGTCCCGCACGTTTACGTCCGTACCAGCCGCTAGAGCGTCCAGGGTGGCCGACCACAAGGTCGCCGTTCCGTCGACGCCGTTCTCACCGTGGCCGGACTGCCGGGTGACAGCCATGGAGAAGACCCGGCCGGACGGAATGGGACCCCCGTTGCCGATCTCGGCGGTCGCTACTGCGTTCGCGGTGGTCTCGGCGCAGGTCCGTGGGGACGTGGCCGGTGTGTGGTTGTCGTCAAGAATCTTCACGGACTCCAGGCCGTGGCCGAGAACTACCGGGCCGTTTGACTCAAGTGCGGCAGCGAAGTCACCGAAGAGAGCGAGTCCGGCCATCTGTGTACCGTGCCCGGTGCGATCGGCCGGCGTACTGCCCGGCAGTACTGTGTAGGCGCGCTCGTGCAGCGCGGGCTTGAGTAGCGCGTGCTCCTGGGCTATGCCCGTGTCCAGGATGCACACCGCTGGGGCCTGTGGATCCGCCGGCTGTATGCGCTCGGCGAGCTCTTCGACGAGGTCCACGCGAAACGCGCGGTCGACGGCGTACAGGCCCTCGGCGAAGGTCGGCCTGCGGATCTCGGCAGGACAGGCGTTCGTAGCCAGCAGCACCGTTAGCTCTTCGCCGGTCGTCGCGACATGCGCGACGAGACGCTCGCCCACATGGATCGCCCGTTCGCTGATGCGCCACTGTCGCTCGGCGGCCAGCGCTTTCAAGGCGGTGACCGGATCCGTCGGCGAGATCCGTGGATCGAACCACAGCTCCCACCATCGCTCCTCGTCCAAAGGTGGCAGGCCCTGCCGCTCCTGCCAGAGGTGCTCCAGCAGCGCTCGGCGGATCTGCTCCATGTTGGCCACCAGCGGGGCCTGCTTGGGGTTACCTGCGTCGGTGTCTTCGGTGAAGGCATTGATCCGCTGCGTGAACGAGGCGACCTTGTGGAAGGGGATCCACACCACAGCATCCTGCGGACCGTCGTCTGTCTGCGGGTGGCTGCTCATAAGGGTCAGGCCCGAGCCGTCCAGACGCTCCAGCACCAGAAGGTGGTCAGGGGCCGCCTCGATCCGCACCGCAAAACCGTCCGGCTGGAAGGCGGCGGGTATCTCCTGGGCGAGCTGTGCCGACTCCCGTTCGGCCGTCTCCAGGCCGCCCACCAGCGCAGCGACATGCCCATGGCGGTCTTCGCGCCGGACCAAGCTCGGCCCGCCCCCGCCAGCAGGCTCGGAGCGCGGTGTCAGCGTCGTGGCCCGCCAGGGCACCACCAGGTGCGGCGTCGCTCTCGCGGGAGGGGTGGGCTCAGGCATGGTGGGACGCGTGCCGCTCGGCCAGCGCTGCCAGCAGCAGCTGTTCGTCCACCACGTCCCGGTCGGTCAGGATGGCCCGCTTGGCGGCGGCTTCTGCCGCTTTGACCAGCTCCGCATGGCTCAACCCGCATGCACTGTCTGTCACGGCGTCCCACCGTACTGTCCCTGTGTCCATTCCGGCTAGCCGTCGCTGTATCACCTGCACGGCTTCTTCGGCGGTAGGCGGACCATAGGTGGCGATCATGTCGAAGCGGCGGAACAGCGCCCGGTCCAGAAGCTGGTGATGATTGGTACCCGCCACGACCAGGCTTTCCGAGGGGGCTTCGTCCAGGAACAGCAGGAACGAGTTCAGGATTCTCCGGGCTTCACCGACGTCGTTGCCCGCGGCCCGCTCCGCCCCCAGAGCGTCGAACTCATCGAAGAGGTATACCGCTCTCGTCTGGGCGACGGCGTCGAAGACCAGGCGGAGCTTGGCCGCAGTCTCACCCATGAACCGGCTGATCAACCCGTCTAGACGGATGGTGAACAACGGCAGCTTCAGCTCACCGGCTAGGGCGGCGGCGGTCATGCTCTTGCCGGTTCCTGGGGGGCCGGACAGCAGGATCCGGTGCACGGGGGTGAAACCGAAACGCTCCAGACGGGCGCGTTGCCGCTGTTCGTGCAGCACCCGGTCCAGCGATGCGCGTAGTTCCGAGTCAAGGGTCATGTCGTCGAGCTGGATGTCGGGATAGCCCGCGGTCAGTAGACTCGACAGCTCGCCCCGGGGCTGCACTACTGGAGTGGCAGCGCGGCCACCAGTTCTGCTCTGCTTTGTTCGGGCGGCCTCGACGAGTTCCCTCAGCTCCACAGCGAACTTCCCCTGGCCCTGGCGCGCCGACTTTGCCGCCACCTGCAAGGCGACGCTGTAGAAAAGATCGTCGTCCGCTGAGGCGTGCGCGCGCACCAGGGCCTTCAGGTGGTCGGCGTTCGCTGCCATACGCCTGTCACCCTTCCCTGCCGCTGTCAATGAGGACCGCTGGATCTGTACCCAGGAGCCGGTGGAAGCACCAGCGTCTGCATCGTACGGCCCGGGCGGACCGGTTGCTGCCGGGATCGGCCGGTTGTCTGAGAGCCCAGAAAGACGCCGAGTCCGACAAGCGGCCGCGGGCCACTACCTGAAGATCATGACCGACGTGGAGCTTCCCGACCGAGAAAACGGTGTCGCCTTCATCCGGTAGCCGGTGAATAAACTCGGTGAAACTACGACGGTCTGAACAAGGTGCGCGCGGTCCTCGACCCGGCGGCTGTGCCTACTGGGCGCCGCTTCTTCCGTGCCGCCGTAGGTCTCGACCGGATGCAGCCGCCGTACCGGGCGAGTCAGAGCCGCCGTGCGTCGCACGGGGCTGGTCCTCGACGAGGCAGACTCCTTGCCTTCGCCGTTCAGCCAAGGTGGTCGGCCAGCTCACGCTCCAGCGCGGCCTTCGGCTTGGCGCCGACGATCGTCTGGACGACTTCGCCGCCCTTGTAGACGTTCATCGTCGGGATGGACATCACGCCGTACTTGGCGGCGGTGTCCGGGTTCTCGTCGATGTTGAGCTTCACGATCTCGATCGCGTCGCCGTGCTCGGCCGCGATCGCCTCCAGGGAGGGGGCGAGCTGGCGGCACGGGCCGCACCAGGCTGCCCAGAAATCGACGAGCACGGGCTTGTCGCTCTGGAGGACGTCCTGGTCGAAGGAGTCGTCGGTGACGTTCTTGAGGGCCATGTGGGTCTCCTCGTACGGGGTGGAACGGGCTGCCGTCAGGCGACCGCGACGACCTCGGCGGGCACGGGCGCGTCGGACAGGGCCGCGAGATACCGCTCGGCGTCGAGCGCCGCGGCGCAGCCGGAGCCGGCCGCAGTGATGGCCTGGCGGTAGGTGTGGTCGACGACGTCGCCGGCGCCGAAGACGCCCGGGACGTTCGTGCGCGTCGAGGGCGACTCGACCTTCAGGTACCCCTCGGAGTCGAGGTCCAGCTGGCCCTTGAAGAGCTCGGTGCGCGGGTCGTGGCCGATGGCGATGAACAGGCCGGTCGCGGCCAGCTCACGCGTCTCGCCGGTCAGGGTGTCGCGCAGCGTCATGCCGGCCAGCATGCCGTTCTCCTCGTGGAGCGCGGCGACCTCGCTGTCGAAGGCGAAGGAGATCTTGTCGTCGGAGAAAGCGCGGTTCTGCATGACCTGGGAGGCACGCAGAGTGGAGCGCCGGTGCACGACGGTCACCGACCGGGCGAAGCGGGTGAGGAAGGTGGCCTCCTCCATGGCGGTGTCGCCGCCGCCGACGACCACGATGTCCCGGTCCCGGAAGAAGAAGCCGTCGCAGGTCGCGCACCAGGACACACCCCGCCCGGACAGCTCGTCCTCCTTGGGCGGGCCGAGCTTGCGGTAGCCGGAACCCGTGGCGACGATCACCGTCTTCGCGCGGTGGACGGTACCGGCGGTGTCGGTGACGGTCTTGATGTCACCGGTCAGGTCGACGGCGACGATGTCGTCGTCGATCATCTCGGCGCCGAACCTCTCGGCCTGGGCCCGCATGTTCTCCATGAGCTCGGGACCCTGGACCCCGTCGGGAAAGCCGGGGAAGTTCTCGACCTCGGTCGTGGTCGTGAGCGAGCCGCCGACGAAGATCGCGCCGCCGAAGACGAGGGGGTTCAGACTGGCGCGGGCGGTGTAGAGCGCGGCGGTGTAACCCGCCGGCCCCGACCCGATGATGATGACGTTGCGTATGTCCGCGGTGGTGCTCATGCCTGCGGCTCCGGGGCGATCTCCTTGATCAGGCCCTCGACCAGCACCTTGATCTCGTCGCGGATGGGGCGGACGGCCTCGACGCCCTGGCCCGCCGGGTCCTCCAGCTGCCAGTCCAGGTACCGCTTGCCGGGGAAGACCGGGCAGGTGTCGCCGCAGCCCATGGTGATACAGACGTCGGACTCCTTGACCGCGTCCACGGTCAGCATCTTGGGCACCTCGGCGGAGATGTCGATGCCGACCTCGCGCATCGCTTCCACGGCGGCGGGGTTGACGTTCTCGCCCGGGTTGGAGCCGGCGGAACGGACCTCGACGCGGTCCCCGGCCAGGTGGGTCAGCCACGCGGCGGCCATCTGCGAGCGGCCAGCGTTGTGGACACAGACGAACAGCACGGAGGGCTTGTCGGACATCAGGAGGTCTCTCTTGTCTCGCGACGACATCAGGCGCACATGACGTCAGCACCCGGTGGTGTCAGCCACCACTGATGTGAGAGTATCAGTACATGATGACGTCAGTCGACACTGACCTGATCCGGGTTCTGGCGGACCCGCTCAGGTTGCAGATCGTGACCCTGCTCGCCAAAGAGACGCTGTGCACCACCCACCTCGTGGAGGAGACGGGTGCCCGGCAGACCAACCTCTCCAACCACTTGAGAGTGCTGCGCGAGGCCGGTGTCGTCGAGACGGAGCCGTGCGGCCGTTACACGTACTACAAGGTCCGCCCGGACGTCATCGCCTCGCTCGCCGGCCAGTTCGCCGACCTGGCCGAGTCCGCCCGCACCGCCGCCGAGAACAAGAGGGCCTGTCCGTGACCCGCACCGAAGCGCCCGCGACGACCACCGAGGAGTCCTCCGTCGTCGCGAAGCTGTCGACGCTCGACCGCTTCCTCGCCGTCTGGATCCTCATCGCCATGGCCGTCGGCCTCGGCCTGGGCCGAGCCATCCCGGGCCTGAACGACGCCCTCGCCAAGGTCGAGATCGGCGGCATCTCCCTGCCGATCGCCATCGGCCTGCTGATCATGATGTATCCGGTCCTGGCCAAGGTCCGTTACGACAAGCTCGACGCCGTCACAGGCGACCGCAGGCTCATGGCCTCGTCGCTGGTGATCAACTGGATCGTCGGACCGGCGGTGATGTTCGCGCTCGCGTGGATCTTCCTGCCGGACCTGCCCGAGTACCGCACCGGCCTGATCATCGTCGGGCTCGCCCGCTGCATCGCGATGGTCATCATCTGGAACGACCTCGCCTGCGGCGACCGTGAGGCCGCGGCCGTACTCGTCGCGCTGAACTCGGTCTTCCAGGTCCTGGCGTTCGGCCTGCTCGGCTGGTTCTACCTCGACCTGCTGCCCGGCTGGCTGGGCCTCGGCGACGGCGAGCACCTGGACATCTCCATGTGGAAGATCGCCCTCAACGTCGTCATCTTCCTCGGCGTCCCACTGCTCGCCGGGTTCCTCACCCGCCGCATCGGCGAGAAGAAGCTCGGCCGAGAGAAGTACGAGTCCAAGTTCCTGCCGAAGATCGGCCCGTGGGCGCTCTACGGCCTGCTGTTCACGATCGTCATCCTCTTCGCCCTGCAGGGCAGGACCATCACCTCGCAGCCCTTCGACGTCGCCCGCATCGCGCTGCCGCTGCTGGTGTACTTCGCCGTGATGTGGGCCGGGACCTTCCTGCTGGGCAAGGCGATCGGTCTCGCCTACGACCGCACGGCCACCCTCGCCTTCACCGCCGCGGGCAACAATTTCGAGCTGGCCATCGCCGTCGCCATCGCCACCTTCGGCGTCACCTCCGGCCAGGCCCTCTCCGGCGTCGTGGGACCGCTCATCGAGGTGCCCGTACTGATCGGCCTCGTCTACGTGTCCCTGGCCTGGCGCAAGAAGTTCGCCCCGTCCGCTCTGACCACTGAGGGCAGGGGCCACTGATGCACTGCCTGGACTGCCGCGCACAGGGAACGACCAGCACGGCCGTCGGCGTCTGCCACGGCTGCGGAGCCGCCGTCTGCCACGAGCACACGCGCGTCACCCCGCGCGGCGTGCGGGGAGGACCCCTCCTCGGACGACCCGCTGAGGTCACGGCGGCGCGCACCATCCGGTGCACCACGTGTGCGGCGGCACAGGCGGCATGACACAGCACACCGACGTAGTGGTGATCGGCGGCGGCCAGGCAGGGCTCGCCGCCGGCTACCACCTGCGCCGCCAGGGCCTGGACTTCGTCGTCCTCGACGCCCAGGCCACCCCGGGCGGTGCCTGGCAGCACACCTGGGACTCGCTCCACCTGTTCTCCCCGGCCGCCTTCTCCTCGCTCCCGGGGTGCCTCATGCCACCGCAGCCGGGTCAGGAGTACCCGGAGGCCGGGCACGTGGTGGACTACCTGAGCGACTACGAGAAGCGGTACGACCTCCCCGTGCAGCGACCGGTCCGGGTGATCGGCGTGCACGAGGACGGACGGCTGCTGCGAGTGGAGACCGAGTCCGGCGCGTGGCACGCCCGTGCGGTGATCAGCGCGACCGGTACGTGGTGGCGTCCCTTCCTCCCCGCCGTCCCCGGCCGCGGGGACTTCGGGGGCAGGCAGCTGCACACCGTCTCCTACCGCGGACCGCAGGACTTCGCGGGCCAACGCGTGATCGTCGTCGGGGGCGGCAACTCCGGCGCGCAGATCGCCGCCGACCTCGTCCACGACACCGAACTGACCTGGGTGACCCAGCGTCCGCCCCGGTACCTCGCCGACGACATCGACGGCCGCGCCCTGTTCGACGCGGCCACCGCCCGACGCCGCGCCCTCGACGAGGGCCGCACTGACACCGGCGGCGTCGCCTCGCTGGGGGACATCGTCGCCGTACCGCCCGTGCGCGAGGCCCGTGACGCCGGGCGGCTCAAAGCGTCGCCCATGTTCACCCGCCTCGACCGCGATGGCGTCGCCTGGGCCGACGGCACGCGCGCGCCCGCCGACGCGGTGATCTGGTGCACCGGCTTCCGACCTGCCCTCTCACACCTGTCCCCCCTCGGCCTGCGCGGCCCGCGCGGCCACATCCCCACCCAGGGCACGCGCGCAGTGGCGGACCCGCGGCTGCACCTCCTCGGATACGGAGACTGGACGGGCCCCGCCTCCGCCACGCTCATCGGCGTCGGACGGCCGGCCCGCGACGCGGCGCGGGAAATCGCCGGGCTTCTCGACAGCGAAAGGTGATCCGCGTGCGCTACCGAACGGCCAGCAGCTGTCCCATCGCCGCCAGCACCGACGGCTCGACCCGGTAGTAGACCCAGGTGCCGCGCCGCTCGGACGTGAGCAGGCCGGCTTCCTTGAGCTTCTTCAGGTGGTGGGAGACGGTCGGCTGGGAGACGCCGACGTCGGAGATGTCGCACACGCACGCCTCGCCGCCCTCGTGGGAGGCGACGGCCGAGAACAGCCGCAGCCGCACCGGGTCGCCGAGGGCCTTGAACATGCGGGCGGTCCGCTCGGCCTCCTCGGCGGTGAAGGGGCGCTCGCTCAGTGGCGGGCAGCACGGCACCACCGCGGCGGCGGGGGCCTCGGATCGGTCCAGAAGCGGCAGTGCCCTGACGTTCGACATACGTCTATGTTGACACACGTCGAACTAGAGCGGCCAGAGTCAGCGGGCGCCGAGGTGGGCGATGAGGCGCCGGACGACCCGGGCGGCGTCCCTGCCGACCCCGCGCAGGGTGTTCGAGGAGAGGCTGCGCTGCCATTCCAGGCCGACGTACGCCAGTCCGGGATGGGTGGTCGACAGCCCCTCCCGGTGGCGCGGGTGGCCGTCGGCGTCGAGGGCGCCGAGCGGGCGCAGATAGCCGAGGTCGGGTCGATAGCCGGTGGCCAGGACGATCGTGTCGATCTCCTCGGTGGCGCCGTCGGTCCATGTCGCCTTCGTGCCGTCGATCGCGCTGAACACCGGGCGCAGGTCGGGGGCGCCGGCTGCGACCGCGGCACGGTAGCGGCCGTCGTCGATCACCAACTGTGTCGGCGGCGTGCGCAGGAACCTGCCCACCGGCAGGGTGTCGAGCCCTGTCCGCTGCAGCCACCAGTGCAGGTCCCGGCCCAGCGGGCGCTGCCGGGCGAACCGCACCGGATGCCGGGCCGCGAGCGTCACCCGGGCGTGTGCGGCCAGCTCGGCGGCGATCTGCGTCGCCGAGTTGCCGGCCCCGACGACCACCACCCGCTGCCCGGCTAGTGGCTCTGGCCTCCTGTACTCGGCGGTGTGTAGCACGGTGCCCGTGAAGTCGTCCAGCCCAGGGAGAGCAGGACGGTGAGGCCGGCCGAAGGTTCCGGAGGCGGCCACGACACCCCGGGCCGTCATACGGTCGCCGGTTTCCAGGGTGAGGCTGAAGGCTCCGTCGCTCATGCTCACCTCCTGCACGCGCGTGCCGGTGCGGACGTCGGCGTCCAGGCGTTCGGCGTAACGCAGCAGGTAGGCGACGACCTCGTCCCGGTGCGGGTAACGGTCCGGGTCGCCGCCGAACGGCAGACCCGGCAGGGAGCTGCGGGCCGCGGGGGAGAAGAGGGTGAGGCTGTCGTAGTAGCGCGGCCACGACCCCGCCGGCTGCTCGGACACCTCCAGGATCACCGGTGCCAGACCCTGCTCGCGCAGGGCGTGCGCGGCGGCCAGTCCGGACTGACCTCCACCGATGACCACCACGTCGACGTGTTCCATGCCTACTCCCTCGGGTTACTCAGATCTGCGGTTTCGATGAATGTCTATGTTGACGTCCATCGAATCAGGTGTCATGCTGATCTCGCAAGGGATCGACAGATGTCGAAGCAAAAGGGAGTGTCGTCGCCGTGTCCAACACCAGCGTGTCCACCACCGACCACCAGCAGCCCGTCGTGGTCATCGGCGCCGGCCCCGTCGGCCTGGCCGCAGCCGCGCACCTCGTCGAGCGCGGCATCGAGCCCCTGGTGCTGGAGGCCGGCCACTCCGCTGCCACCGCCGTGCGCGAGTGGGCGCACGTCCGCCTGTTCTCGACCTGGGCCGAGGTCACCGACCCGGCCGCCGAGAAGCTGCTCGCCCCGACCGGCTGGGTCCGCCCCGAAGGGGCGACGTACCCGACCGGCGGCGACTGGGCCGAGCGCTACCTCCAGCCGCTCGCCGACGTCCTCGGCGACAAGGTCCGCTACGGAGCCACCGTCACGGGCGTGGCCCGCGCCGGCCGCGACCGGATCGTCGACTCCGGCCGCGAGGAGCAGCCCTTCACCGTGCACATTGAGACGGCGGACGGCGGCGAGGAGCGGATCACCGCCCGCGCCGTCATCGACGCCTCCGGCACCTGGTCCGTGCCCAGCCCGATGGGCGCAAACGGCATCCCCGCCCTCGGCGAGAAGAAGACGGCCGAGCACATCACCTACCGCGTCCCCGACCTGACGGACCCGGCCGTCCGAGGCCGCTACGCCGGCAAGCGCACGGCGGTCGTCGGCTCCGGTGCCTCCGCCTTCACCGCCCTCGCCTTGCTCGCCGACCTGGCCGGGGAAGAGGCGGACACGCACGCGGTCTGGATCCTGCGCCGGGGCATCGGCGAGGCCACGTACGGCGGCGGCGAGGCCGACCAGCTCCCGGCCCGCGGCGCACTCGGCCTGCGTGCCAAGGCGGCGGTGGAGAAGGGGCACGCGAGCGCCGTCACCGGTTTCCGTACGGAAGCGGTCGAACGGGACGGCGACCGGCTGGTCCTGGTCGCCGAGGACGGCCGCCGTCTGGACCCGGTCGACGAGGTCATCGTCCTGACCGGCTTCCGCCCCGACCTCTCCTTCGTCTCCGAGCTCCGTCTCGGCCTCGACGAGCGCCTCCAGGCCCCGACCGCACTCGCCCCGCTGATCGACCCGAACGTCCACTCCTGCGGCACCGTCTACCCGCACGGCGTCAAGGAGCTCTCCCACCCGGAGCAGGACGTCTACCTGGTCGGCATGAAGTCCTACGGCCGCGCCCCAACCTTCCTCGCCATGACCGGCTACGAGCAGGTCCGCTCCATTACGGCCGCCCTCGCCGGAGACCACGAGGCCGCTGAACGCGTCGAGCTGACCCTGCCGGAGACCGGCGTATGCGGCGGCGCTGGCCTGTTCGACGAGCGGGAAGCCGAGCAGAGCGGCGAAGGCGGAGGTTGCTGCGCCGCCCCCGCCACCCTGCAGATCGGTGTCGGTGCCCCGGCCGCCTCCGGCGGCTGCTGACACACCGACCCGTCCCCAGGAGGTTCACCATGTCCCGCGTGCAACTCGCCCTACGAGTACCGGATCTCTCCGCGTCCGTCGCCTTCTACACGAAACTCTTCGGTGTCGAGCCCGCCAAACTCCGCGACGGCTACGCCAACTTCGCCATCACCGAGCCCCCGCTCAAGCTCGTCCTGATCGAAGGCGAGGCGGACGCGGCGACCCGCATGGACCACCTCGGTGTCGAGGTCGGCAGCACGCAAGCCGTCCACGCGGCCACCACCCGGCTGAGCGCAGCGGGGCTGGTGACGGCCGAGGAGAGCGACACGGCCTGCTGCTACGCCCTGCAGGACAAGGTCTGGGTCCACGGCCCCGGCCAGGAGCCCTGGGAGGTCTACGTGGTCAAGGGCGACGCCGACACCCTGACCAAGCAGAGCGCTGGCCCTGCCGACGCCGAGGAAGCGGCTGACGCCGCCGGATGCTGCTGATCCGCCGATGACCCACCTGCCCACCAGTGAGGCCGTGACCGGAACAGGGGACCGGTCACGGCCTCGCGCCGCCCTGCCCGCCCTGTGCGCCACCCAGATCACCAGCTGGGGAATCGTCTACTACGCCTTCCCCGTCCTGAACCCGCGGATCACCGCCGACACCGGCTGGTCGGCCACCACCACCACCGGTGCCTTCTCAGCCGCACTGATCGTTTCTGCACTCGCAGGCATACCCGTCGGCCGCATCCTCGACCGCCGTGGTCCCCGTACGGTCATGACCGTGGGCTCGATTCTCGGCGTCACCGCCGTGCTCGCCCTCGCCTACGCCCCCAACCTGGCCGTATTCACGGCTGCCTGGCTGCTGGCGGGCCTGGCCATGGCAGCGACCTTCTACCAGCCCGCCTTCGCCGCAGTCACCCGCTGGTGGGGCGAGGACCGAGTCCGCGCGCTCACCGTGGTCACATTGGCCGGCGGCCTGGCCTCGACGGTCTTCGCACCTCTCACGGCCGCGCTGGCCGAGCACCTCAGCTGGCGACACACCTACGCACTCCTCGCCCTGATCCTCGCGCTCGTCACCGTCCCCGCACACGCCCTGGCGCTGCGTGCCCCATGGCCGCCCCTGCCCACCCACACCAAGCAACACGCCGGCGACAGCAAAACGGTCGCTCGCAGCCGCCCGTTCCTGACGCTGGCAGCCGCGCTCACTCTCAACGGCTTCGCCACGTTCGCCGTCGTCATCGCACTCGTCCCACTGCTGACCGAGCGAGGCATGAGTCCCACGGCAGCCGCGTGGGCCCTCGGGCTGGGCGGCGCAGGCCAGACGCTCGGCCGTGCTCACTACTCCGCCCTGGTGCGCCGCACCTCGGTCACCACACGCACGGTCGCCCTGATCGTGGCCGGCGGCGCAACCACCGAGTCCCTCGCGATGACCCCTGGCCCATACCCGCTCCTGGTCCTACTGTCCGTCATCGCCGGCATGGTCAGGGGAAACCTCACGCTGCTCCAGGCCACCGCCATCACCGAACGCTGGGGCGCCACCCACAACGGCACGCTGTCCGGCCTCCTCGCCGCACCGGTCACGATCGCCGGCGCCCTCGCCCCCTTCGCCGGCGCCGCCCTCGCGGCAGCCCTCGGCGGGTATCCCGCCCTCTTCTGGGTCCTGGCGGGAGTATCACTGGGTGCCGGCCTGTTGGCGGCGGTTTCCAGCAGGCGCTGATCGGTGCTTGGGACGGGGGCGCTCTGCACGGAGTTGCTCGTTCACTTCGGGTTGATGAGTCCGACCTTCGGAACGAAGCGCCCGCTCCGCCGTGCGTAGGAGACGTAGGCGTCGCCGTGGGTGCGGCGGAGGTAGGGCTCCTCGACGACCCGCACCTGCAGTTCGACAGCAACGGCCAGTGCCGCAAGCGCGATCAGCGCGACAGCGTTGGGCACCATGAGGGTCAGTCCGAGGCCGGTGAAGGCCATCGCGGTGAAGATGGGATTGCGCACGTACGCGAAGGCCCCGTTTGTGACGAGTTCGGTGCGCTCGTCGGCGTCCACGCCGACGCGCCACGAAGTACCCATCGCCCTCTGCGCGACCAGGGTGCCCAGGATGCCGACGATGGTGATCGCCGTGCCGACGCCGTACACCACCGAAGCGTCCTCGACGACACCCGGCAGGCCGGCAAGGGCCGCAAGGGGTGCGGCGACGGCGCCGAGCAGCGCGACCACGAAGAGC
The DNA here is from genome assembly GCF_025290915.1 of Streptomyces sp. 15-116A. Lineage (GTDB taxonomy): Bacteria > Actinomycetota > Actinomycetes > Streptomycetales > Streptomycetaceae > Streptomyces. Next base: position 53,636 of record NZ_JAOCQE010000001.1, on the reverse strand, counting down.
ACCCCCGCCCACCAGGCCGCTGATCCAGCACTTCCGGACAGGCCGCGGAAACCGGTGTCGCCCGTCAGGCGGCGCTGAACCAGCGAGCGGACGCCGAACGCCGCCACCAGCCATACCAGGTACAGGCCGAGTGCCGCCCACGCCCAACCGGTCATCCGCCGCTCGCCTCCTCCTGAGTTCCGCAGCAGGCGTAGCCCGGACCGCAGCCGCACCCATCAGGCGTCGTGCGTATGGCAGCCCCGTCAGGACCCGCCTTTGGAAGAGCGCCGGCCGGAACCGCGCAGCAGTCGTCTCCACGCCACGCCTCCCGGCCTTCCTTGACCGCTACGGCGGCGATGACGAGAGCCGCGATCGGGTCCGCCCAGGACCATCCGAGCAGGGAGTTGGCGAGCAACCCGGTCAGCAGAACGCCCGAGAGATACGTGCACAGCAGAGTCTGCTTCGAGTCGGCGACGGCTGAGGCCGGCCCCAGTTCGCGTCCGGCGCGGCGCTGGGCGCTGGAGAGGAACGGCATGATGATCAGCGAGAGAGCGGCGAGCACGATACCGGGCGTGGAATGCTCGGCCTCACCCGTGCCGGTGAGGGCTCGAACGGAATCAACGGTGACATAGGCGGCGAGCGCGAAGAAGGAGACGGCGATGATGCGCAGCGCGGTCTTCTCGCGTGCCTCGCGCACGGTGTGGTCGGCGGCGGAGAATTGCCAGGCGACGGCCGCGGCGGAGGAGACCTCGACGACGGAGTCAAGCCCGAAGCCGATCAGGGCCGTCGAGGAGGCAAGGCTGCCCGCAGTGATCGCGACGATCGCCTCAATGACGTTGTAGACGATGGTGGCGCTGACCAATAGCCGTACTCGTCGGGTCAGGCGGGCACGGCGCTCGGGAGCCGGCCCGAGGGATATTGCCGTGGCCATCAGCAGCAGCCCTTCTGGTCGGCCTCCAGGCAGGTGCGGTCGGCCTCGACGGCCAGGACCGCGCCGCGCAGGTCGTCCAGGGCATGGCCGAGGCGCGGGTCGGCCAGTTCGTAGCGCACCCGTCGGCCTTCGGGCACGGCGACGACGATGCCGCAGTCGCGCAGGCACGCGAGGTGGTTTGAGAGCCGGGTGCGCGAGATCTCCAGTTGCTCGGCCAAGTCGGCCGGATGGGCGGGCGCTTTGCTCAGGGCGAGCAGGATGCGACAGCGGATCGGGTCGGCGAGCGCGCGGCCGAAGCGTGCCAGGGCGTCGATGTCGGTGGCGATGGACAGCATGTTTTGACGATACAGAAGACTGTGGATTCAGGAAAGCCTGAACTGTAGCCGTCTCTGAATCGTTCTCGATCTCCTGCTCCCCGAGGGCCGCGTGCCTTGGCTACGATCGGGCCGTGAGTAACCGGCATGGGGACTTCCGAGGCGCGGCCAGCCGAGTGGCCCCGCTTCGACTGCTGCGCTGGGGCGCTCTGTTCGCTGTTCTGGCGTGGGTCCTGCCGGTGTGCGCGCACACCGACGGCCCGGCCCCCCGGGCGTCCGCAGTCTCTGCTCTCGTCGGCGTAGACGGTTCCCCCGCTGCGGCACGGACGATCGCCGACCATGATTGTCCTGACCGGGAACACGCGCCCGATGACGCCCACTGCCGCCCGGCCGCCGAGGCCGTGACGGGCCCTACTTCTTCCTTGCCCGCTCCGTCTCATCGAGTGACGGCCATCGCCGGCCCTGCCTTCACGTCGGACTCACCGCCGGCTCGCGCAGCACCGGAGGTCCTGGTCCTAGCCCCGGGTCTCCACCAATTGCAGATTCAGCTGACCTAGGAAGCCCACCGCGCGGCCCCCGTCGGCGCCGTGCCTGTCGGCCTCTCTGCCCCCGGCTCTCCGGGTGTGCAGGTCATATTCACTGCCTGAATCGCATCACCGCTCCCTGTGTCCGCGGTGAGGACAAGGACATGCCATGGGATCTTCCCGAGCCAAGGAACAGCGCGCCACCCGTCGCGCGAAGTTGGAGGAGATGCGCCGCGCCGAGGCGGCGCGAGAGCGGCGCAACCGCATCATCACCTGGACCTGCAGCGCGCTTGTCGTGGTCGGAGTGGTAGGCGCGAGCTGGTACTTCATCGACCGGACGAACAAGCGGGACGAGGCGGAAGCGGCGGCCGCCGCCAAGCCGGTGGCGGGCGAGAAGAGTTTCAAGGACCTGGGCCGCAACCACGTCACCACCCCGGTCGACTACAAGATGTCTCCGGCCGTCGGCGGTGACCACAACCAAGCCTGGATGAACTGCAACGGCGACGTCTACGACAAGGAGATCGGTGAGACGAACGCCGTGCATTCCCTGGAGCACGGCGCGGTCTGGGTCACGTACAACGACAAGGCCGGGGACAAGGACGTGAAGACGCTCAAGGACCGCGTCGCGAAGACTCCCTACACGCTGATGAGTCCCTACGCCGACCAGTCCTCGCCGATAATGCTGTCGGCCTGGGGCAAGCAACTGAGCGTCGACTCCGCGGACGACCCGCGTGTGGGGAAGTTCCTTGACAAGTATGTGCAGGGCGTGCAGACCCCCGAGCCGGGTGCGGCTTGCACGGGAGGGACCTCCGCATGACCGGCGCGGCTACCCGCCGCCTGCCCGTTGCAGTCGTCGTCGCCATGCTCGTGGCCGTCCTCGTCGGTCTCGCCGTGTGGTGGCGCACGACGGAGGGCACGGCCAACGCCGCCTCACCGGGCGAGCGTTCCGTCGAGGCCGGCTTCGCGCGGGACATGGCGGTCCACCATCAGCAAGCCGTGGAGATGTCGTTCATCGTCCGCGACCGCACCGACGACGAGGACGTGCGCAGGCTCGCCTACGACATCATCAACACCCAGGCCAACCAGCGGGGCATGCTGCTCGGCCGGCTGGAGACATGGGGGCTGAACAAGTCGTCCGCCGACGCGCCGATGGCCTGGATGGGGCACGGCTCGATGCACGAGGCGAAGGATGGCTCGCTCATGCCCGGCATGGCCACGAACACGCAGCTGGATCAGTTGCGCGAGGCTGAGGGTGAGGATGCCGAGGTGCTGTACCTGCGGCTGATGACCGCCCATCATCGGGGCGGTGTCGACATGGCCCGAGGTGCGGTGAGAATGGCCGACGACGGCACACTCGTACGGCTGGCCCGAACCATGGTCGATGGGCAGCAGGCCGAGATCGACCTGATGGCCGACATGCTCGCCCAGCGGGGTGCGACAGCAGGGGCCTGAGTGATGCCCGGCTAGGGACGGCCCTGGCCGGGCATCACGCCGGCGAGTTGCCGGAAGCGGGTGAAGACGCGGAAGCGGGTCAGGCGCCCCGGGGCTGGACCTACCAGCCGACCTTTTCGCATCCCGTGTGATCGACCGGCTCGACCTGGAGTGTCGCGTGGGCGACGCCGTGACGGTCGCGCAGCAGGTCGCGGGCCTGGTCCAGGACCGCGTGCCCCTCGGCGGGGTCGGCGGTCACCAGGTGGGCGGTGGCCACGTGCATGCCGGAGGTGAGTGTCCATAGGTGCAGGTCGTGGACGTCCTTGACGCCGTTGACGGCCGCCAGGTCGTCGGCCACGGTCGCCGGGTCCACACCCGCCGGGGCGTGCTGCCCGAGCACGGCGAAGACCTCGCGGCCCAGTGCTACGGCGCGCACGGCGACGAAGCCGCCGATGGCGAGGGCGACCAGGGTGTCCCACAGCGGCTGGCCGGTCGCGGCGACCAGCCAGCCCGCCAGGATCACGCCGACTGATCCGGCGGTGTCGGCCACGACCTCCAGGTAGGCACCCTTGACGTTCAGGCTCTCGGACGCGCCGGAGCGCAGAAGAAACAGCGCCACAAGGTTGACGGCTAGACCGATGCCGCCCACGACCAGCATGGGACCGGGGGCGATTTCGGCTGAGGCTCCGATGCGGCCCACGGCTTCGACGACCACGTACACCGAGACGCCGGACATGAGCAGCACGGACAGTAGGGAGGCGAACACCTCCGCCCGGTAGGAGCCGTAGGTGCGGCGGCCGGTGGTGTCGGGCCGGGGGGCTATGCGCGTGGCGACCAGTGCCGCCCCCAGCGCCACCACGTCCGCTGCCATATGCCCGGCGTCCGACAACAGCGCCAGCGAACCCGACAGCAGCCCGTAGGCCAGTTCGACGACGAAGTACGAACCGACCAGCCCGAAGGACACGGCGAGTCGCCATCGGTGCCGTCCCGCCGCGTGCTCGCCCACCCCATGGTTGTGACTGTGCCCGCCCATGATCGTTTCCCCTCCCGTTCCGGCGCTGTCACCCGCAGGGAAGCACAGGCTGGACCAAAGGGGCAAAGGCTGCATCGGTGACCGTTGTCATCTCCGATAGCAACACGCTGACCTGCGGAAACGTGGAGATCGTGCATGATGCGGAGACAGGGACGACCCGGAGGCGAGGCGGCTCAGCGAGGGTGAGTACGCTTCCAGCGACAATTGATGACGCGCCGGGCGCTGCCGTCCCGGCGCCCACTGACCGAACGACTCGTTCTCCGAAGGCCCGCCTATGCGACCGCTCTCCGCCACCGGCTCCGCCTCCCCGGCGTCCGGTGCGCTGCGCGGCCTGCGGGCCGGGGCGCTGGCCGTGCTGTGTGTCCTGCTGCCGCTGGCCGGACACGCACTGAACCAGTGCCACGCGCCACGGTGGGTCATCGCCGCGGCGGTCGCTGTGGTGGCGGTGCCCGGCGCGGTCCTGTTGACGCGGCGCCGACTCACCGACGCCCAGGTGATCGGCGTCCTGCTGGCCGCACAGATTGCCTCGCACCTTGCCTACTCATTGCCGGGTGCCTGCCAGGCGATGACGGGGACGGGACGGCAGGAGGCGCCACTCGGGTTGTCCGCCCTGGTCGAGCACGGTGCCGATGGCGGGCCGCCGACAGGTGTGCTGATGGCCGGACATCTGGTCACCGTGATCATCGCCGCCCGCCTGCTCGGGGTCACCGAGCGGCTGCTGTGGCAGAGCAAGTCGCTGGTGGCCGTCGTTCGCAGGCTGCTGCTGTTCGTCTGGACCGTACTCGGCCGTGTGCACGGCTCGGGGCCGCAGGTCGCCGCCTGTGTGAGCACGTCACCCTTGCGGTCTGTCGTCCTGGCCCGACGTGGGGAGGGTCGTGCGCCGCCTTCGGGCCAGTGTGCCCCCTTCGCTTCCTTCCGGCCGATGCTGATCGGCGGCCTGGTCCTGCCCTGACGGGTGTGACACGGGGACCGCCCGGCGGGCCGGCTCCTCCTGTCCCGGCGGTTCGCCTCGCCGGGGGACGACAGAAAGTCCCACATCATGCCTGTCATCAACCGGCGTGCCGCGCGCGCGGCGGCACGCGTCCTCGTCGTACCGGCCGCCCTCGCGGCCCTGGCGGTCACGGCTCCGCAGGCCGCTGCCCACACGGAACTGGAGAGCGGCAGCCCTGCAGCGAATGCCGTGCTGGCCGGGCTGCCGCCCCGCGCCACGCTCACGTTCACCGACGAAATGACCGAGAAGTACGCCAAGGTAGCCGTGACCGGCGCCGACGGCTCGTCCGTCGCCACCGGCAACCCACAGGTCGACGGCAAGACCGTGACGCTCGCCCTGCGGACGGACGCGCCTGCCGGCGGCTACACCGTGGGCTACCGCGTGGTGTCCGCCGACGGCCACCCGGTCTCCGGTTCGTACACCTTCACCGTCAAACCGACTGACACTGCGCAGCCCTCGGCACCGGCGACGGGGGGACCTGCACCGTCCTCGGGTGCCGCGGCGCCGACGGCTTCCGCGTCGGCGCAGACCGCCGAGCCCGCGTCCTCCGGCGTGAGCGCGCCTGTCCTGGCCACTGGGGGCGCCCTGGCGGTGGCTGCCGGTGCAACCGTCTTCGCGGTACGCCGTCGGCGGCGGGCCGGCCGTGGCGACTGAGGCAAAGCCGGGCGGGGTACGGCGCCTGTCCCGGCTTCCCCTCGTGCTGGCCGGTGCGACGGTCTGCGCGGTCGCTGTGGCCCTGGCCATGGTGCAGGCCGGGGGAGGAGCAAGCACCTCGGTCCCCGGTCTGCCGGATGCGGGCACGGTCACCGTATGGGGGCTGCCGGTGGCACGGACCCTCACGGACGTCGGAGCGGTGGCCACCGTGGGCGCGCTGCTGCTTGTGGTCGTGCTTCTGCCAGGTGGCCGCAGACTCACGGCGACCCAGCTCCGCTACCTGACGTGGGCCGGTGCGGCGGCCGCGTCGTGGACTGTCGCGGCGGCCCTGGCCATGGTGTTCACACTGGCCGACCTCTTCGCGCAACCGGTCGGCAATGTCCTGTCCGCAGCGATGCTGGCGGACTTCGTCGCCACGGACGCGCAGGGACGCTCGTACGCGCTCATGATCGGTGCAGGGGCGGCGACCGCGACCTTCTGCGTGGGAGTCACGACGGCTCGCTGGGCCCGTCTGGCGTTCGTCGTGGCCCTGGCGGGGCTGCTGCCGCCGGCGTTCAGCGGGCACTCGGCGGCCTCCGGCAATCACGACGCCGCGGTCACCAGCCTGGCCCTGCACCTGCTGGGCATCGCGGTCTGGGTCGGCGGACTCCTCTTCGTCCTGGTCGTGGCCGCCAGGCGCGAGGAGGAGGCGGCGGACGCGGCCCGCCGCTTCAGCCCGCTCGCCGCCTGGGCCCTGCTCGCGGTCGCGGCCTCCGGAATCGTCAACGCCGTGGTCCGGCTGCCTTCCCCGGAGACCCTCTTCACCAGCGCGTACGGGCTGATGGTCATCGCCAAGACGGTGGCCCTCGCCGCGCTGGGCGGCATCGGCTGGTGGCACCGCCGCCGCACCCTGCCGACGCTGCGAACCGGCAGACGGCGAGCGTTTGTCCAGCTCGCGATCGGTGAACTGCTGCTCATGGCGGCGGCGATGGGACTCGCCGTCGGCCTGTCGCGCACCCCGGCACCCGGCCCCGACACCTCGGTCTCCCCGACCGAGGAACTGCTGGGCTTTCCCATGCCGCCCGAACTTGGCGACTTCCCCTGGACGCCATTGTTCACCCAATGGCACTTCGACCCGCTGTTCGCCTTCGGCACGGCAGCTGCCGCGCTGCTGTACCTGAACGGTGTGCGCAAGCTGCGCGCCCGCGGCGACCGATGGCCCGTCGGACGGACGATCTCCTGGCTGCTGGGCCTGGCGGTCACCGTGCTGACGACGATGAGCGGCCTGGCGGTGTACGGCAAGGTGCTGTTCAGCGTGCACATGGGCCAGCACATGATCCTTGCGATGACCGTGCCCATCCTGCTCGTGCTGGGCGCCCCCGCCACCCTTGCCCTCCGCGCCTTTCCTGCCGCGCCCAAGGGGGAGCCGGACGGGCCCCGCGAGATGCTGCTCAAGCTGCTGCACAGCCGCTACGTGCGGCTCCTTTCGAACCCGGTGGTGGCGAGCCTGCTGTTCATCGGCAGCGCCTTCGTCGTCTACTACACCTCGCTCTTCGAGACGCTGATGGGCAGCCACCTCGGACACCTGTTCATGATGGTGCACTTCCTCGCGGTCGGCCTGCTCTTCTTCTGGGTGATCATCGGCGTCGACCCCGGGCCGCGCCGCCCGCCCCACCTGGGCCGCCTGTTCGTGCTGATCCTCACGATGCCGTTCCACTCCTGGTTCAGCATCTCGCTGATGAGCTCCAGCGCCCTGATCGGAGAGGGCTGGTGGTCCCTGCTCGACCGGCCCTGGGTCGAGGAGCCGATGGACGACCAGTACGACGCCGGTGCCATCGCCTGGGCCACCGGTGACATCCCCGTTCTGATCACCACGATCATCCTGGCGATCCAGTGGATCCGGGCGGACCTGCGCGAAGCCCGCCGCGTGGACCGCCAGATCGAACGCGGCGACGGCAACGACCCCCTCGCCGCCTACAACGCCTACCTGGCTGGCCTCCACGCCCGTGACCGGCGCACGGCCGCACCCGAGACCGCGAAGAAGGAAACATGAAGAGGCTGACCAAGCACCTGATCGTCGCCGCCGTGCTCGTGGCGGGCTTCGCCGCCGCGATCGGCTCCTACCTGCTGCTCTCTCCCGACAACCGGCGCGGAAACGGCGGCCTGGACGTCCAGCCGGCCGCCGAGGCCATGCCGGTACGGGAATCCAGCCACCGGCTCACCGACCCGGCCAACAGCGAACTGACCCTCGTGGAGTTCCTGGACTTCGAGTGCGAGGCGTGCGGCGCCTACTTCCCGGTCGTCGAGAAGCTCCGTGAGGAGTATGGAGACCGGGTCACCTTCGTCGCCCGCTACTTCCCGATGCCCGGCCACCGCAACGGCGAACTCTCCGCCCGCACCGTGGAAGCGGCAGCTCGGCAGGGCAAGTTCGAGGAGATGTACACCAAGCTCTTCACCACCCAGAAGGAATGGGGCGAGGCCCAGGAGTCGAAGGAGGACGTCTTCCGCGGTTACGCCGAGGAACTCGGCCTCGACATGAAGAAGTTCGACGCGGACCTGGCCGACCCGAAGACCGCGGCACGTGTCCAGGCCGACCAGCGCGACGGCCTCGGACTGGGAGTCCAGGGCACGCCCACCTTCTTCCTCGACGGCCGCAAGATCCCCAACCCCGCCTCCTACGAGCAGTTCAAGGCCCTCATCGATGAGCGACTGTCCGACTGATCAGGGAGGGAGGCCGCAGCTCATGGAGTACCTGATCGATCAGGCTCGCGTGTTCCGGGCCCGCGCGGCCGCTCACAGCCTGGACCTCACAGAGCACGCGCAAGTGCGCAGGCCCCGCGCGATGTTCATCACTTGCTCGGACGCCCGGCTCGTCCCGGCCCTGCTCACCGCCAGTCGACCGGGCGACCTCTACGAACTGCGCAACCAGGGCGGCCTGATCCCGCCGTACGACCCCTGGAAGCACACCGCCGAGACACGGACCGTCGAACACGCCGTGCGTGACCTGAAGGTCACCGACATCATCGTGTGCGGCCACTCGCGTTGCGAGGCCGTCGACGACGCGGTGGCGGGTGACGACGAACCGTCCGCGATCGCAGCCGCCGGCCACTGGCACACGCTGACACAGCTGGACCAGCTGAGCGACTACCCCTGTGTCACACCGCGGCTCGCCGATCGCTCCCTGCGCCTGCATGCCTGGTACTACGAGGTCGACACCGGCTCCACCTCCCAGTACGACGCCCGCACGAGCGTGTTCCTCCCGCTGTGAACAGGCCCACAGCGCCCGACGTATACGACAAGGTGACCGCAGTGACCGCCAGCAAGAACCTCACCTACGACGAACGCCTCACCGCTCCCAAGACCTGGTGGGTCATCGCCGCCCTGTTCGGCTTCTCCATGGCTCTGGTCTTCATGCCCTTCGGCCTGATCGCCGCCCTCATCGCCTGGACCGCGGGCGCCGGCCTGGCCGGCGCCTACGTCAGCTCGCAGGGCTCCCTGCGGGTCAGGGTCACCACCGACCTACTCGTTGTCGGAGACGCCCGCATTCCCCTGAACGCGCTGGGCGAGCCCGAGGTCCTCGTCGGCGAGGAGGCAAGGGCGTGGCGGACGTACAAGGCGGACCTACGGGCCTTCATGGCCCTGCGCGGCTACATCACCACCGCCGTCCGGGTCGAGGTGGTCGACCCGGAGGACCCCACCCCGTACGTCTACATCTCCACCCGAGCACCCGAGCTGCTGGCTGAGGCGATCCGCGGATCCGCCTGACACGAGCACGCGGAAGGGAGGAGTATCGGCGGCTGTGCCGGGTGATCGGGTGACGAGTCGCGACGCCGCGGACCTGTGGACGGGTCGCACGGAGGCGTCCGTCCGCGCTGGGCTGTTCGCACTCGTCGGCAGCCTGCTCGCGGCTCTCGGTCATCACGCGGTGGTCGAAGGCCCGGTCCCGTGGCGTCTGATGACCGCTCTCGCGGCCGCTCAGTTCGTGCTCGTGTGGCCCTTCGCCCGTCGTCCGATGGTTCTGACGACGGTCATGAGCTGCACCCTTGCGGCACAGGCCGTGCTGCACACCGCGTTGGCCGCGGAAGACGGCAGCGTTCGAGCAGCGGCCGTCCACACCGCTCACGCCGGCGCCGCCGGAGTGACCACAGGAGACGGGCATGCCTGGCACCACGCCGGGGTCGTCATGACCACGGCTCATACATGCGCGGCGCTGGTGGCGGCCTGGCTTCTACAGCGGGCCGACAGGGCGGTTGTCGCCGCCCTGTCCGCCGGCCGGATCATGAGAGCCGCGGCCGTCGCGGTGATCTTCCCGGCCGGCCTGGTGTCGTACCTGACCGGTGGCTCCCAAGCTGAGCAGCTGCCCTTGCCGCGGCTCGTCGGCCGGTTCCTCAACCCGGGGAGGGTGTGGGCCCGGATCCTGGCACACGCACTGGTGCGGAGAGGACCTCCGAGGAGAGAGCACGTCTCTTCTCGTCCTCTCTCCGGGCCCGGCCTCGGCCGACCCGGACTCACCAGCAAGGAGTTCACCCGTGTCTTCATCCCCTCACGGCTTCGGCCGCGTCACTCGTCGGCTCGGTGTGGTCAGCGCCTTCACCCTGACGGCTGCCCTCGCCCTGACCGGAACCGCCGCCGCGCACTCGGAGGTCGAGGCGGACAACCCGCAGGCGCTCGCCGAGAACGTCACGCTCACCTTTGTCTCCGAAGCCGAATCCGACTCGGCCGGTTTCACCCAGCTGCGTGTCGTTCTGCCCGATGGCATCGCCCCCGGTGACGTGACACTGGGCGAAGCGCCCAAGGGCTGGAAGCTGAAGGCCGGCGACGACGGCTACACCCTCGGCGGCCCCACCTTGAAGATGGGCGTCGATGCCGAGTACCAGATCAAGGTCCGCCAGCTGCCGGATGCCGAGAGCCTCGCCTTCAAGACGATCGAGACCTACAGCGACGGCAAGATCTCCCGCTGGATCGAGTTGTCCAAGGGAGGCGAGGAGTCGGAGCAGCCCGCTCCCGTCCTCGAACTGAAGGCGGCCGCCCCGGGCGCTACGCCGATCAGCCCGAGTCCCAGGGCTCCCGAGACCCCCAGCCCCACACCGTCCACCACGACGCCGTCGTCTCCCACGGCGTCCGCGGACACCACCGAGACCGCCGCTGACGAGAAGGACGAGGACAGCTCGACGGGCCTCGTCATTGGCGGCATCGTCGTGGCCTTGGCCGTTCTCGGCGGAGGGGCCTGGTGGCTCATGAGGCGCCGGACCCCCGGCAGCCAGAGCTGACTGGTGGCCACTGGGGCGGGGCGTAGCAGCAGCCTGACGAGCCGTCTTCCCCGGTGGCAGTGGTCACGAAGAGCTGGGTAGGTGATGCGTCCGGAGGACGCATCACCGCCTGCACGTTCGGGGCCATCTGCGGGACACGCCGCCGGTTCGAACGAGGCGCCTAGGTATACCTCGAGTGCGGGAACAGGGCTGCTACGACGCCTTCGGGGTCGGACCCACACCCCGTAACTGCCGGATGGTCCCGCCGAGCTTTTCCCGGAACCGTTCGAGCGCCTTCGGCTTGGCAGCGACGACCCAGCGCTTGCCGACGAGGTACTTGCCCCCGTACATGCTGGCCGTGCTGAGCCACGCTTGCTGGTACCTGTCCTCGGGGAACGTGGTGATGAGGTAGTCACCCTGCTTGGTGTGACACAACCCCTCGCGCAACTGCTCCGCTTCGACGCGGATGTTGGCCTTGCAGCCGGTGAGACCGGCGATCATCTCGACCTTCGCCGGTGCCACGACACCGGCCGCAGGGGCGGCTGCGACCGCTTGCTTGCCCTGCGATGCAGGGTCGTCCTCGCCCCCGCTGCAGGCACCGACCAGCGGCATCAGCGCAAGGATTCCGATCACCGCGGCCCGCGGCATCCCACGAGCGGCGGGGAGGGGACGGGTTACGGGTGCGGATGGTAGCTGCCGTAGCAAGGCGTCTCCCTGGATCAGTCGCGCCCGCCCGGGGACGAGGGGCAGACGTGGTCTGCAAGGAGTACGTGTGAATGGCACCGCTGCGTTCAGTCGCGGGCGGCTTCGTCCGAGACCGATAGGGCGACGGCTGAACTGCCGAGTCGTACGGCGGAGAGCCGTACTCGGGACTGGTACACGGGAGAGCTGAACGGACGTGTTCGTCACCCGATTCGGTGATGACGACAGCGGCAGCCGCTGGTGCACCGAACGCTGTCGGCTTCGGCGCCCTCCGCTGCTGGCTGGGCGATTGGCGTGAAACTGGTGAGACGCGCGGCGTGTGGTCCGCCATCACTGATGAGAACTTTATGTAGTCAGTGCACTACCTTCAGTGTCCATGGTGACGGGTGCGGCGTTGAAGCGCTCCCGCTCCGACTCACTGGTCGGAGCGGTGGTTCTCCTGGTGCTCACTGCGCTCGTGCACGTCTTGATCTGTTCCCACGGCCCGGCGTTCTCCGCAGCGACACGCGTCGACACACCGCTGGCTGCCACCGCCAGCCGCGCGACAACGGCGGAGCAGCAGGACCCCACGTACCTGCAAACCGAGCCTGCCAATCAACACCCCACGCACTGCTGGGATGCGAACGAGACGACGGTGGCACAGCCTTCGCGTGGCATCGAACTGGCCGTCCCCGCGGTACACCATGCGCAGCCCGCAGACTACGTACCAGCACAGCCGCACCCTGATTCGCCGAATTCCGCGCCACCGTTCCAAGGTGCGCGTGATTCCGTGGCGGGCCGCAGACTGGCCGTCCTTGGCGTGTGCCGGACCTGATCGACGCTTCTGCCGTTCCCTCGACGTGTAGAGGGACGGCAACGGATCAGTTTCGCCTCTTTCCCCCACGTACACCGGCTGCCGAACTACAGGGCCGGTGACAGGAGAAGCACGCCATGAAATCCCTCGCTCCAACTGCCCTTCCCGCTTGCCCGGCCCAGCTGCTGGCTGTCGCCAAACGCCCGATGCACACCCCCGCCGGGCTCGTTGGTGACACGCCCGTTCTGTGGATCGGTGAGCCGTTCGCCGCTGCTGGACGCGGCTTCTGGGCCAAGCTCGAAGGTCACAATCCCGGCGGCATCAAGGACCGAACCGCTCTTCACATGGTGCGAGCGGCCCGAGAACGCGGTGCCTTGCTCCCCGGGGCGCGGATCGTGGAGTCCACCTCGGGCACCCTCGGCCTGGGTCTGGCCCTGGCCGGCGCCACCTTCGGCCATCCGGTCACCGTGGTCACCGACCTCGGCATGGAACCGCTGATGACCGGCCTGCTCACGGCGTACGGTGCCACCGTCGACCTCGTCGACGTACCGCATCCCGTCGGCGGCTGGCAGCAGGCCCGCCGCGACCGTGTCGAGGAGCTGCTCGCCACTCATCCGGACGCCTGGTGTCCCGACCAGTACCACAACCCCGACAACGTCGCGGCGTACTCGGGTCTCGCGCATGAACTCGTCGCCCAGCTCGGCCGGATCGACACCCTGGTCGTCTCCGTCGGCACCGGTGGCCACTCCGCCGGCATCGCCTCAGTGCTGCGTGCCTTCTTCCCCCAGCTCCGGGTTGTCGGCGTGGACACCACGGGCTCCACGATCTTCGGCCAGCCGGCCGCGCACCGCCTGATGCGCGGACTGGGCAGCAGCATCTACCCCCGCAACGTCGCCTACGACCTCTTCGACGAAGTGCACTGGGTGGCCGCCCCCGAGGCCGCGTGGGCTGCCCGACGCCTGGCCCGCGACCACTACGCCACCGGCGGATGGAGCGTCGGTGCCGTGGCACTGGTCGCCCGGTGGCTGGCCCGAAGCTTGCCCGCCGAGGAACGCATCGTGGCTGTCTTTCCCGACGGCCCGCAACGCTACGTAGGAACCATCTTCAACGATACGTACTGCCGCGACCACCGCCTTCTGGGGCACCCGCCCACCGGCGCTCCTGACGAACTCGCACGTCCGGGCGACCGCGTTGTGGACCGCTGGACCCGCTGCACCACGGTCATCGACCCGCTCGTCACCGGCACGGATCAGAAGGTCGCAGGAGTCACCGGATGAAGCACCTCTGGCGTCAGACTCAATCCTTCCCGTCCGCGGTACGTCTGTTGATGGCGAACCAGTTCGCCATCAACCTCGCCTTCTACATGCTCATGCCGTATCTCGCTGCCCACCTCTCCGGCGGACTCGGCCTGGCCGCCTGGGCGGTGGGGCTCGTACTAGGCGTGCGCAACTTCTCCCAGCAGGGCATGTTCCTGATCGGCGGTACCTTCGCTGACCGCTATGGCTACAAGGCCCCGATCCTGGCAGGCTGCCTGCTTCGAACGGTCGGCTTCGGTCTGCTCGGCTGGGTCGACAACCTGCCCGCCCTCATCGCCGCCTCAGCCGCCACCGGCTTCGCCGGCGCCCTGTTCAACCCAGCCGTCCGCGCCTACCTCGCCGCCGAAGCCGGAGAGAGGCGCGTGGACGCCTTCGCGACCTTCAACGTCTACTACCAGGCGGGCATGCTCCTCGGACCGATTGCCGGACTCGCCCTGCTGGCCACCGACTTCCGCCTCGTCTGCACGACAGCAGCAGCAATCTTCACAGCGCTGAGCGTGCTGCAATGGCGCGCGCTGCCTCCCCGCCACGCCAGCCCGACGACCAGTGACCAGAACGGCGTGCTCGAGCAGTGGCGAACGGTCGTGACCAACCGCCCGTTCCTGCTCTTCGCCACCGCGATGATCGGCTCGTACGTGCTGACCTTCCAGGTCTACCTGGCCCTGCCGCTGGCGGCGGCCGACGCCCTAGGCACACACGGCACGCAGGTCACGAGCGGCCTCTTCGTCGTCTCGGCAGCGGTCGCGGTCATTGGGCAACTGCGTCTTACCGGCTGGGCGAAGAACCGATGGCAGCCCAGCGAGGCGCTGGTGCGCGGACTGTCGGCCATGGGGTTGGCCTTTCTTCCGCTGGCTCTAGCCCCGGGAGACTCCTCCACGGCTGTGCTCGCGTCCTTGGTTCTGGCGGTGGTGTTGCTCGCGGTCGGATCCGCGGTGGTCTATCCGTTCGAGATGGACACCATCGTCAATCTCTCGGGCGAGCGTCTGGTGGCCACCCACTACGGCCTCTACAACACGGTGTCGGGGCTCGGCATCACCATCGGAAACCTGGTCACCGGCGCGCTCTGGGACTTCGCCCAGCGGCATGACGCCCTGTGGCTGACCTGGGTGACTCTGACAGCTACGGGGCTGGTCTGCGCTGCAGCAGTCGCAGCCTTGGCCAGAACGGGGCGCCTTATCGCCAGGCAGCCAGCAGTAGTGGCCTGAGACGACGGCGCGAAGCGCGATCCGATGGCCGACGAGTATCGGCGAAGAGGCTTCTCGCGTGAGTGAGGCAGGAGCTGTGCTGGTCGGCACAAATACTCACGCTCTGTATTGGGCGGGGTATACGGGTGGGCCTGGAAGGTGACCGCGTGGCCAGCCATTCGCAGCCCTCCAGGGGCATTGTCGGTCTGGACGATCCCTCCCCACACCACACCGGCGGAAGCCTCGGCGGCTTCCGCCGGTGCGCTGCGCCAGGAGGGGCAACGGCGGGCGAGGGCGCCTGCTTCGGCACGCGTGTTCAGGCTTCGAGGAGCCGCCAGGATGAGAGGTGCCGGGGCGATGAAGGCGGAGCCGCGTGCGGACGTCCCGAAGTCCACCCCGATCCAGCCCTGCACCGAGGGCGAGTGGCAGCGGTTGCTGGATGCGCTGCGATCGGTGGTGGCTCAGGCATGGTCAGTGCACCGGGAGGCGAGGAACCTGGCTGCCGCCGACTGCCACCCGGCCGACGGTGGACTGTCCCGGGAGAACGTCGCCTGGCTCTTGGTACGGGAAGGCGCCGAGGAGTTCGGCCTGCCGGCGGGGTGCTCACCGGCGAACAAGTTGGCGGCGGTGCATGTGCGGCAGCTCAAGGACGCCCTGTATCCGACGCCTATCACCCTGGCCGCGCACCGACTCCTGTTCGCCGCCTACTGCGGCATCGTGCCTGTCGGCATCGCCTATCTCGGCCTGGGCGACGTGTCGTGGGCCGGGGAGATCTGGAGCGGCTACGCCGACAGCTCGAAGGCGGCACCGTGCGGCGGCTGCCCACGTAGACCTCGGCCCCGTTCGGCTCCTGCAGCTGACCCGTCGCGGCACCGAGCCACCCCTGCTGTCCGAGCAGACGGGGGACCGGACGGCTTGACCTTCAAGTCGGGTCGAAGGTTTACCGTCGAGGGCATGAGGACCTACCGGATCTCGCAGCTGGCGGAACGCTGCGGTGTTCCCGCCACCACGCTGCGCTTCTACGAGGACGCCGGGCTGCTGCCGGCCGAGCGGACTCCTTCGGGTTACCGCATCTACGGGGAGGACGCGGTGGAGCGGCTGTCCTTCATCTCCTCGGCCAAGCTCCTGGGCCTGGCCCTGGAGGAGATCCGCGACCTGTTGGACGTCCGGGAAGAAGGAGTTTGCGCCTCGGTACGGGCCCGGATGCTGCCACTGATCGCGAGCCGGATCCAGGACACCGACGGCAGGGTCGCCGAGCTGCGGGCCTTCTCCGCCCGCCTGGCAGACGTCCATACCGCCCTGTCCGGGCCGGCACCGGAGGGCGCATGCGGACCGGACTGCGGCTGCACCACGACCACGGCCCCGGCGGCCGGGCCCGTGCCGGTGACCCTCTCACCCACCCGCCCCGCACCCGGACCGGCAGACGAGGCGTGGCGGGATGCCCCGGTGGCCTGCACGCTGGGCGGCGCCGAGCTGGGCGAGCGCACCGAGCAGTGGCGGACCCTGGTCGCGAAGACCGAACAGCGCGAGGACATCGAGGACGGGGTGCGACTGTCCTTCCCACCGGACGCCGACCTCGCCGGACAAATCGCGGCGTTGGCCGCGGCCGAGCAGGACTGCTGTGCGTTCTTCGACTTCACCCTGCACCTGACCCCCGCCGCCCTCCAGCTGGACGTGCGCGCGCCCGAGAGCGCCGCCGCGATGCTGGCCGACCTGTTCGGAGTCCCCGCATGACCACCACGCCGTCCTCCCGCTCGTCCGGCCCCTGGGGCGTCCTCGGTACGGGGGCAGCGGCCGTCGCCGCCTGTGCGGTCTGCTGCGCGGGCCCCCTGCTGGCCGTGCTCGGCGGCATCGGCGTCACCTCCGTGATCGGCGCCCTGTGGATGCCAGTGCTTGCTGTGCTGGCAGTAGCGGCGGCCGTGGGTTTCGCCGTCGTACGGCGGCGCCGGAAGCGGGATGCCTGCCGCACCACCCCGGCGCCGGCCGACCTGGGCATGCCCACCGTCGGGGCCCCGCCGAGGGTCAGCGCGGCGCCGCGCTGACGTAAGGCCCCTGGCCGGTGGCCGGGCCGACGGCGTGACCTGTGAGGATGAGCCAGTGGCCGCCACCGGCGGCCGGTACGAGTTTCAAGGGAGCAGTCAGAGTGTCGCAGCAGGGACCGCAGGGCCTGGTCGAGCGGATGGAACACCACCAGGTCGCGATCTACCTCGCGGCGATGGCCGCCGGAGGACTGCTCGGCTGGCTGGCCCCGGCCGCGGGCCCCGGCCTGGAACACGCGATCAACCCGGTCCTCGGCGCGCTGCTGGTCGTCACCTTCCTCCAGGTCCCGGCCGCCGAACTGCTGCGCTCGCTGCGCGACGGCCGGTTCCTGTCCGCCGCCCTGGTGGTGAACTTCGTGGTGGTGCCGCTCATCGTCGCGGCGTTGTTCACGTTCCTGCCCGCCGACCAGGCCGTACGCGTCGGGGTCCTGCTGGTGCTGTTGTGCCCGTGCGTCGACTACGTGATCGTCTTCTCCGGCCTTGCCGGAGGCTCCAGTCGCCGCCTGCTCGCTGCCACCCCGCTCCTCCTGGTCACGCAGATGCTGCTGCTGCCCGGCTTCCTGTACCTGTTCATGGGCTCCGACCTGGCCGACATCGTCGAGATTGGCCCGTTCGTCGAAGCCTTCCTGGTCCTGATCGTCGTCCCCCTCGTGCTGGCCTGGACGCTGCAGGCGTGGGCCGCACGCCGCCCGGTCGGCCAGAAGGTCTCCGACGCGGCGACCACGACGATGGTGCCGCTGATGGCCGCGACCCTGATCACCGTGGTCGCCTCCCAGGTTCCCAAGCTCGGCGACAGCCTCACCGACGTCGCCGCCGTCATCCCCTTCTACGCCGCGTTCCTCGTCGTCATGGCGTTCGCCGGGAAGGCCGTCGCTCGACTCTTCCGACTCGACGCCCCCGGCGGACGGGCGATCGTGTTCACCGGCGCGACCCGCAACTCCCTCGTCGTTCTCCCCCTGGCCCTCGCGCTGCCCGCCGGATTGGAGGCCGCCGCGGTCGTCGTAGTCACACAGACCCTCGTCGAAGTCCTCGGCATGGTCGCCTACGTCCGCCTCGTTCCCCGTCTCGTCCCCGCCCGCGAGCCCGTTGCAGCCGAGCCCGCCGCACGCTGACGAACCGCCCGCAGCAGCAGGCATCCCGGACTGCTGTCCCGGGATCTCGACCTACCGACCCGCCGAACCGAGGAGCGGCGCCTCGGCCTGAAGCTCGCGCTCCGCCCACCCCTTCAACCACGCGTGTCGGCGCGCATCGAACTCGACCTGGTCACGGTAGGTGTCGTCGGCCGTCCACTGCCCTTCGTGGACCCTTCGGTGATACACGACGTCGCTGAGCAGTTCGCCGGCCGCTCGCGCGCAGACACCCATCAGGAACGCCTTGTGAAGACCACCGTGGTCGACGGCCTGGGCGAGGCGTGTGTCGGTCAGCAACATGCAGTGGCCCTGTCCTCGGGGTCCGCCCGATGCGTCCAGACGGCTCCCGGCGCGTGACGTCCGACGGGAGTCGGGCACATTCAGGTCCTCAGACTCCCGGAGACGGGATCCCAGCCGGCCGACCGACCTGCGACCCAGCGCAGACCGGTGGTGATGGCGTGCTCGTTGCGTATGGCCAGCGAGAAAGGCGGGTTTCGGTCGTCATCGTTGACGAACGCGACGCGCGGGGCGCTGACGTAGTTCAACGTGGTGTTGCGGGCAGGGGCAGGGCCGGGCCCCTGGGCGGGCAACCGCGGTGACCCGACGGTCCTTCGTGATACCCCGGGGTATGAGGTCCGGGTCAGCCTTCGGCCCGTCGGGGCGATGATCCATTCCAGGGAGACGCCCTCTTGGGTGCGGAGGCTCTCGTAGAGCTCCTCCAGGTGGGTAGGCGACTCGGGTCCAGGCCGGTCAGGGTGATCACGGCGACGGACGGCTGGTCTCCTGAGCGGGTCAGGAGGCCGTCTGTCGTCGCCGGTCACAAATGGGTGGGAAATCAACCCGGGCCTACGGACGTCGCACGCACAGGTGAGCGGGGGCAACCGTCAATACTCCGCGTCATTGCCGGTTTGGCTAACCGGCGATTCGGGGCTATGTTGCCTCGCTCTTCGTAGAGGGCCCCTCTGGCGGCAGCCGAAGTCAGCGAGTACTCGCAGCGATGGGAAGGACGCTCCCTCTGTGGCGCGCCCACCGCTTTGCCGGTCTCCTGGGTGGGGGTGCAGATTCAAGGCAAGCCCATGGCTGGTCTAGCGGGAGTAGGCGGAGGGGGTGATGCGGTTACCAGTGACGATGCCGGCCAGTATGCAACGGTCGATGGTGGCGTCGCGGGGACGGTGGGTGGCCAGCCACGCCAGTTCATTGATGCGCAGCGTTCCGCTGCTGGTGGTCTTCGGCGTGAGGTCCAGGACGAGGAGCTGGCCGAAGGGTGCGTTGGTGTTGGTGTATTCGGCTTCCTGAGTGAGGTATCTACCTTCGATGTGGGTGCGGCTGTTGCTGTCGCTGTCTTGCTTCATCTCAGTGAGATAGCGCAGGGGGCCGAAATGGACCATGACGTCGGCGCGTCCCATGCCGACATTGTTCGTCTCTACCTGAACGACGTTGTGCAAGGGGCCGGTGAGCAGCCATTGGTGGAAGTCGCGTTGCAGGTCCCCTTCGTTGGCGTCCCGCTGGCCCTTTTCCGGTTTGCGACGGTAGTCGTAGGGCGGGTCGTCTCGCTTTCCAGCGCCGAAGGTGTGCGTGCGTTCCAGATCGGTACGGGATTTGAGGAACAGCAGGGTTTGGGTGAGCAGAGCGCTGAACGTCTGCCGGACTTGTCCGGCGAACTGCTCATGCTGGGACAGGAGTGTCAGGAAACCGTCGAGCAAGGGCATGATGACCGGGTCGTCGGCTTTGAGGCGTGCGAGGTCACTGTCGTAGGCAATGCCCTCGACGGCCGCAAGAGTGGTGTCAGACAGCCCAGCCAGGTGCAGAGCCTCCTTCGCCGGGAGTCGGCGAGCCACGGTAGGCGCGATGCGGTGCAAGCGTTCGTCCGCGGCTCGGGCGTCTGAGTCCTCGTCGTCTGCGTCGCTTGAGTCACCGACGGATGGGCTACGGGCTTCCCGGGCGTCGAGCCGGGCGAGGACAGCGGTCGCGGCGTCGGTGTCGAAGTGGCAACCGGGGAAGTCCTGCGGCCGCGCAGCGGCATGCCTCAGTGCGCTGAGGAACGCTTCCTTGCGCAGGAAGCCATCCTCGACAGCGGGCTCCACCAGGACGGCCAGACCGGGGGCGTCACTTCCCTCTCCAAGCGGTTGGATGGTGCGGGCGGCGCGGTAGGCGGTGAGGACTGCGTCCACGGCGTGCCAGGAGTCCATCCATACTTCGGCGGCGAAGAGTTCCGCCGCAGCCTTCAACTGGACTAGAAGGTGGGACCAAGCGACTTCGGCCGACTGCCGCGGCTGGAGCCAAGCAGGCTGGTGCGTGCCGTGCAGCCATGCCCGGCGACGCTCCAGTGCCTGTTCGATACGGTCGGCGGCCTGTGTAATCCGGGCGGTGTCGTGCGCGGTGAAACCCAGGAGGGCATCGCACGCGGCCAGGTAGGCGGCAGCGTCATCGCGGGCTTCCTCGGCGGCCTCGGCTGCTGCGAACAGCGAGCGGGCTTCCACGACCTGCCTGCTGACCTCAGTCAGGTCGGTGGCGGACAGCGCGGTGCGTAAGCGGTCACACCCCAGTTCGAACAGCGCGTCGACATCGGCCACCTCGTCGACGGACAGATGCTGCAGCAGTCCGCGCGCTGCGGCCGAGACGCGGGCTTCCTGCTGCGCCCAGCAGTCCAGGACAACGCCCAGGATGCGCGGGAGACGCTCCAGGAAGTCTTCCGGCCCCTGCACGGGCAGTTCTTCCAGAACCTCCCATACCTGGTAGGGGCGGACCGCTTCGCAGGCGGCGAGCCTGACCGCGCCTTCCAGCCGTGCAGCAGCCAGCAGTGGACCGCGGTCGACCTGCTCGGCAAGACCATCCAGAAGTGCCCCGTTGAGGGGCTTCGCCAGCGCCTTGACGGCGGCGGTGCTGCCAAGCAAAGTCTCCAGCGACGAGGTGAGGGCCAGGACGCTGCTCTGCTGTGCGAGCCCAGTGGGAAAGGCGGCAGCGGCCTGAGTCCAGGCCGCGTCCGCAGCATCGCAGGCGTGGGCAACGGCCTCGGCCAGGAGCGGGGCCAGCGGGCCGGCCGCGACGGTTCGCACCTGCTCGTGCAGCGTCTCGGCCGGCAGGCCGAGGTCCTCAAATGTGATGAAGGCGTGCCCGGCGGTGGCCAGGGCGCTGAGGCGCTCGGCGAGCAGTGTCATGCTCCATCCCCCTTCCGCCAGTGTGAAGCCTTCACCACAGTGGTTTGCCGTCGCGGGCTTCGATGATGTTCTCGGCGGGCAGTACGTCGTGCACCAGGTCGAAGTCCCTGGTAGTGATCAACACCTGCAGATGGTTCTCCGAAGCCAATTGGGCCAGCTCTCCCAGCAACCTGCGGATGTCGAGGTCCTGGACCTCCTCCGCTTTCGGGCTGTCGATCAGCAACAGGCCCGGGTGCGTCGAAACGGCGTGCGCGGCGCCCACCCGCAGCAAAGCGATGACCACCGCGATTCGCAGCCGCAGTCGCTCGCCGGGGCTCTGGGCGCCGAAGGGTTTGGTGCGCCCGCCGCCCTTGGTGATGTCCAGATGGGCGGCACGGTCGATCTTCACCGATTCCAGTGCGTCGATGCCGAATCGTCGGCCGAGCTGAGCGATCTCCCGGTTCAGATCGGCAAAGAGCGCCTGGGCTGCCACCTCGTGGTCCTTCTCCAAAACCTTGGCCGCTGCACGGAAGACCTTCAGGGCCTTTGTCTCGTCTGCGTCGATGACCAAAGCGGGCAGCTCCGGGAAGACGCTGAGCGCGCCCTCCAGCCGCAGCACCTCTTCGCGTGCGATGAGGCGGGCCGGCGCCTGCACTGCGGATTCCGCACGTCGCAGCCGGGCCTGAGCCCAGGTGAGCTCGCCCGACAGCCGGTCCAGCTCGACCTCTGCCGCCTCCAGTGCGTCCTTGGCCATCTTCTCCGCGGCGGTGCTGTCCCGCAGCCGCTGCCTGGCCTCGGCGATGACCTCTTCGGGAAGGTTATCGTCACCCGTCACGGGCCGTGAGCACACCGCACAAGACTGAGCCTCGCGCTCCTGGCGCCTGCGATCGGCTGCGATCACCTGATCGCAGCGCGGACACGCCGTGGGATCCAGCCCGTGGAAGAGCTGGCGGGCAGTGGCACTCTCGATGACATCATTGGCGAGCTTCGCGTCATGCTGGCGCTGGGCCCGGGCCCGTCGGTGCGCCTGCATCAGCTCATCCCACGTCTCGTGCGTGTCCGCGACAGCACGCGCCAACTGCACCACGTGGGAAGCCACCTCGGGCAGTGACTCCTCCCAGCCGCCCTCAGTGTCGGCTATGGCGGACAGGCGCTCCTGGGCCCGCTCCAGGTTCTTGGCGATTCGATGGCGCTCCTCGTCCCGCTTGCCCCGCGCCTCCGTATCCGCCGCCTGTGCGGCTTTGTGTCTGGCCGCGAGCACATCGGCCGCAGTCTTCACGCGCGTGAGCGCGGCTGCGGAGGGCAGATCCAAGAACACCTGCAACAGACGGCCGGGCAGCCCGCTCATCGTGTGCTCACCCAGCAGCGCCTTGTCCCGCCCCGCAGGCAGGTAGACCGCCCCGAAGTAGACCGGCCAACCGTGGGTCTGCGTACCGGTCTGCTTGTAGCTGTTCACCAGCGGATGCAGATCCAGGCGGTCCATCATCAGCGCCTGCATCTGCTCCGCGAAGCTTGCCGAGCTTAACGCCCGCAGAAGGGGGATGATCTCGTGGTCGGCGTCCGGAGCGCGCACCAACTCCAGGGCCTCGATGGCGGGACCGGCCAGGACGACCGCTGAAGTGATCTCCTCCTCGGCCAGATCCAGCCGGATCCCCACCGCCTGCCCGGCTATCTCGACGTCCAGATCCACCTCGCGCAACCAATGCGCTTCGGCCATCAGGTCCCTCGGCGAACCCCGCAGGCACCACGTCACAAGCTCCAGCACCGAGGTCTTGCCCCGTAGATTGGACGCCACCAGTCCGGTCAGTCCCTCGGAAAACCGCAGCGATGTATCGAAGGGACCGGGATAGACCGATCCCGTCCGCTGCCCGGCGATGCGCAGCCGGTGCAGCCGCAGAGTGCGGGACCGGGCCGGCGGTGTCACCAGGGGAACGCCGTGGGCGGCGAACGCATCGCGTACATCCTCAACGCTCACGGCTGCCCGCTCAGCTATCCGCGTCTCCAGCAGCACGTCATCCCTGTCCATGGTCCCCCACCCGAATCCCGTCCTGTCCCCTCTGCGTACGCAGTCGCGCCAGGCGCTCCCGCGCCCGGGTGCTGACCGAGCCAATCCGCTCGCCCCGGGCTGCCTCGGCATACTCGCGCTGCAGATACTGCCGCCGCTTCAGCTGGCTTCCCCCCAGGCCGTCGGCCAGTGCGACGACGAGCTGAACGCGCTCGACGTAGTAGCTGAATACGGGAGCCTGCTGGATCACTTCACGGGCGATCGTCCGACCGGCCTCCAGCAGAAAGTAGTCGTGCTGGCGTACCCGGTCGACCGTGCCCCGGCGGCGCCGAGCCACCAGACCGGCGCTGCGCAGTACGGCCAGCGCATTGTCCAGCGGCTCGTAAGCTCCGAAGTGGTGACGCAGCATCGGATATCGTCGTACTTCGGGTTCCTCAGAACTCAGGATTGACGCGGCCAGCGACAGCAGCGGCTCCTCCCCGCTCTGCTCGTACTCCGTCAGCAGTTCATCAGCGAGGTAGTCGGGATTGCGCAGCCAGAAGTCCAACTTCTGCAACCGCACCTGCGTTCGGACAACACCCACGGCGTCCACGAGACCGGGATCAGCCCGCTCTGCATCGTTGGCTGGCTCGCATGCGCCATCGATGAGCAGTAGGATGCGCACCGCATCCTGCTCTCGGCTGGTGACCGGTGCTTCGGGGACAGCTCTCCGTAACTCTTGATCCACCAGGCAAGATTAGCCACGAGTGACCGCAATCGTCCCTGTTCTGAACCCAACAGTTATCTGCCTTCAGGCCCGAAACCAAGGCTGCTACTCGAGGCCGACCAACAACTGCTCGCTGCGGACATCATCTACGGTGCGCCGATGGCCGTCCCGGTCCGTAACGGAATCGACGACGTGGCACTGTGCCAGGGCGACGTCCGCGTCCTGGAAGTGGTTGAGAGCCGGGGACGTCTCATTCTTCAGGTCTGTCTCGGACTCGGCGGTGGACTTGGTCAGCAGGTCCTTTCCATCCGACGCGACAAGCAGGGATCCGACCCCGCCCTGCGCTGGGCTCGCATGGCCGACCAGCTCTGCCTAGAGGGCCGCCTGCAAACGAACTGCCGTCCCGCTCGTCGCCGGCGCCCCCCCTCGGGGTGAGCACGGCCGCCTATGCGCTACGGCTGGAGGAGACATACGGGGTGCGGCGGATCGTCGTCCCTCACGCCACCGGTCTCGATCGCCGCGTTCTGTGCCCTGGACGGGGCCGACTGCCATCACTGCCGACTGCCCGACCAGCCCGGCTCCGGCCTCTGCTGCCGCGCCGGCTAGCAGAGCGCACCCGCGGCCGAGGGCGCCCCGGTGGATCTGGGTGGATTCCTGGACAGGGCGTCGGACTGCGCCCGCGGGAGAGCCCGATCATCCGCCAGAACGCCAAGATCACCCAGATGTACCGGCAGGCGCTGGACGGCGTCGCGAAGGGCTGGAGCACTAAGCAGACCATCGCCGACATCGGCCGCGTCGAGCTGACGTGGCAGATGTGCTGGGTGCCGCGGATGTGCGAGCAGCAACGCTGCCGCTTCCGTGACACCCCGCGCCGCCGTACCCATGTCTAGGCCGGCAGGAGAGTGACCATGACTGTGGAAGTCCGCCTGACCACTGCCGGCCGGCTGGAAGAAGTCCTTCGCCTGCCCGTCGACGCGGTGAGCCGCACGGCCTGCTCACGGGCCGCCTCCGGGCCGAGGCGTCCGCGTATCCGCGACGGAACTGGTGGGTGTGGTCCACCGCGCTGCTCAGCCGTGGCCGAAGGGGCATCCGCCCTTACCGCGGGCCTTGGCGTCGTCGTCGAGGTAGAAGTTGGGGCGCTGGTCGGCCTGGTCGTAGTAGCGGTGGAAGACCGGGGTGATGCCGCCGGAGACGGGGGGCACGATCCAGCTCCAGTCGGCGGGTACGGCGCGGCCCTGCTTCTCTTCTTTGGCGAGGTGGGTCATGAAGTGCCGGGACTCGGTGTGGTGGTCGCTGATCTTGACGCCGGCCCGGGAGAAGGAGTGCAGGACGGCGACGTTGAGTTCGACCAGGGCGCGGTCGCGCCACAGGGTGGTGTCGCTGCTGGTGTCGAGGCCGAGGTGTTCGGCGATGACGGGCAGCAGGTTGTAACGGTCGGTGTCGACGAGGTTGCGGGCGCCGATCTCGGTGCCCATGTACCAGCCGTTGAAGGGTGCGAGGGGGTAGTTGATGCCGCCGATGCGCAGCCGCATGTTGGAGATCGCCGGTACGGCGTGCCAGCGCAGCCCGAGGTCGGCGAAGTCGGGGTGGTCGGGGTGGGTGAGATGGACTTCCAGGACGAGGTCCGGGGGGACGTCGAACAGCTGGGGCTTGTCCTGGGCGGTTTCGATGACCCAGGGCAGCACGTCCCAGGGGCCGCCGGGGGCCTGCCAGCCCAGGCGCTTGACGGTGTCGGTGAAGTCGGCGTAGGTCGGGTCGCCGACGATGTGGCCGTTGTCCTGTCGGTGGCCGGCGTAGCGGATGAGCTGGTCGTTCCACACCCGGGGGGCCCGGCTCTCAGGTGTGTCGGGGGCGAAGATGGAGATGACGGGGCGGATGCGGCCGCCGTTGGTGGCCTGGCGCAGGTGGTCGCACAGGTGCTGGTGGATGTCTTCGGCGGTGGTGGCCTGGCGGCGGTCCAGGACGCGCAGGCTCTTCCAGTACAGGCGGCCGATGCACCGGCTGGAGTTGCGCCAGGCGACACGGGCTCCGAAGACGAGTTCGTCGGTGGTGTGGGTGTAGGTGCCGGTCTCGTTGATCTGTGTGCGTATCTGCTGCAGCCGTGTGGTGAGCGGGAGGGGCTGGTCGGGGTGCTCTTCGTGGTGGAGGCGTACGAACTCCTCCGCTTCGTCCCCGTCCGCTTCGGCGGGGTGGGGCTGACCGGCCGGTGCGGGGCGAGGGGCCGGCAGTGCGGTTTCGGCGGGCGGGTCGAGGGTGTAGATGCGAGCCAGAAGCGTTTCGGAGTTCATGGGTTCCTCGCGGGTGGCGTTCGGCTCCGGCAGTGGTCCATGGCGGCGGGCTGGTGCCGGGTCAACTGTGGCGCGACGGTGGGCGCGGGCACCCGCGCGGAGGCATCGACGACTTCGGGGGTTAGCCGTTCGTCGCGAGGGTGCCCGCGCCGGTCAGGGGGCCGTGTCGTTGGACCGGCGGTGTGGGGTGGGCTCAGGTGGCCAGGTCGTTTGACCGGGGCTGGCGGGCGATGGAGGTTCCGAACAGCTCGTCCCAGTAGGGGGCGGAGATGCCGAAGCCCTTGGTGTCGTCGCGGAAGTGGTGGCGCATGTGGAGCGAGCGCAGGTGCCGCATGAGCCGGCTCTTGGGGGTGGCGAGGTGCAGGTAGAGGTGGAACAGGTCGTAGGTGAGGTAGCCGAAGGTGTAGCCGGCGCCGAAGGTTAGCGGCAGTGAGCCGAGCCCGGAGGCCAGGTAGATCGTTCCGGCGACCATCGGGATGCTCAGCAGTGGGCTGAGGATGGAGCGGCGCGGGTCGGTGGGGTAGTCGTGGTGAATGCCGTGCAGGATGTAGTGCAGGCGCGCGCCGAAGCCCTTTTCGGGCTCGTAGTGCAGCACGATGCGGTGGCCCCAGTACTCCGACAGTGTCCACGTCACGTAGCCCGCGGCCGCCCATCCGAGGAGCGCCCAGCCGTCGGTCTCGCCGAGGGAGTACCAGACGCAGGCGGCGATCACCGGGGTGAACAGGGCGACGGTGGTGACCGGGTGGACGTGGATGAGGTGGTCCAGCCAGCGCCAGCCGACGACGGCGGGTGCGTTGCCGCGCCGGACGGCGCCCTTGTAGTTACTGGGGCGGGCGGGTGTTTGGGAGGTCACGCCCCGGCTCCTTCCGCGGTGGGGGCCTTCACCCGTGTCTCGTAGGCGATGCGGGCCTGGTAGTCGGTGGTGCGCAGCAGCTGGTCGGCCTTGAGGAAGCGGCCCATCGCGTCCCGCCACGGCTGCGGCAGCAGGAACAGGGAGCGGGTGACGGGGTTGGTCCAGCCGGGCACGTATCGGTTGTAGACGGGGCGGCGGGCGGTGCGCAGCACGGATTTGGCGATGTCGTCGGGGGTGAGCAGCGGCACGAACCGGCCCTTGCCGACGCCGGAGGTCAGCTCCGTCTGGGCGGGGATGGGCAGGATGATGGACAGGTCCACGCCGGAACCGCGCAGCTCGGCGCGTACGCCCTCGGACAGGCCGACGACGCCGTGCTTGGCGGCGGAGTAGGTGGCGCAGCCGGGCAGGCCGATCATGCCGACGGCGGAGACCATGTTGATGATGTGGCCGTGCCCGCGTCGGCGCATCGGGCCGATGGCGGTCTTCATGCCGTTGAGGGTGCCGAGGAGGTTGACGCCGAGCTGGTGGGCGGTGTCCTCGGCGGACTCCTTCTCGAAGGGGCCGACGATCATCTCGCCGGCGTTGTTGACGAAGATGTCGATCGCGCCGAGGTCGGCCTCGGCCGCGTTCCAGAACGCCTGGACGCTGACGGGGTCGGTGACGTCCAGCGGGTAGGCGCGGGCGCCGATGTCGGCGGCGACCTTGGCGGCGTAGTCGTGGTTGCGGGCGCCGATGGCCACTGTGGCGCCGGCGGCGATGAACTGCTCGGCGGTGGCACGGCCGATGCCGCGGCTGCCGCCGGTGATGGCGACGGTCTTGTTACTGATGTCCCTGGGCACGGCGGAAGCCTCCAGAAGAGTCGCGGTCGGTCAGGCGAGGATGCGGAAGGTGCGGTTGTGCCAGAGCAGCGGGTGCCCGCCGCCCAGGCCGAGCCGGCGGACTTCGGCGGTGAGGATGGTGTGGTCGCCGCCGGGATGGGCGGCCTGAACGGTGCAGGTCAGCCAGGCCAGCGCGTCGTGGAGGACGGGCAGGCCGTCCTCCAGGCGGTGGGCGGTGGCCGCGAAGCGGGCGTCCTGGTCGAGGTGCGGGTCGGCGAACCGCCGTGCGAGAGGGACCTGGTCCTCCCGCAGCACGTTGACGGCCAGCACCCCGGTGGTGCGGATTCGGGCCAGTGTGCGGCTGTGGTTGGCCGCGCAGGCCAGGATCATCGGTGGATCGAGGGACAGGGAGCACACGGCGCTCGCCGTCATGCCCGCCGCGCCCGCGCCGTCGGGTCCGCTGGTGGTCAGCACGGTGACGCCGGAGGGCAAGTGTGCGAGGACGTCCTTGAACCCCCGCTCCGTCACCGGCGATGCGGTGGTCTGGGGAGGGAGGGCGGCGGTACTGAGGGCGCCGGTCACGGTGCGTCCGCTGCCGCTGAGGCGCCGACGGGTTCGGCCTCGGGTGTGGTGAGGGTGATGTGCTCGCCGAGCAGGCCGCGCAGGATGAGGCTGATGGCCTCGGTCAGGGCCTGGCAGGCGATCGGGTCGATGATGGCGGCGAGGCTGGGCATGCCGAGGTCGAAGCGGGCGGTGAACCGTACGCTGACCGCGTTGTCGTCGTGGCTGTGCACGGTCCACGTGCCGTCGAACTGGTCGAAGTCGCCGTCGGTCTGGGTGAATTCGATGGTCAGGTTGGCGGCGTCGATGCGGTCGCGTTCGGACCAGCACAGGATGCCGTTGCGGAAGTTCACCGACCAGTCCGAGTCCAGGGTGTCGCCACCGGTGTCGGTGACGGTCACCTCGCGGACGGCGTCGGTGTACTTCGGGTAGGCGGCGAAGTCCCGCAGCCGCTCGAAGACGGCCGGGGCGGTCGTGTCGGGTATGAGGGCGTCGAGGGTCACCTCGGGCATGTCAGCGTGTCCCCTTCGTGGAAGCGGTGGTGCGGGCCAGTGCGGTGGCTGCGGAGGTGAAGGCGCGGGTGATCCAGTCCAGGTCGGACGGGGTGAGCACTGCCGGCGGGGTCAGGCGCACGACCCGGTGGGCGTTGAGGGAGTGGTTGACCAGCAGCCCCTCCTCCAGCAGGTGCAGGACGAGTTCTCCGGCGGTGCCTTCGTCGCGCATCTCGATGCCCAGGAGCAGGCCGCGGCCGCGGATGTCCACCACCGCGTTGCCGTGCAGGGGGGCCAGGGCCGACTGGATGCGCTCCAGCAGGTCTTCGCCCAGGGCGTGGGCCCGCTCCACCAGGTTCTCGTCGCGGATCGCGGTGACGGCGGCCGCAGCGGCCGCCATCGCCACCGGGGAGGCGGCGAAGGTGGAGGTGTGCAGGAAGGGGTCCTTGTCGAACGGCGCGTACGCCTGCGCGGTGGCGACCGCGGCGGCGACCGGGATCACACCGCCGCTGAGGTTCTTGCCGACCAGCAGCACATCCGGCCGCAGCCCTTCCGTATCGGCGCCCCACCAGGTTCCCAGGCGGCCCAGACCGGTCTGGATCTCGTCCAGGACGAACATCGCCCCGTGCTCGGCGCACAGCCGCTGCACCTGCGTGAGGTAGCCGGGCGGGGGCAGGACCGCGCCGCCCTCGCCCTGCATGGGTTCGAGGATGACGCAGGCAGGCTCCCCGTCGGCGAGCGTCCGCTCCAGGGCCTCGGCGTCGCCGTAGGGGACGTGCTCGGCCGGCAGGAGCGGCCGGAACGGGTCCTGGTAGAAGGGCTTGGCCGTGACGGCGAGCGCGCCGGTGGTTTTGCCGTGGTAGCCGCCGGTTGCGGAGATCAGCCGGTGCTTGCCGTGGGCGCGGGCCAGTTTGATCGCGGTCTCGGTGGCCTCGGCGCCGGAGTTGACGAAGTGAACCCGCTCCAGGCCGGGGGGTGTGACGGCGGCGAGCGCGGCCGCTGCCCTCGCTGCGGCCGGCTCCAGGAGCAGCCGGGTGGCCATCGGGTGGCGGTGAATCTGCTCGATGACGGCCTCCACCACCCGGGGGTGGCGGTGGCCGAGGAGGAAGACCCCGTAGCCGCCGCAGTCCAGGTACTCCTTGGCATCCGCGTCCCACACGCGGCTGCCCTCGGAGGCGACCTCCATGGCGGCGCCGGTCAGGGACGCCAGTCGCGCCCGTCCCTTGCTCAGGTGGCGGCGGTAGATGCCCAGCACCTCGCCGGCCGACGCATCGGCAGTGCCGGTGGCGGTAAGTGTCAGCTCGCTCATGCCGGCACCTGCTCACCTGCGAGCACCGGCTCCGCCACTCGGCGGACCATGCCCTTGGTGCGGGCCATGTAGGCGACCGATGCCCGCAACGCGTCTTCGAGTTCGCTTCCGCTGGGGGCCGCCGGGATACCGGGGAGCTGGCCCAGGCTGGTGGGAAAGACGTGACCGTGAGCGAACAGCGCCGTCATGGCGAGCATGTCGTCGAACCGGCGACGCGCCCTGGGGTGCAGGTTCGCGATGAACACCGGACGGATGAGACGGTCGACCATCTCGGGGCCGACCATGCGCGGCCGCGCCGCGGCAAGGCCGAGCTCGTCCGCGGTGTCGCCGATGACCTCAAGGGTGCGCTGGGTGCTCAGCGCACTGGTGCCCGCGGTGACCCAGATGTCGCCGTCCCGCCGCCCCTGGCGGATCAGAGCGGCGATGGTGGCGGCGACCACGTCCTGCGGTATGAAGTCGATCGGCGATTCGGCGGGCACCGGAACCAGCGGGAGCAGGCCGCGCAGCAGGCCGTGGATGATACCGTGCATGCCCTGGAACGCGGAGATCGCTCCGGTGACCGCGTCCCCGATCACCACCGACGGGCGGATGATCACTGCGGGGACGCCCGACGACCGCACGACGTCCTCGCCGGCACGCTTGGAGTCCAGGTAGTCCTCCGGCCGCGCGGTGGCATCCCCGTGGTCCTGACCGAGCTGCGCCCGGGTCAGGTCGGTCCGGTCCACGAACGCCGTGGACACGTGGTGCAGCACGGCGTCCGCGTCGGCGGCCAGCTGCACGATCTGCCGGGTGCCGGCCTCGTTGAGCGCGTGGGTGGCCTCGGGGCCGCTGGAGAAGCCGGTGACGGCGGCGCAGTGAACGATCACGTCCACGCGTGTGGCCAGACGCCGGTAGGCGCCGGCGTCCAGGCCGAGCCGGGGGACGGTCAGGTCACCGGCCAGCTGCTCGTCGGCGCCGGCCGCCGCAGTGCGGTGGGTCAGGGCGATGGTGTGGCAGTCGGACAGCTGGGGCAGCAGCGCGCTGCCCACGACACCGGACGCGCCGGTGAGAAGAACGGTGGGATGACTGGGCACGGTCGAGCACCTCACGGACAGGTCAGCGGGCGTACAGGAGTCGAGGGCAGGCGGCAGCCGTTCGAGGGCATGGCCGAAGCGGTCGCGGCACCGGGAAGCCGGCGGCCGGGGACCGTGAGCGGGTGAAGGCCAGGACGCGGCACGAGAGGCCGCTCGTAGTGCAGGGGTGTCCGGACGCCTAGGGGATGCGCAGCGGGGCGTCGCCGGTGAAGTACTCGGTCAGCGGGGCGGCCATGCGGGAGCGGGATGGGGGGTGGAAGGCCAGCGCCCGGCAGGCGGAGTTCAGGTAGGCGACGTCCCCCGAGCCGATGAACGCCATACCGCCCAGTGCCTCCACGCTCAGCGACAGCACCCGGTTGATCGCGTCCTGGGCGGCGTACCGGCACATCAGGGACCGTGACAGCGTGTCCTGGGTGACGCCGGCCGTTGTCGCGTCTGCGGCGAGCCCCTCCAGGGCGAGGGCGACGGACTCGACGCAGGTCACCGCCTCGGCGGCGACAGCCGCGCTCGCGCGGGTGTCGCCGAGGACACGCTCGACCAGGGCGGAGGCGGCTCCGAGGTAGCTGGCCGTCATGAGCCCTTCGAACCACACGAACCCGACGGTCTGCAGCTGGTCCAGGCGGCCGTCGGCGGTGACGTCCGTACGTACCAGCAGCTCGGCCGGCACCTCGACGTCGTCCAGAACCACCTCGTCGCTTTCGGCTCCGGCCAGGATCGGGCTGCCCCAGAACGGTTTGACGGACACCCCGGGAGCGTCAGCGGGGATCAGGGCGATGGCCAGCTGATCGTGACCGTCCGGGCCGGGCAGGGGCAGGGACGCGGTGAGCAGATTCATGGAGCGGGCGAGGCTGCACGGCTTCTTCGACCCGCTCAGGAACACCTTGTCGCCGTCGGTGCGGGCGGTCAGAGAGGGGTTGAGGATGCCCTGGCCGGTGCGTCCCTCGGCGAAGCCGGAGGCGAGGAGCAGATTGTCCTTGGCGATGGCGGCCAGCAGCATCCATTCCATTCCGCTGCTGGTGGCCGCCGCCTCGACCAGGGAGGCCGCGGAGAAATGGTGCATGGTGGTCGCCACGGCCAGGGAGGGAGAGCGGGAGCCGATCGCCCGCTGCACCCGCAGAGCGGTCAGCAGGTCCGCACCGCGGCCGCCGTGCTCGGCGGGCACCAGCAGTCCGGGGCCGCCGGCGTCACAAAACAGCTTGACACCAGGGCTGTCGGCGGCCTCGAGCTTGGCCAGCGGCAGCGCGGTCAGACGCTGGTCGAGACCGGGCAGCACTTCCTCGACGACGGTACGTTCACGCTGCAGAAACCGCATGGACCGGGTCCCCCCACCTGGTAGCTCAACACGTATCTGGCCGCTCGCGACGTCATGCGAACTGTTCTCGGTCGAACGCCCCAGCGGCACAGCCCACGTTATGAGCCGCAGATGCAGCACCTCTGCAACGGACCCCCAGGTTCCGCTCATGAGTTCGACATGATCTCTTTGGTGTGGTTCTGCACGGCAGGTGACGCTTGCGGCCGCCAAGCCTGCACCCGTCCCGCGCGGCGCCTGGCGGGTCAGTCCCGGGGCATTTGCCGGTGCTCACGGCCAGTGCGCGACTCGTGCCCGTGTGAGAGAGCCCGCCTCACGTGGCTGATGGGTGATCACGGGGCGTTGTGGAGCGGGGCGTGACGGGAGCGGTGCGGCCCGCCAAGACGAGGGCGGGGGTGGAAGACGTTGTGCCCTCCACCCCCGCCGAGTTGTCTCTCAGTCGTCGAGGCCGATCTTTTGATGCAGACGGGCGAGCGGCCGCGGCGCCCACCAGTTCGCGCGGCCGGCCAGGCGCATGAACGCCGGGACGAGGATGCCGCGCACCAGGGTGGCGTCGACGATCACGGCGAGCGCCAGGCCGACGCCGAGGAGCTTGAGCGGGGTCAGCGAGGAGGTGGCGAAGGCGAGCAGGACGGTGGCGACCAGGGCGGCGGCTGCGGTGACCAGCCGGCCGGTGCGCTCCAGGCCCCAGGCGACGGCGGAGACGTTGTCGCCGGTGCGGTGGTACTCCTCCTTGATTCTCGACAGGAGGAAGACCTCGTAGTCCATGGACAGGCCGAAGGCGACGCAGAACATCAGGATCGGGGTGTCGATGTCGAGCATGCCGGTGACGGTGAAGTCGCCGACCAGCCAGCGCAGGTGCCCGTCCTGGAAGACGTACACCATCGCACCGAACGTCGCGGTGAGGCTGAGCAGGTTCAGCACGATGGCCTTGAGCGGGATGAGGAGGCTGCCGGTGAACAGGAACAGCAGCACCATGGTGGACAGCGCGATGATGCCGAGCGCCCAGGGCAGCTTGTCCGCGAGAGTGGCCTTGGAGTCCACCAGCAGCGCGGCCTGTCCGCCGACGAGCACGGTGTCCGGTGCGGGCTGCGCGCGCACCGTCTTAACGAGGTCCATGCCTCGCTCGGAATAGGGCTCGGTGTCGGAGACCACCGACAGCCAGGTGCCCTGGTCGGCCTTGAACCGCTCGGAGGCCGGGCCGGGCGGAGCGGTCTGGGCGCCTTCGCTGTAGGAGCCGGTCACAGCGTCGACCCGGGTGATGCCGGGCACGGTGGACAGCTGCTTGGCGTAGTCGGCCACCTTGGCGGACGACGACGCCGGGTCGATGTCGGGCAGCACCACGTTCAGCGGGGAGCCCTCCCGGTTGTCGAACTCCTCGCGCAACACCTGGGCGCCCTGGTAGGCGGGCGAGCTGGCGGGCAGCACCCGGTCGTCGCTGTCGCCGAACTCGGCCCGCATGAACGGCAGGCCGAGCGCCACGAGGACGGCTGCGATCGTCAGCGCGAACGGCAGCGGCCGGCGCATGACGGCCATGGCCAGTTTGTGCCAGAACCCTGCCGTGTCGGTACGGGCCGCGGCCGTCTTGGCGTTGCGGCGGAAGAGGCGCCGGACGTTGAGGGCGTCGATGCGGTGGCCCAGTACGGCCAGCAGCGCGGGCAACACGATGACGGAGCCGAGCGCGGCGAGGATCACCACGGCGATCCCGGAGTAGGCGAAGGACCGCAGGTGGTACATGGGGAAGACGAGCATGGCCGACAGGGACAGGGCGACCGTCAGGGCGGAGAACAACACGGTCCGTCCGGCGGTGCGTACGGATTCGCCGATCGCCTCGTGAACGGTGCGGCCATGGGCGAGTTCCTCGCGGTATCGGGTGACGATGAAGAGGCTGTAGTCGATGGCCAGACCCAGGCCCAGCGCGGTGGTGATGTTGACGGAGAACACCGACACCTGCACGACCATGTCGAGCAGCCGCAGGATGACGAACGAGCCGATCACGGCGAGAATGCCGACCGCGAGGGGAGTGCTCGCGGCGACGACACTGCCGAACACGAGCAGCAGGATGATCAGTACCAGCGGGCCGGACAGCAGCTCGGCCTTGGTGAGGTCTTCCTCGCTGCGCTTCTCGATCTCCATACGGACAGCGGTGACGCCGGTTGCGGTCATCTTCAGCGGGCCCTGTTCGCCCACCACCTCGGGCACGATCCTGGCCGCGGTCTTGCGGACCTCGTCCTCGTCACCGGCCAGCCGCACCATGACCAGTCCGGTGCGGCCGTCTTTCGAGCGGAGCGTGGGCGCCTTGTCCAGAGTCCAGTAGGACGCCGCCTGCACCACACCCCGCTCCCCGGCCAGGCGCTCGGTCAGCGCGGCCCCCTCCCTGCTGACCTCCGGGCCGTCGATGCTGGTATCGGCGGCGGCGATGAACACCAGGTGCGGGGAGCCGCCTTCGAAGCGGGTATTGAGCAGTTCGTCGGCGCGGGCCGACTCCGAAGCCGGAACGGTGATGCCGCCTTCCGACAGGCGGCTTTCCACATCGGAGCCGAACGGAACAGCAACGACCAGCGCTGCCAAAGCGACCAGCAGGACCAGCAGCCGGCGCCGTGCCAGCCAGCGGCCCAGCGCGGCCAATCCCTTCGGGACAACCGGCGGTGCGGTTGTCGACGGCGTCTGGCTGCGGACAGAGGGCTGGGAACCCACGCCTCCTCCTTGGAGGTGAGACAAAGGGAGCGGCCCGGTGGGGCGCGCAGGAAAGGAAATAGGGGGCCGGAAAACGTGGGCCCCGGGTAGGCGCACCGTGCAGGGCAGTGCCGGGCGTCAGCGTAAGAACGCCTGCTGCAGCAGTCCGGCAGTGCAGATGCAAGAGACATGCAGAAGTGGTGCCGAGATCACCCCCGGCTCTTTTGCAGGAGGGCGCCGGGGCGGCGCTCGGCTCGTGCGGGTCCCCGTGCCGGCAGGCGCAACTCGGCGTGCAGCCCCCCGCCAGGACCCTCCTGGAGCAGGACGTGACCGTTGTTCGCCCGGGCGAGACTGGCAGCGATGGCCAGTCCCAGGCCGGATCCCTCTCCGGCGGCCCTGGCCCCGCGCCAGAAGCGGTCGCAGGCACGGGCCCGCTCGTCAGGACGCATACCGGGGCCGGCATCGATGCACTGCACCGCCACCATCGCCGTGTCCTCGACCAGGCGCACCTGGACTGTTGACCCGGGCGGAGCCATGCGCAGGGCGTTGTCGAGGAACACATCCAGGACCTGGTCGACCGTGCCGGCGACGGCCGATGCCACAAGGTCCCCCTCGCCGTCGATGGTCACGGTGATGTTCCTGGGCTCGGCCACCAGCCGCCAGGACGCCACCCGTTCTTCGGCGACCGCCCGCACATCCACACACTCGACGGCCTGGGCACCGGACTCCGCCCGGGCCAGGAGCAGCAGTGCGTTGAGGATGCCGGTCATCCGGTCCACCTCGCCCAGTGCCTGCTCCAGACCCCGGCTTCCGTCCGGCGCGATATGAGGCTCCAGGTTCTCTAGGCGCAGCCGCAGCGCCACCAGCGGGGACCTGAGCTGGTGCGAGGCGTCCGAGACGAACGACTTCTGCACGGTGACCTGGTGCTGCACCTGCTCGGCCAGGTGGTTGAAGGTCTCCGCGAGCACCCGCAGGTCCGGCGGGCCCAGATGGACCGGCACCCGGGCATCGTGGTCCCCGGCGGCGAACCGGCGGGCTGCCGCCTCCAGATAGCGCACGGGCCGCAGAATCCATCGGGCCAGCGGCTCCGCCAGAAAGCCGCTCGCCGCCAGGGCCAGGGCTGCGATCACAGCGACCACGGCCCAGATCGTCCACTGCTTCAGCTGCAGATCGTCCAGGGCTGAACACACCACCACGACGCCGACCAGCATGCCCCCATGGATGACCGGCACCGCCACGATCAGCTCCTCGGCGGCCTTGGCGACCCGCCGGTCGGAGGAGTCGGTGAACTGCCCCTGCAACGCCGCCCGCACCACGTTCTGCTGCGCGAGTTCGTCAGGTGACAGCAGGCACAATGCCCCGTCCACCGACCGCCCCCGGGCGTTGAAGACGTGTGCGCGGCCGCCCGTACGGTCCTGGTAGTCAGCGATCCGCTGCCGCAGCACCTCCCGTTCACCATGTGAGAGCGCCTGCACCGCCGCGGACGACAGCTGTCGGGCTTCGGTCGCCCGCGCGTGTGCGAGTTCCCGCAGCGCCTCGTCGCTGCGCTGCAGAGCCAGTGGCAGCCCCAGGACGGTGACCACCGCGACTGGTAAGGCGACCAACGCGGCCACCAGGTGACGCCGCACGCCAGCATTCCCCCTTCATCGTCCTGCCACATCGGTGCCTGGTCAGCGCTGGTCGGGCACGACCAGACGAAAGCCCACACCCCGCACCGACTGGATCCACTCGCGGCCGCCGAGCTTGGTCCTCAGCGAGCCGACGTGGACGTCGAGCGTGCGGGTGGAGCCGTGCCAGTTCGGATCCCACACCTCGCTGATCAGCTCCTCCCTGCCGCGCACCGCACCGGCGTCCGCGAGAAGAGCAGCCAGCAGATCGAACTCACGGCGCGTCAGCTGCACCAGTTCCCCGTCCATCTGCACCTGACGGGTGCGCATGTCCACGAGCAACGGCCCGAACGCGCAGAGCTCACCTGCATTCCCCCCACCAGACGCCTGCACAGCGGCGGGCGCGTGCACCCGCCGGGCGACCGCCTCCATCCGCGCCAGCAACTCACGCATGCTGTAAGGCTTGACCAGGTAGTCGTCGGCGCCGGCCTGAAGCACCAGGACCCGGTCGAGTTCCTCGGACCGGGCCGTCACCGCGATGATCGGCACGGCCGACGCCTCCCGTACGCGCCGGCACACCTCCTGCCCGTCCAGGTCCGGCAGCCCCAGGTCCAGCAGGACGAACTCGGTGGACGGTGCCGCCTTGAGTGCCTCGGCACCGCTGCCGACCCAGTCGACGTCATGCCCGAACCGCTGCAGTGCCTCCGTCAGCGCCTCGGCGATCCGCGTGTCGTCCTCCACCACGAGCACCTGCATCTCTGCACCCCCATTGCAGCGAAGTCGTCCCCCTGACGACCGCTCCAACATCGGATGCTAACGATGTAATCGGAACAGATGGATGAAACCGATCGGTAACCGTAAAGGTCATCGAGCGGAACCTTCCGCATCGACTTCGCACGCTATCATCGGCTCCAGACGATGAATAGCGCCCCTCGCCAGCGTTTCGAGACGGCGACGGCCATTGCGATAACGGAGAGTGACTGATGAAACAGACGGAGACATCCCTGGCGGCGGATCCCTGCGCCGCGCCAACAGCGGCAGTGGCTCTCTTCCGGTCACTCGGCGATCCGGCCCGCCTGGCCATCCTGCGGCGGCTGGCCGAGGGAGAGGCGCGCGTCACCGACCTCGTCACCTGCGTGGGGCTCGCACAGTCCACCGTCTCGGCCCACCTGTCCTGCCTGCGAGAGTGCGGGCTGGTCGTATCCCGTCCCGTCGGACGCGCATCGCTGCACTCTCTGGCACGCCCGGAACTGTTGGACCTGCTGGCCGCCGCCGAGCAGTTGCTCGCCGCCACCGGCGAGGCAGTCGACCTTTGCCCCACCTACGGCATCCCCTCTGCCACCGAGGAGTCCACCCGATGAGCGCCTCCCCCGCCGCCGCGACCGTCCCGGATGTGGCCAGCCCGGCCGCTCACCGCGCGGTCGGTTACGCCAAGTTCACCATCGGCTACAACGTCATCGAGGGCATCATCGCCATCTCCGCCGGCGCGGTCGCCAGTGCGGTGTCGCTGATCGGCTTCGGCATCGACTCCGGTATCGAGGTCGCCGCCGCCGTGGTGGTCCTGGTGCGGCTGCTGGCGGAGATCAAGGGCGGTGAGCCGGACGAGGCCAAGGAACGCCGGGCGCTGAAATTCATCGCGCTCACGTTCTTCGCGCTCGCCGCCTACGTCACCGTCGAAGGCATCCGCGACCTGGTCGGCGGCGCGAAGCCCGACACCTCGCTGGTCGGCATCGTCCTGACCGGCCTGTCCATCGTGATCATGCCGTGGCTGGCGCGCGCCAAGCGGAAGGCCGGCCTGGAGATGAACTCCCGCCTGGTCGTCGCGGACGCCGCCGAGACCAAGTTGTGCGCCTGGCTGAGCGTGTCCACCTTCGCCGGCCTGCTCGCGTTCGCCGCGTTTGGCTGGACCTGGCTCGACCCGGTCGCCGGATTCGTCATCGCCGCCTTCGCGATCATGGAGGGCAAGGAAGCCTGGGAGGGTGAACTGGTCTGCGACGACGGCTGCGATGACGAAGACGACGGCAAGCCCGCCTCCGCGGCCGGCGGCTCCTGCTCGGACGGCTGCAAGTGACCGCACCCACTACGGCCGCGGCCCGGTCCGGCGCTCTCAGGCGCCGGATGGGGCTGCTGGCCCTGGCCGCTGTCCTCGCCGTCGTGGACCTGGGCCTCAAGGCGTGGGCCGAGCGTGCCCTGCCGGGCACCCCGGTCGAGGGCGGCCCGCTCGACCTGGAGCTCGCCTTCAACCCCGGCGTCGCGTTCTCCTTCGCCGCCGACGCCCCCGCCTGGATCGTCATCGCCGTCACCGCGTTGATCACCACCGCCGTGGCCGTCGCGCTGTGGCGCACCGCACCGGCCGCCCGCCGGCCGTGGGGCATCGCGCTCGCCGCGATCCTCGGCGGCGCCTGCGCCAACCTCATCGACCGGGGCCTGGACGGGCAGGTTACCGACTACCTGCACACCGGCTGGTGGCCCACCTTCAACCTCGCCGACATCTTCATCGTCTGCGGCGGCCTGCTGATCGTCGCCCTCTCCTGGCGCGACGAGCGGCCCGTGTCCGCCGAGCAGTAGCGGCACGGCCGAGGGCGGCGCCGATCGACATATCAACGTCCGTTAGTGTGTCGATGCGTCGTCGGCCGTGTGTGCGTGTCGGAGGGGGAGGCGTGCGTGTCCGTGTTCCTGCCCGCCTCCTTGGTTGAAGGCTCATGACGAAGAACCTGAAGATCTCCCTGGCGCTGGTCGCCATCGTCGCGGCGATCGTTGCTGCCCTGCTGGCGGCCAACCGCATGCCGGATGCGCCTGCGCAGGCGTCGGACAGCGGCGAGGGCAAGGTGGCCGATGCCTCCGTGCTGGTCCGCCCCGACAGCCACCGGCTGTCGACCGCGAAGGACGGCAAGGTCACGGTCGTGGAGTTCCTGGACCTGGAGTGCGAGTCGTGCCGGGCCGCCTTCCCCGTCGTGGAGAGGCTGCGCAAGGAGTACGAGGGCCGGGTGACGTTCGTGATGCGGTACTTCCCGATCCCCACCCACAAGAACGCCGAGCTGGCCGCCCGCGCGGTGGAGGCCGCCTCCAAGCAGGGCAAGCTGGAGGCGATGTACCAGAAGATG
The DNA here is from genome assembly GCF_025290915.1 of Streptomyces sp. 15-116A. Taxonomy (GTDB): domain Bacteria; phylum Actinomycetota; class Actinomycetes; order Streptomycetales; family Streptomycetaceae; genus Streptomyces. The sequence goes on along the minus strand of NZ_JAOCQE010000001.1, from coordinate 13,450 downwards.
TACGAGACCCAGGAGAGCTGGGGTGACCAGCAGGTCTCACACGAGGAGACCTTCCGCGGTTTCGCGAAGGAGCTGGGGCTGGACATGAAGAAGTTCGAGGCGGACTGGAAGGACCCGGCCACCGCGAAGCGGGTGGACAAGGACCGTCAGGACGGTCTCGCGCTCGGGGTGCAGGGCACGCCGACGTTCTTCATCAACGACCACAGGCCGCAGATCCAGTCGGAGGCGGACTTCAGGGCCGCCATCGAGGCGGAACTGGCCAAGTGACCGCCATCACGACATCCACCGCATCCCCGGCCCTGGGCGTGCAGCCGACGGTGCCGGTGGGGCAGCGTCTGGTAGCCCTGGTCCTCACGATCGCCGGCGCGATCGGCCTGCTGGCCGCGTTCACGCTGACGGTCGAGAAGATCGCTCTGCTGAAGGACCCCTCCTACAGCCCTTCCTGCAGCATCAACCCGGTTCTCAGCTGCGGGTCGGTGATGAGCACGCCGCAGGCGGAGGTGTTCGGCTTCCCCAACCCGTTGCTGGGCATCGCCGGCTTCGCCGTTGTCACGGCGCTGGGGGTGGTGCTGTGGACCGGGGCGGTCTGGCCGCGCTGGATGTGGTGGGGCCTTCAAACCGGGGTCGTGTTCGGTGTGGTGTTCGTCCACTGGCTGATCTTCCAGAGTCTGTACCGGATCGGCGCGTTGTGCCCGTACTGCATGGCCGTGTGGACGGTGATGATCCCTCTCTTCTGGTACACCACCCTGCACGCCGTCACCCGCGAGCACCTGCCCGTGCCCGCAGCGGTGCGCCGTGGGGCGAGCGCGGTAGCCGACTACCACGGTGTGGTCCTCACCGCCTGGTACCTGATCATCGCCGTGCTGATCCTTCAGCGGTTCTGGCTCTACTGGACCAGCCTGCTCTGACCCCCAGGCCCCGTTCTGTCTCTGGTGTGCACTGTCGAAGGATTTGTGATGCCCCCGTTCTCGACCACATCGAGCGGTCCCCGGATATCCCGGCGGGCCGCCCTCGTCGGCACCGCCCTGGCCGTCGCCTTCGCCGCCTCCGGCTGCGGCCAGGGCGACCCTGCCTCTGAATCAGCGGCATCATCCGCTGACCAGCAGCTGACCCACCTGGACCCGGCCGAACGCAAGGCGGCATCCGACATCAGCGGCGAGACCCTCACCGGTGAAGGTCTCGCCCTGTCGGACTTCCGCGGCAAGATCGTGGTGATCAACGTGTGGGGCTCGTGGTGCGCGCCCTGCCGGGCCGAGGCGCCGCACCTGCAGGAGGTCTACGCCGACCTGCGCGATCAGGGCGTGGTGTTCCTGGGGATCAACACCCGCGACGCCACCCGCGAGGCGGCCCGGAGCTTCGAGGAGACGTTCAACGTCACCTATCCCAGCCTGTTCGACCCTGACGGGCGGCAGCTGCTGAAGTTCAAGGGCACCCTGCCGCCGTCGTCGATCCCCACCACGCTGGTGATCGACCGCGAGGGCCGTATCGCCGCCCGGGCGCTGAAGGCGCTGTCCGAGGCGGAACTGCGTTCCCTGATCGACCCGGTCGTGAAGGAAGGGTGACCGGAATGCTGCTGGCCGTGGACCTGGAGGGCACTGTGCTGGGCGGCTCGGTGCTGCTGGCCATCCCCATCGCCGCCCTCGCCGGGCTGGTGTCCTTTTTCTCCCCGTGCGTGCTGCCCCTGGTGCCCGGCTACCTTTCGTACGTCACCGGGATCACCGGCGCCGACTTGGCCGACGCCCGCCGCGGCCGGATCGTGGCCGGGACCGTGCTGTTCCTGGCGGGGTTCACGGCTGTGTTCGTCTCGTTCGGCGCCGCGTTCGGCTACGCCGGCAACACGCTGCTGGAACACCAGGACATCCTCATCCGCGTGCTGGGCGCGGTGACCATCGTGATGGGCCTGTCGTTCATGGGCGCGCTGCCGGGGATCCGCCGGGAGTGGCGGCTGCACCACCGGCCGGCCGCCGGGCTGGCCGGTGCACCCCTGCTGGGCGTGCTGTTCGGGCTGGGCTGGACGCCGTGCATCGGCCCCACCCTGGCCGCCGTGCAGGCCCTCGCCTTCAGCGAGGCCAGCGCCTCTCGCGGCGCGGCGCTGACCGTGGCGTACTGCGCGGGGCTGGGCATCCCGTTCCTGGCCGCAGGGCTCGCCTTCCGCAAGGCCATGGGGTTCTTCGCCTGGGTCAAGGCCCACTACCAGTGGGTGATGCGCGTCGGCGGAGGCATGATGATCGCCACCGGCCTGCTGATGGTCACCGGCGTCTGGAGCCAGATGATCAGCCAGATGCAGTCCTGGACTGCCGGCTTCACCGTCGGCATCTGACCCCGCCCGCCGCGGCACTGAAACGACCGAATGAAGGACTGAGACGTGAACGTGAGCGAGGAGCAGGACGACTCCTGTGACCTGCTGTGCCTGGACCTGCCGGTGGCCGAGGCCATTCGCAGCCGCATGCCACCCCTGCCCGGCCTGGAGACGGCCGCCGCGGCCGCCAAGGCCCTGGCCGACCCCACCCGCCTGAAGGTGGCCGCCGCCCTGGCCGAGGCCGGCGAGCTGTGCGTGTGCGACCTGGCCTGGGTCATCGGCCAGGCCCAGAACCTCGTCTCCCACCACCTGCGCCAGCTGCGCCAGGCGGGCCTTGCCGCCTCACGCCGCCAGGGACGGCTGGTGATGTACACGCTCACCGACCGCGGCCGCGCCCTGACCCACGCCGTTCTCGATCCCGCCCCGACCGCCAGCCCCGCCACGAATCGGACCTGACACCGCCATGCACCACGCCCGCGCCCTCCGCCTGTCCGCCACCGCGCTCACCGCCGCGGCCCTCCTGGCCGGCTGCGGCACCTCCGGCGCCCACCACGAAGCCGCCGACAAGCCCACCGCGATCTCCGCCAAGAGCGACTCCCCCTACCGCGGCACCGCCGTCGACCCCGGCTTCGCCAAGCCCGACCTGGTGCTGACCGACACCACCGGCAAGCCCTACGACCTGCGCAAGCAGACCGCCGGCAAGGCCACCCTGGTCTTTTTCGGCTACACCAACTGCCCCGACGTGTGCCCCACCACCATGGGCGACATCTCCACCGCCCTGGCAGGGCAGCCTCAGAGCGTGCGCGACAGCGTCGAGGTCGTCTTCGTCACCACCGACCCCGAGCGCGACACCCCCGAAAGTCTGGGGAAGTGGCTGAAGTCCTTCGGGCCGAACTTCACCGGCCTGTCCGGCGACCTGGCCAAGGTCAAGAAGGCCGCGCTCAGCGTCGGCATCTCGGTCGAGGACCCCACAAAGCACCACGACGGCACCGTCACCTCCGACCACGGTACCCAGGTCATCGCCTTCACCCCCGGCGACGACAAGGGCCGGGTCGTGTACACGAGCGGCACGACGGTCGACGACTTCGCCCACGATCTGCCGCTGCTGGTCAAGAACGCCTAGCCCGGCCACGCGTACCCGCCGGCCACCCCTGGCGGTGAGCCGTACCGACGACCACGGCGATACAGGTTTCCTTGAATTCAGGATCTCTTGTATCGTCGGTGTGCTGACTGTTGCTTCCGACATCGAGGTGCTGGCCCGCTTCGGCCGCGCGCTCGCCGCCCCGATCCGCTGCCGCATCCTGCTCGCCCTGCGCGAGCCCTCGCCTATCCCGCCGACCTCGCCGACACCCTCGGGATCTCGCGTACGCGGCTGTCGAACCATCTGGCCTGTCTGTGGGACTGCGGCCTGGTCGTCACCGTCCCGGACGGGCGCCGTACCCGCTACGGGCTCGCCGCCGAACGCCTCGGCCATGCCCTGGACGACCTGCGCACCGCCGTGGTGGCCGTCGAGACCGACTGCACCTGCGTAGACGCCGACGAGAAGGGCTACTGCTGATGACCGCGATATCCCTCGGGCCGTCCCCGGCCCGCCGCGAAGTGCTCGCCAAGCGGATACGGCTGCTGGTCGCCGCGACCATCACCTACAACGTGATCGAGGCGGTCGTCGCCCTCACCGCCGGCACGATCGCCTCCTCCACCGCCCTGATCGGCTTCGGCCTCGACTCGATCATCGAGGTCTCCTCCTCCGCCGCCGTCGCCTGGCAGTTCTCCGCCTCCGACCACGCCGTCCGTGAAGCGCGCGAGCAGCGTACCCTGCGGATCATCGCCGTCTCCTTCTTCGCGCTCGCTGCGTACGTCACCTTCGACGCCGTCCGCGCGCTCACCGGCACCGGCGAGGCGGACTCCTCGACCCCGGGCATCATCATCGCCGCTCTGTCGTTGGCGATCATGCCGTTCCTCTCGTACGCCCAGCGCAAGGCCGGCCGCGAACTCGGCTCCGCGTCCGCGGTCGCCGACTCCAAGCAGACCCTGCTGTGCACCTACCTGTCCGCGGTGCTCCTGGTCGGCCTGGTCCTCAACGCGACCCTCGGCTGGTCCTGGGCCGACCCCATCGCCGCCCTCGTCATCGCCGCGATCGCCGTCAAGGAAGGCCGCGACGCCTGGCAGGGCAAGGGCTGCTGCGCCCCGAACGCCGCTGCCACCGCCTCTTTGGACGTCGAGGCGGACGCGTGCGGCATCTGCAGTCCGGGATGCGCCTGCTGCGCGCCCGCACCCGAGGCGAAGCGGTGAGCGGCTGGGTCTGGACGGCACTCGCCCTCTACCTGGGGTGGGCGGGTTTCGCCTTCGGCGTCCGCGCTGCCGTGCAGCGCCGCCGCACCGGCGACGCGGGCTTCCGCGGCATCTCCGGTCGCCCGGACGAAGCCTCCTGGTGGGCCGGCGTGCTGTTTGTGACCGCCCTGCTCGGCGGCACCGCCGCTCCCGTGGCCGCGCTCACCGGACTGCCCACCGCCGGCCACGCCGCCGTGCAGTGATCCGGACTGGTGATCACACTGGCAGGAATGGCGGCCACCCTGACCGCGCAGACGAGCATGGGCGCCTCCTGGCGCGTGGGCGTGAACACGGACGAACGCACGACGCTGGTCACCGGCGGCCTCTTCGCGCACGCCCGCAACCCCGTCTTCACCGCCATGGCCATCACCGCGCTCGGCCTGGCCCTGATGGTCCCGAACTGGGTCTCCCTCCTCGCCCTGGCCTGCCTGATCACCGCCATCCAGCTCCAGGTCCGCGTCGTCGAGGAGCCCTACCTCAAGGCCATGCATGGCCCCGCGTATCGGCCTACACCGCCCGCACCGGACGCTTCCTCCCCAGAAGCGGCAGCCTCACCGCCCAACCGGACTGATGCAACTAACCGCCCGCGCGCTCGGCAGTGCCCCGGTCGAGCAAGATCTATCTCAGCGGCACTTTCTGTACCGCAACGCCCTCCCGGAGCCCGCGCCCACCCAGACGGAGCGGATCAGCCAGAAGCTGCGGCAGCCCTCAGCGCCTGCCGCAGTTCGTCGAGCCCCGGAGCGCCAGCCAGGCCGTCCGGCGTCCGGTAGACCCGGCACGCCAGCCCCGGCTCCCGGCCCGCCTGGGCGAACGGGTCGCATCCCCCGATCCAGATGGTCGGCGAACCGGTGAAGGCAATCCGCTCCGCCTCCGCCTGGTCAGCGACCACCCGCACGGTAAACCCCACCTCGCGCAGCCCGACCTCATCCAGCGCCTGCCGCAGCCGGTCGGCGGCCACCTTCTCGTTCGGGCAGTCAGGCACGACCAGAACCTCGATCTCCATGCCTCCAGGATCGCGCACCGCCACCTGCCCGGCATCTACGACCCCACCGGCCCGGGCAAGCTGCTGTTCGCATTCTTTGCCGCGAACGGGAGAACATCCGCGAGTCCACCTTGGAGGGGCTCGACATCGCCGCCCGCAAGGGCAAGCACGGCGGCCGGTCCCTGGCCATCACCGACGACATGCTCCACACCGTGCTCCGGCGCCGCGCGGGCGGGGAGTCCGTCGAGCAGATCCAGCCCGACCTGATCACCCCCATCGGCAAACGCAAGGGACAGAACCCCTCCGTCGCGAGCATCTACTGGGCACTCGCCGAACACGCCAAGCGCGAGGCGTACCCCGAAGCCATCGAGCAGGCCCACGCCGACTTCGCCGTCCTCCAGGCCAGCGAACTCCCTGGCCCGCGTGCGGCGGACCAGCCAGAATCCGCCCGCTGACCATCACCACCCACCCAAGGAACGGCGGACCGCCAAGATCAAGTGCTTGGCGCCAATGGCTGTTCCGTTGTTCCTACCGACGCCAATTGCATCGGATGCGAATAGGCGACACTCGCCCTGAATGCTGGCCGGACACTGCACAGATGCGGTCCCAGCAGGGCCGTTGGCCTCGGAGCCACGGTAGCGGTCTTGTCGGCAGACAACTGCATGTCTCACTCCATCGAGCGATTGAACTGCGAAGACGCCCCCGAGTCGCATCTGATGCGAAATTCTCGCGTCAGATGCGATGGACGGAGAGTGATGGCGGATGGGTGGGGACGGTCACGTTCCAGGCTCTGCTCGGCTGCACCTGATCGACGGCCTGCCGTTGCTGCGACCGGACGAGCAGGTCTTCGAGGCGATGATCAAAGGCTGGCGCAACCAGCAGCTCGCCCGGAACCTCTCGCCGGGGTACGTCGATGACCAGGAACGTACGGTCCGCGCCTTCGTCCGGCATGCCGACGCGATGCCGTGGCAGTGGACGCCGCAGCACGTCGACGAATGGTCGGCTGATCTGCGGGCCGTGCACGGATGCGTCCGGTCTACCCTGCGCAACTACCAGGGTTCCGTGCGCCAGTTCTGCGACTTCCTGACCAACCCAGCCTACGGCTGGAGCGACGAGTGCCTGCGGCACTTCGGTACCCACCCAGTCCAGGTGGTCTACGACTGGAACGCCGCGACGCACGCCGACGAAGCCGAGGGCGAGCCGGAACGACGTGCCTTCACCCGGCCCGAGCTGGAAGCGTTCTTCGACCACGCCGACGAGGAGGTCCTGCGTGTTCGCGGCAAGGGCCGCAAGGGCTGGCTGCCGGCCTTCCGGGACGCCGCCCTGTTCAAGGTCGCGTACGCCTACGGTCTGCGACGCAACGAGACCCGGATGCTCGACCTCACCGACTTCGGACGCAATCCGGAGGGCCGGGAGTTCGGCGAGTACGGCACCCTGCTGGTCCGCTACGGCAAGGCCAAGAAGGGGTCGCCTCCGAAGCGCCGCAGCGTGCTGACCGTCTGGCAGTGGACACCCGGCACGATCGAGGAATGGATCAGTGAGGTGCGGCCCGGGATGCGGCATTCGCCAAGTCGGGCCCTCTGGCCGTCCGAGCGTGGGCCGCGGGTCGGGGTCCAGCGTCTGGACTCCCGATTCGCGGCCTACCGGGACGCCGTCGGCTTGGACCCCGCGCTGGAGTTCCACTCACTGCGCAGGTCCTACATCACGCATCTGATCGAGGACGGCCATGACCCGCTGTTCGTCCAGCAGCAGGTCGGGCACGACCATGCCTCCACCACCGCGATCTACACCTGCGTCTCCTCCGACTTCCGCACCCGCTCCCTGCGGCGCGTCCTGGACGCCACCATCGAGGCTGCTCTGCGGCCGGGAAGGACCTCCTGATGCCACGCCAGATCAGCTACCGGTGGCGCCTGCGTGAGCTGATGGCCGCCCGCGGCATGTTCACCGTCGCTGAGCTCATGCCGCACCTGACCGAACGCGGCATCACCCTGTCCTCCTCACAGGTCCACCGCCTGGTCTCCGGGACCCCGGAACGGCTGTCCCTGCCGGTGCTGGCCACCCTCTGTGACATCCTCGACTGCACGCCCACCGACCTGATCGCCACCTCGGCCCAAAACCTTCCGGTTCGCCGCGCCGCTGGCGAAGAGGCGCCGATCAACCTGGCTGCCCGCCGACCCACACGGGTCCGGCTGACGCCCGAGGGGTGACGGTGACGCCCGAGGAGTACGAGCGGTGGATGATCCGCGACTGCGCACGCTGCGGCCGCCGCGCCTCGAAGTCCGCCGAGTGGTCGGACGGTCCGATCTGCCGGACCTGTTACGACCGCGCGATGCGAGTCCGTGGCCGCTGCCCCTCCTGCGACACCGACCGGCTGCTGCCCGGTCGGGACACCGACGGCGCACCGGTCTGCCGCGACTGCGCGGGCATCGTCCGCGACTTCTTCTGCGATCGCTGCGGCTCCGAGGGGCTGCTGCTTGGCGGACGCCTCTGCGAACACTGCACCCTCGCCGACACGCTCGCCCGCCTCCTCGACGACGGCACCGGCCGCGTCGCCCCGGCGTTCCTGCCGCTGGTCAAGGTCCTGCTGGAGATGGACCGGCCCAAGAGCCGGCTCATCTGGCTGCGCAACCCCAACGTTGTCCGCCTCCTGCGGGGCCTGGCCACCGGCAGCATCCCGCTCTCCCATGACGGGCTGCACCAGGAAACCCCCTGGCGGACCGTCACTCACCTGCGTGACCTGCTGATGGACAGTGCCGTCCTCCCGCGAGTCGACCGGCAGCTCCTGCTCTACCAGCGCTGGCTGACCGAACGGCTCGCCACCATCGAGGATCCCGGTCACCGTCAGCTTCTCCGCCACTTCGCCACCTGGCACCAGATGCGGCGCCTGCGGACGAAGGCGGAGAAGGGGCCGCTGGGACGATCCCAGACCAACCACACCAAGCAAGAAGTTACCCAGGCCGGCGCCTTCCTCGGATGGCTCGCCGACCGAGGACGCGTAATCGGGCAGTGCCAGCAGGCCGACATCGACGCCTGGCACACCGAAAGCCTGGCCACCCGCCGCCCCTCGCAGTCATTCCTGCGGTGGTGCATCAAGACCGGCAGGATGCCCCGCCTCACGCTCCCGCCCGCGGTCATCACCCAGGACCCGGAACCGTTGCACCAGCACCGCCGGCTCGCGATCCTCCGCCGGGTCCTCAACGACGATTCCCTGTCCCTGCGGGCCCGGGTCGCCGCCGCGCTCGTTCTCCTCTACGCGCAGCCCGTCAGCCGTATCGTCCGCCTCACCATCGACGACATCACCGACGACGAGGCCATCGGCACCGTCCGACTGGGAGACCCGCCGTCCCCGCTGCCCGAACCTGTCGCCGACCTTATGCGGGCCTACATGCAGTCCCGGCAACATCTGCCCTACGCCAGCAGCAGGAGCTCGCAGTGGCTCTTCCCCGGCCGTCAGCCCGGGCAGCCTATGAACCCAGTCAGCCTCCAAGACCACCTCCGAAAGATCGGCGTCCCGCCGCAACGAGGCAGGACCTCCGCGATCCGCCAGCTCGTCCTCCAAGCCCCGGCACCCGTCATCGCGAAGGCACTCGGCTACCACGACAAGACCGCCACCCGCCTGGTCACCGAAGCCGGAGGAACCTGGAGCCGATATGCACCCGGCGACCACACACGCTGACAGGAGCGACGTGGCTGCTCTGATGGGCCAAGCTCGCCCCTCGGCCCGATGTCAGTACCGGGTGGCATGCTCTGCCTCCATGAACAAGCAGCAGTTCTGGCAGCTCATCGAGGCAGCCCGCGATCAGGCATCCAACCCGAACGACGGCGAAGCGGTCGCTCGCGAGGCGACCTCGCTGCTGGCCTTCCGACCGGTCGAGGAGATCGTCGCAGCTGAGCAGGCTCTGTGGGACCTGATGGTTGACTCCTACACCAATCCTCTGTGGGCCGCTGCTTACATCGTCAACGGTGGGTGCTCAGACGACGGCTTCGACTACTTCCGCGGCTGGCTGATCGCGCAGGGCCGTGAAACCTTCGAGCGCGTAGTCGCTGACCCCGATGCCCTGGCAGAACTGCCCATCGTTCAATCCTCCGCAGCCAACGGCGTCGACCTGGAGGGTGAGGACATGCTGGGCATCGCCTGGAACGCACACATCTCGGCGACCGGTGATCAGCTCCCCCCGAGCTCACCCACCATCCGCTACCGGGAGCTGGACCCCACCTGGAACTTCGATTTCGATGACCACGACGAGATGACTCGTCGACTGCCCCGCTTGGCAGCTCTCCATCTGGAGTAAGCGGAAGCTCTCAAGTCACAAGAGAAAGTCAAACAGCGGAGAGCGAGCTCCCGGAGCGTCACTGCCTGTCACTTCATCAGCCCATGAGCACGTCTCGGCTGACGCATACGCGACACCTCAACATGTGGGCCTACCAGTCCCGAGGCCGGCTACCGCGCCCGGCCTGGCCTTCCCGACACGGGCCGGGCCAGGAGTTCTACAGGCTGGCGATCTTGGCCTGTGCCCCTTCTTCAGCCTCGTCGGCCGCCAGTGGTTGTCTGTCGCGAGCCGGGAGCAGGACGGCCACCACCACCGCCGTGACGGCGGCGAGGCCGGCACAGATTAGCGACACGGTCGACATGCCAGCCACGAAGGCGTCCCGTGCGGAGTCCGCGAGAGAGCCGGCGGGCGCGGCCGGGAGCTTCTCCGCGACCTGGAGTGCACCGGCCACGTTGTCCCTGACCGCCTCCTGTGCCTGCTGCGGCAGGCTGGCTGAAATGTCATCGTCGACCCCGTTGCGGTAGGCGGAGTTCAACGCGCTCCCCAGTACGGCGACACCCACCGAAGCACCGATTTGCCGCATGCTGTTGGCGAGCGCGGATCCGGCACCCACCTGGTCGGTCGGCAGGGAACCGAGGATCGCGTCCAACGTGGTGGGCATGGTGAAGCCCAGGGCCAGACCCATGATGGCCAGTGCCGTCCCGGTGACCATGAAGTCGGTGTCGGGATCCACTGTGGACAGCAGTCCCAGCCCGGCCATCCACAGCACCATGCCGGCAGTGACGATCACCTTGGCCCCGATCTTGCCCACCAGTCGGCCGCCGACGCCGGCAGCGATGACCAGGGCGCCGATCATCGGCAGCAGGTGCAGGCCGGTGTTCATGGCGTCCTTGCCCTGCACCTGCTGCAGGAACTGCGGTACCACGAACAGCACGCCGAACAAGATGAGCATCACTGAGGAGATCGCGACGCTGGACCAGGTGAAGCGGGCGTTGCGGAAGAACCTGAGATCCACCAGTGGATTGGAAGCTCGGCGCAGCCACACCAGCAGCAACCCCAGCAGAGCCAGGCCGCCCACCATGGTCACCAGGACCGTGGGGTCGCTCCAGCCGGCGTTCGGGATCTCGATGACGCCGTACACGAACGCCGAGACACCCACGAGCGACAGAGCAGCACCGATGAGGTCGAGACGCTTCGCGTGCGGGTCACGGGACTCCGGGACGAACAGCATGATCCAGATGACGGCCAGAACCACGACCGGGATGCTGATGAGGAAGATCGACCCCCACCAGAAGTTGCTCAGCAGCCATCCGCCGGCCAGTGGACCGAGCGGAAGGCCCAGGGCGAACCCGCCGGTGGCGATCGCCATCGCCTTCGACCGCTCCTCGGGAGGGACATCAACGGAACCATTCCGAGGGCCAGCGGGGTGATGGCGGCGGCACCCGCCCCCATGACCACACGGGCGACGATCAGCCCGTCGGGGCTGTCGACCGCCATGACCATCGCCGAGCCCACGCCGAACAGCAGCAGGCCACCGATCAGCACCAGGCGTCGGCCGATCCGGTCGCCCAGGACGCCGAGCGGCAGGAGCAGACCGGCGAAGGGAAGGGTGTATCCGTCGGTGAACCACTGCAACTCGGTGGTCGTCGCTTCGAGATCAGTAGCCAGTGTCGGCAGCGCGACCGTGAGGATCGTCGCGTCCAGACCGACGATCATCAGACCGAAGACGGGTGCGGCCAGCGCGAGCCAGCGTCTGCGTGCCAACGGTGCTGATGGATCAGTTGCGGTGATGCCGGGCATTGCCATGGATGCTCCTCAGCAGGGCGCAAACAGAAGTCGAATGGGTGCCGGATGCCGGTCCGGCCGTACTGCCACTGATCGGTAGGGACCGTGGTGGCCCGCGGCGCTCTGGGCGCACTGAAGCAAGCCCCCTGAGCTGGTGCGTGCGCTCAGGGGGCCGATAGTCGCTTCCCCCTTGTGAAGTTGTACGACGGCAGGGTGCTCCAGCCATCGGACAGCAGGTCAGTTGCAGCAGGTGCACCCCGGGGCGCAGCCGCAGGTATCCGCCCGCTCGGCGGGGTCAGTGCCCGCCTTGAGTGTGCTCAGCCCGTCCGGGGCACAGCAACCGTCCCCTCGCCACGCCTCCCGCCCTTCCTTGACAGCGACCCCCGCGATCACCAGAGCCGCTATCGGGTCCGCCCAGGGCCAGCCGAACGCTGCGTTGGCTACCAGGCCCACCAGCAGGACCGCCGACAGATAGGTGCACAGCAGCGTCTGCTTGGAGTCCGCGACAGCCGACGCCGACCCGAGTTCCCGGCCGGCTCGGCGCTGTGCGGCGGACAGGAACGGCATGACGGCCAGGGACACGGCGGCCAGCACGATACCGGTCAGTGACGACTCGGCTTCCCTGCTGCCGACCAGGGACCGGATCGCGTCCACCGATACGAAGGCGGCCAGGGCGAAGAACGACACTGCGATGATCCGCAGTGCCCTCCTCTCCCGTGCCTCGCGCACGTCGTGCTCACGAGCGGAAAACTGCCAGGCGACCGCGGCAGCCGACGACACCTCGATCACCGAGTCCAGGCCGAAGCCGACCAGAGCGGAGGACGATGCGATCGATCCCGCTGTGATGGCGACGATCGCCTCGATCACGTTGTACGCGATCGTCGCTGCGACCAGGAACCGTATGCGCCGTGCCAGGGCGTCCCGGCGGGCCGGAGCCGGACCGAGAGAGATCTCCGCCGCCATCAGCAGCAGCCCTTCTCTGCGGCATCCGGGCACGAGCCATCCTCAGCGACAGCCACCACAGCGCTGCGCAGGTCGTCCAGCGCATGCCCCAGGCGGGGGTCGGCGAGCTCGTACCGCGTGCGGCGGCCCTCGGGCAGCGCCACGACCAGCCCGCAATCGCGCAGACACGCCAGGTGATTCGAAAGCCGGGTCCGGGAAATACCCAGTGCATCCGCCAGGTCGGACGGGTAAGCAGGAGCCGATCGCAGGGCGAGCAGCAGCCGGCAGCGGATCGGGTCAGCCAGGGCACGGCCGAACCGTGCCAGCACCTTGATGTCTTGGGCGAGATTCAGCACGCCACTGACAATACACAGGAACCTGAATTCAAGAAAGCCTGAACAGATGGGGTGCCTTGCAGGACAAGGTCTGGGTCCACGGCCCCGGCCAGGAGCCCTGGGAGGTCTACGTGGTCAAGGGAGACGCCGACACCCTGACCAAGCAGAGCGCCGGCCCTGACGCCGCCGGATGCTGCTGATCCGCCGATGACCCACCTGCCCACCAGTGAGGCCGTGACCGGAACAGGGGACCGGTCACGGCCTCGCGCCGCCCTGCCCGCCCTGTGCGCCACCCAGACACCAGCTGGGGAATCGTCTACTACGCCTTCCCCGTCCTGAACCCGCGGATCACCGCCGACACCGGCTGGTCGGCCACCGCCACCACCGGTGCCTTCTCAGCCGCACTGATCGTTTCTGCACTCGCAGGCATACCCGTCGGCCGCATCCTCGACCGCCGTGGTCCCCGTACGGTCATGACCGTGGGCTCGATTCTCGGCGTCACCGC